>NZ_BAAAQW010000003.1:834157-1073920 GCF_039531875.1 Sinomonas flava | reverse complement strand
CCGGCGTCGAGGGTGCGGATGACGACCTTCTTCCCGGCGAACTCGGCGAACACGGCGGAGTAGGCGGCGACCTGCTCGTCGTGGGTGGGCTCGGTGGGGCGGTCCAGGAAGCAGAATTCGGTGCGCAGCAGGCCCACGCCCTCGGCGCCGGCGGCCGCGGCTGCGGCGGCGTCCTTGCCGGTGGCGACGTTGGCCAGCAGGGGCACGGGGTGCCCGTCGGCGAGCCGGTTGGCCCCGGTGAACCCCCCGGCCAGGGCGGCGGCCTGGGCCGCCCACGCCGCGGCGGCGGCCTCCTGCTCGGGGCCGGGGCCGGTGGCCACGGTCCCTGCGGCCCCGTCGACGTACACGGGTGTGCCGTCCGGGATGGTGTCCACGCCGGGGGCGGCGACCACGGCGGGCAGGCCCAGGGCCCGGGCCAGGATCGCGGTGTGGGACTGCGGGCCGCCGCCGGAGGTGACCAGGGCCAGGACCCGGGCCGGGTCCAGGGTCGCGGTGTCGGCCGGGGCCAGGTCGTGGGCGGCGAGCACGAACGGGGTCGGGGAGGCCGGGATGCCCGGGGCGGGCAGGCCGCGCAGCTCGGCCACGATCCGGGCGCGCACGTCCAGGACGTCCGCGGCGCGCTCGGCCATGTACCCGCCCAGGGACTCCAGCTTCGCCGCGACCGCGGCCCCGGACTCCCACACCGCCCGCTCGGCCGAGCGGGCGCCCCCGTCAGCCGACGGGTCCAGCAGCTTCACGGCGCCCTTGACCAGCATCGGGTCCGCGGCCATCAGCGCTGTCGCCTCCAGCACGCCCCGCGCCTCCCCGGCCGCGGCCGCGGCACGGTCCTTCAGCGCCGCCTGGACGGCCTTGGACGCGGACCGGATCCGCTCCGCCTCCACCACCGCGTCCTGCCCCGGAACCGGCCCCGGACCCGGCTCGGACACCGGCGCCGGCATCTGCAGCACCGGCCCCACAACCCGCCCCGGAGTCACACCGACACCGTGAAACTGCTCCATGATTCGAGATCCTTTCGTGGGGGTAGGGGGGCGCGCGACGGGCCCGCCCGAAAAGTGTCCTGCGTTACCCTAGCCTCTATAGCATTGCTATACAAGATACATAAGTGATCCAGTTCACACCGCCGGCAGCCGGAGGAAGTGCGTCGTCGCGCCGTGATGCAGCTCACTCTCGTGTCTTGTATAGCGTTGCTATATCTACTACGCTAGCGGCCATGCGCCAACGAGGTTCGGGAGTCGCGGACGACCCCGAGGAGAAGAAGGGGGACGTTCCCTCTCCCCGTGAGCGGCTCATCCAGGCCGCCATGGATCTCGTGGCATCGTCGGACGGGGCCCCGGTCTCGACCCGGCAGATCACCGAGCTCGCCCGGGTCACGGCGCCCACGCTGTACCACCACTTCGGCGACAAGGACGGGCTCATGGAAGCCGTGGTGGCCAGGGGCTTCGAGGAGTTCGTCCAGAGCGAGGGCAGCATCGAGCGCTCGGACGTGCCGATCCAGGACGTCAAGAGGCTCTGGGACGTGCACGTCCAGTTCGGCGTCACCCACGCCCAGCTCTACATGCTCATGTTCGGGGCCAGCGGCCCCACCCGCCGCCCGGTCGTCGTCACCGAGGCCGAACGGCTCCTCGAGAGGGAGCTCAACCGGCTCGCCGCCTCCGGGCAGCTCGCCGTGCCTCCGCTCGAGGCGGCGAGGGCGATCCTCGCGGCCAACGTGGGCGTGACGCTCATGCTGATCTCCGACGCCTCTGAGGCGCCCGATGCCACCAATCCCCTCTCGACCCAGACGCGGGACGCCGTCCTGCGCTCTGTCCTCACCGACCCCAGCATCCTCGATGCACCCAGCGCAGGAGCCGCGGCCGCGGCCGGCGGGCAGCCCAGCTATGTTGCCGCTGCCATCGCCCTCAACGCCACGCTCCAGTCCTCGCACCCGGACCAGTTGTCCGGCACCGAGATGAAGCTCTTCCTCGAATGGCTCCACCGGCTCTCCACGGCGTCCGCGTCGTCGGCCGACCCAGACCAGAAGGGCTGATCCCACCCCTCCCCGCAGCCGCATGCTGCCTCCTGAGACGAAAGCAGGGAAACTCATGTCGACCACAGCAGCGCCTTCGCGCCTGCACACGGCCCGGGCCGGGGTGCAGAAGTTCGGCACCTTCCTCTCCGGCATGATCATGCCCAACATCGGCGCCTTCATCGCCTGGGGCCTCATCACCGCGCTCTTCATCGAGAAGGGCTTCCTCCCCGTGCCCCAGCTGGGGGGCTGGGGGACCGACCCTGCCACCGGCAAGGCCTATGTGGGCCTCGTGGGACCGATGATCACCTACCTCCTGCCGCTCCTCATCGCCTACACCGGCGGCAAGGCTGTGTATGACATGCGCGGCGGCGTGGTCGGCGCGATCGCGACGATGGGCGTCATCGTCGGCGCCGGGATCCCGATGTTCGTCGGCGCCATGATCATGGGCCCGCTCGGCGGCTGGACCATGAAGAAGCTGGATGCGATCTGGTCCCACAAGATCCGGCCCGGCTTCGAGATGCTCATCAACAACTTCTCCGCCGGAATATGGGCCGCGATCCTGGCACTCATCGGGTTCTACGGAATCGCACCGGTCGTCGAGGCTGGCAGCAAGGTGGCCGGCGATGCCGTGCAGTTCCTCGTCAACAACGGGCTCCTGCCGCTCACCTCGCTCCTCATCGAGCCCGCGAAGGTCCTGTTCCTCAACAACGCCATCAACCACGGCGTCCTCACCCCGCTCGGCACCCAGCAGTCCCTCGAGCAGGGCAAGTCGATCCTGTTCCTCCTCGAGGCGAACCCCGGCCCGGGCCTGGGCGTCCTGCTGGCGTACATGTTCTTCGGCCGCGGCGCTGCCAAGGCCTCGGCCTCGGGCGCGGCGATCATCCACTTCCTCGGCGGCATCCACGAGATCTACTTCCCGTACGTGCTCATGAAGCCGATCCTCATCCTCGCCACCATCGGCGGCGGAATGACGGGCATCGCGACGCTCGCGATCACGCATTCCGGCCTCGTCGCCCCTGCCGCGCCGGGCTCCATCATCGCGGTCCTCGCGCAGACCTCGAGGGACAGCTACATCGGAGTGATCCTGGCGGTCATCCTCGCGTGTGCCGTCTCCTTCGTCATTGCGTCGATCATCCTGCGCACCTCCAAGGACAAGGGCGAGGGCGACCTGCAGGCCGCCACGACCCAGATGGAGAGCATGAAGGGCAGGAAGTCCATGGCCTCCAGCGTCCTCGGCGGGGCGTCCGCCGGTGGCGGCGTCGCGACCCTCACGGGAACCGGCGTCAGGAACATCGTCTTCGCATGCGACGCCGGCATGGGCTCCTCCGCAATGGGCGCCTCAGTGCTCCGCAATAAGATCAAGGCCGCGGGCCACGACGAGGTCACGGTCACCAACTCGTCCATCGCGAGCCTCACCGACACGTACGACATGGTCGTGGTCCATCAGGACCTCGCCCTCCGAGCACGCCAGAAGACGCCGAGCGCGCAGATCGTGACGGTCGACAACTTCATGGGCAGCCCCAGGTACGACGAGATCGTCGAGTCGCTCGACGCGGAGCCGGAGGCTCCGGCTGGAGAGTCGGCGCCGGCGGCAGGTGCGCCGGCTGCGGCCGCCGCGGCCCCGGCGTCGTCCGCCACGGCACCGTCCACCGCCGCGGCCCCGGCAGGCGAGGCACCGGCGGAGGCCAAGCAGGTGCTGCGCCGCGAATCCGTCCTCCTGCAGGGCGGGGCCGCGGACATGGCCGGAGCGATCGACGAAGCCGGCCGCCTGCTCATGGCGGTCGACGCAGTCGACGGGCAGTACACCGCGGCGATGCACGAGCGCGAAGGCTCCGTGTCGACCTACATGGGCAACTTCCTCGCCATCCCCCACGGGACCAACGAGGCGAAGGACCACATCAAGGCCTCGGCCGTGACGTTCGCCCGCTACGAGGACCCGATCGACTGGAATGGCAAGCCGGTCAAGTTCGTCGTCGGGATCGCCGGCAAGAACAAGGAGCACCTCGGCATCCTGGCCAAGATCGCCAAGGTCTTCGGCGACAAGGAGCAGGTGGCGCGCCTCGAGGCGGCCTCCAGCGTCGACGAGATCCTCGACATCCTCGGAAAGGTGAACGCGTGAGCGACGCACCCGCAGAACACCAGAAGACCGCAGTCCACTTCGGGGCAGGCAACATCGGCAGGGGCTTCGTCGGGCTCCTCCTGCACAACGCCGGCTACCGGCTCGTGTTCGCAGACGTCGCGGCGCCCCTCATCGACGCGCTCAACGACACGCCGTCGTACACCGTGCACGAGGTGGGCGAGGGAGGCGCAGACCATGCCGTGGACGGCTACACCGCAGTGAACTCGGCCACCGACGAGGCCGGGCTCGTCGACCGGATCGCGGCGGCCGACGTCGTGACCACCGCGGTGGGGCCGAACATCCTGAAGTTCGTCGCCCCGGCGATCGCCCGCGGGATCGCGGCGCGCCCCGCCGGCGCGGCGCCGCTCGCCGTGATGGCGTGCGAGAACGCGATCAATGCCACGGACATCCTGGAGAAGGAGATCCGCTCCGCAGCGGCGGGGGAAGGGCTGGACGACGGCGCCGTGGATGCCCGGGCGGTCTTCGCCAACACGGCGGTTGACCGGATTGTCCCGACCCAAGAGGCGGGCGGCGGCCTCGACGTCCGCGTCGAGCCCTACTTCGAGTGGGCCATCGAGAAGGCTCCCTTCGGGGACGCCGCTCCCGATATCCCGGGCGTGACGTGGGTCGATTCGCTCGGTCCGTACATCGAGCGCAAGCTCTTCACGGTCAACACCGGCCACGCCTCCGCCGCGTACTTCGGGCGCCGTGCCGGCGCCGAGAAGATCTCGGACGCCCTCGCCGATCTGGACGTCCGCGCGAAGGTCGAGGCGGTGCTCGCCGAGACGAAGGCCCTGCTCGTGGCCAAGTACGGGTTCGCCCCCGAGCAGCAGCAGGCGTACGTGACGAAGATCCTCGGCCGCTTCGCCAACGCCGAGCTGCCCGACACGGTCGAGCGCGTTGGCCGTGCCCCGCTGCGGAAGCTGTCCCGGCATGAGCGGTTCGTCGGCCCCGCCGCCGAGCTCGCCGAGCGGGGGATGGCTGCCGATGCGCTCCTCGCGGCCATGGGCGCGGCCCTCGCCTTCGACGCGCACGACGACGAGGAGGCCGTCCGCCTTCAGGCGCTGCTCGCGTCGGGGTCGTCGGACGCGGAGCTGGCAGAGGAGATCACCGGCCTCGACGCGGGGCACCCGCTGCACGACCGCGTGGTTGCCCTGGTCGCGGACGCCCGGGTGGGACGCCCCGCCTGATCGCCCTGCGGTCTGGGGTCATATCGCGATGGCGAGGATCCTCGAGTTCGAGCCCTCGTTCGTCGCGATCCACAGCTCCCGCTGACCAGGCACCTGCACGACATCCCGGAGCCGGCCGTACTGGCTGCGGAAATGCTCGGTGGCCCCCGGCAGGTGGCCGCTGCCGTCCCCGGTCGAGCCCGCGGCCGGCAGCGGGAGGCGCCACAGCCGCTCCCCACGCAGGCAGGCGACGTACGCGACGTCGTCGACGATCGCCAGCGCGCTGGGGGAGGCGTCCGCCGTCGATGGCCAGACGTGGACCGCGGGGACGCTCCCGTTGCTCGACCGGGCGCCGGTCACGGAGGGCCAGCCGTACTGCGAGCCGGCCTGGAGGAGGTTGAGCTCGTCGTCCCGGTCAGGTCCGAGCTCGCTGGCCCAGAGCCGGCCCGAGGAGTCCCACGCGAGGCCTTGGACGTTCCGGTGCCCGTAGGTGAAGACCCGGTTGCCGAAGGGGTTGCCGTCCGCCGGCGCGCCGTCGGACGCCACGCGCAGGACCTTCCCGCCGAGGCTTGCCCGGTCCTGGGACGAGGAGCGTTCCGTCGCATCGCCGGTTCCGATGTAGAGGAACCCGTCGCGGCCGGCCTTGATCCGGCCGCCGTTGTGGATGGGCGCCTCGGGGATCCCATCGACGAGGACGCGCTCACCGCCCAGGGAGCTGCCGTCCCAGTGCAGGGCGACGACGCGGTTCGAGCGCTCCGCCGTGTAGTAGGCGTAGAGGGTGCCGCTGCTGGCGAAGTCGGGGGCCGCTTCGAGGCCGAGGAGGCCGCCCTCGCTCGTGTCGGTGCGCACCGCGATCCGCGCCGCTTCGCGAGGGTCGCCGCCGGTCCCCAGGCGCAGGATCCTGCCCGAGTCCCGCTCCGAGACGAAGGCGGAGCCGTCGGGCACGAAGGCGATCGACCACGGCGTGGAGAGCCGCTCGGCCACCGTGCGGGTGACCCGGGGAGCGCCGTCCCCGCCGGGTCCTCCCGTCCCCGAGCCCGCTGCGCCCGACCCGGGACTCGTCAGAGGGTTCGGGGCGTTCGACGGCGTGCACGCGGCGAGTGCGGCGGCGCCGGCACCGGCCTCGAGCAGCGTGAGGAACGTTCGGCGCGGAAGCGGGGGCACAGTCTCACCTGCCTCGCTGGAAGCAGGCAGAGAAAAACCTGCATCGCGCCGTTGAGATGCAGGTCACTATCTGACTATAGGTCGGCTCGGCGCCGAAGCCAACCCCATGGCAACGCGTTGCCACCTAGGACCAGGTCGTCCTCGGCCGCCCCTGGACGACCCCGTCGACCTCGACGTCCACGCGCTCGTCGAAGAACGCGATGCGGTCCTGGATCTGCAGCATCTCCGGGAAATAGGGGCCATAGCTCCAGGCCACGGGCCGCCCGTCGCCGAGGCCTGGCGCCGCCCAGTACTTCGCGACGCCCTTGTACGGGCACACCGTGCGCAGGGGGTCCGGGACGAGGTGCTCCCACCGGACGTCGTCCGGATGGAAGTAGCTGCGCGGCGGGAGCCGGCCCTCGAAGAGCCGCACCGTGGAGGCGGAGTCCGCGAGCACGACGCCGCCGAGCAGGACCCGCACGTGGGCCTTCGAGGCGCGCACGTCGATGCGGCTGAACGGGTCCCGGGGGTGCCCCAGGATGGGCTCCTCCTCCTCGAACCAGGAGAACGCATCGGTGTCGAAGGCCACATACCCGGCGAGATCGGGATCGGCGAGCCTGAACGCGGCTCCGGGCACGAGGGTGCCGCCTACGCAGACGGCGAGCTGCTCGCCGTCGGCCGTGTGCGGCGCGAAGGGGAACGGCGAGCTCGGTGGCCCCGGGCGCTCCGGCGGGACGGCGTCGGGCGACGGGTCAGGCTCGAGGCGCGCGACGACGTCGTCCGCGGGCACCGCGTGCACCGGCAGGTAGCGGTCCGGCTCCCAGAGCACGACGGCGCGCTGCGAGTCGAGCACGAGAGCGTCGCCGAGCTTCGCGCGGAGGCGCTTGGCGGTGGATTCGTAGCGCAGCTGGGGGAGCAGCCTCTTGAGTTCCTGGGAGATCCGTACGGCCATGGACCCAGCGTGGGCACGGCGCCGGCCAAATATCAAGGACCGTCCGGCGGGTCTCAGCTGCGGGTGTGCAGGCCGTCGAAGACCACGGTCACGACGTCGTCCGCCAGCTTCTCCGGTGTGAGCGAGCCTCCGGGGCGGTACCACTCGACGATCGAGTTGATCGTGCCGAACAGGAGGCGCGAGACCGTGCGCGGGTCGATGTCCTTCCGGAGGGTGCCCTCCTCGCGGGCGGCGCCGATGAGCTCTGCGACCTTGCGGTCGAAGCTGCGGCGCCGTTCGAGGGCGGCGCGCTCGGTCTCGGTGTTGCCGCGCAGGCGCAGCAGGAGCGTGACGAACGGCAGCTTCTCGGTCAGGACCCGAACGGTGGAGCGGACCACGAACTCGAGGCGGTGCTCCGCCGCCCCGGACTGGGCCTCGGGCGAGGCCCACACCGATTCGAGGCCGCCCAGAGCCTCCTCGAGCGCGAGCGAGAGCAGGTCTTCCTTGGAGGGTACGTGGTGGTAGATCGCGGACTTCGAGATGCCGAGGTTCTCGGCGAGGATGCCCATGCTCGTGGCGTCGTAGCCGTGACGATTGAAGACCTCGACCGCGACGTTGAGCACGGTCTGCTGGTCGTATCCGGGGCGGCCGCGCCGGCCGGTGGTGGCACCGTTGGTGGTGGTGCCGCTGCTGCTGGTGCCGTTGGTGGTGGCGGGGAGGGTGGGCATGGGATCCAGTCTAGGGAGGCCGTGGCCGCCGGCAGGACCGGCGGCCACGGGGAGGAGGTGGTGCTACGCCTTCTGGTCGCGGAGGTCGTAGATGCGGCGGAGCTTGCCGTTGGAGCGCTCGAGCGAGCCCGGCTCGACGACGTCGATCGTGCAGGAGGACCCGATGTGGATCTTGATCTGCTGGCGCAGCGTGGAGCCGGCGGCCTGGCGCTGCTCGGGGGTGGTGCCCTCGCGCGGCTCGATCTTGATCGTGAGGTCGTCCATGCGGCGGCCCTCGGGACGGGTCAGGATGAGCTGGAAGTGCGGGCTCAGCTCGGGGATCCGCAGGGCGATCTCCTCGATCTGGGACGGGAACAGGTTCACGCCGCGCAGGATGATCATGTCGTCGGTGCGGCCCGAGATGCGGCCCATGCGGCGGTGGCCCGGGCGGGCGGTGCCGGGGAGCAGCGTGGAGAGGTCCTTGGTCCGGTAGCGGATGATCGGAAGGGCCTGCTTGGTCAGGGACGTGAAGACGAGCTCGCCGGTCTCGCCGTCGGACTTGGTCTTGGTGAGGTCGAACGGGTCCACGATCTCCGGGCGGAAGTGGTCCTCCCAGATGTGCGAGCCGTCCTGGGTCTCGAAGGACTCGCCCGCGACGCCCGGACCCATGACCTCGGAGAGGCCGTAGATGTCGCTCGCCTTGAGGCCGAACATCTCCTCGAGCTCGGCGCGCATCTCGTTGGTCCACGGCTCGGCGCCCAGGACCGCGTACTTCAGCGAGGTCTTCCGCGGGTCGATGCCCTTGTGCATCATCGCGTCGCCGATGGTGAGCAGGTAGGTCGGCGTGCAGCAGATCGCGTCCGGGGCGAAGTCCTCGATGAGCTGGATCTGCTTCTCGGTCTGGCCGCCGGACATCGGGATGACGGTCGCGCCCAGCTTCTCGATGCCGGAGTGGGCGCCGAGGCCGCCCGTGAAGAGGCCGTAGCCGTAGGCGTTGTGGACCTTCATGCCGGGGCGCACGCCCGCGGCGCGGAAGCAGCGGGCTACGATCGTGGCCCACGTGTCGAGGTCCTGCTTCGTGTAGCCGACCACGGTGGGGCGCCCGGTGGTGCCGGAGGAGGCGTGGATGCGGGTGACCTCGTTCATCGGGACCGCGAACATGCCGAAGGGGTACTCCTCGCGGAGGTCCTCCTTGGTGGTGTACGGGAACTTGGCGAGGTCGCCGAGCTCCTTGAGGTCCTCGGGGCGGACGCCGGCCTCGTCGAACTTGCGGGTGTAGTGCGGGACGCGCTCGTACGCGTACTTCACCGTCTCCTTGAGGCGGGTCAGCTGGAGGGCCTCGATCTCGTCCCGGCTCATCGTCTCCTCGGCGTCGAGGACGGCGGGGCCGAAGGCGGAGGTCTTCGGGGTCTCGGGGGCGGATGCGGTCTGGGTCACGGCGGGCTCACTTCATTGTCGGGCTGGGTGGGGGCGGGGTTCGGGCGGGTCTGGGCGGCGCGCACGACGGCGCACGGTCGCCGTCGTGCGCCGGTGCGGGCGACGGCGGCGCGGCTCAGCGCTTGGGGATGGTGCGCGAGCGGCCGCGGAACTCGGCGACCAGGCGGCCGGGGGCCTCGGCCGTGTGGGGCGTGTCCGCGGGAGAGGAGAAGACCTGGACGTCGTAGATCCCGCTGCGGCCAGCGTGGGCCCGGCGGGCGGCAACTGCCGTGATGAGCTCGCCCTCGTGGGCCGGGGCGAGGAAGTTCACGTCGACGCCGGAGGCGACGGTGACCGTGTTGGCCTGCGCCTCGTCGGGCGTGTGCGGGTTGCAGGCGAGGGCGAAGGCGGAGTCCGCGATGGCGAAGAGCATTCCCCCGTGCGCGATCCCGAAGCCGTTGAGCATCTCCCGGCGCAGGGTCGTCGCCACCGTCGCCGTTCCGTCACCGAGCTCGAGGACGGTCAGGCCCATCCACTCTGTCGCGTAGTCGTCCGTGAGGATCGGGTGGGCAAGCGTGTGGGCGGGAGCAACTTCGCTCATGGGGACACCTCTCGCAATTTTTTACCGAATGTTCATTAGGTAATCTCATGAGCCGCCATGTGTCAAGGAGCACAGCCTGCCGTGAGCAGGCCCGCGGCGCGTCGGCGCGGCCTTTCCGGGGTGGTCCGCACGGGCGCCTGAGAGACTGGTTCACAGCAGCCCGGAGGAGGACAGCAGCGCGCCGCCGGGCCGACCGCCGAGAGCAGGAGCGCCCATGTCACGTGGCATCTACATCAGCGCGACCACCCCGGGTTCGGGGAAGTCGCTCGTGGCCCTCGGAGTGGCCGAGGCGCTCCACCGCAGCACGGGCAGGATCGGCTTCTTCAAGCCCATCGTCATGGGGGATTCCGCGGACGCAGATCCCATGGTGGCCCTGATGCGCAGCCGCTTCGACCTCGGCGCGGACGTGTGCCGCGGCGGCCTCGGCGCGCGGGAGGTCAGGCGCCTGCTCGCCTCCGGCCAGCGCGAGGAGATCGACTCCCGCTGCGTCGAGATCTTCGCCGAGATCGCCGCGAAGGTGGACGTCGTCGTCGTCGAGGGCACGGACCTGACGGGGCAGGACTCCGCGGTCGAGTTCGCCCTCAACGCGCGGCTGTCCAACGACCTCGGGTGCCCGATGCTCGCCGTCGTGAGCGGCCGCAACCGCACGCCGGATGAGATCGCGGACGCCGTCGACGTGGCCCGCAAGGAGCTCTACGCCGCGCGGTGCAGCCTCCTCGTGATGATGGTGAACCGCGCCGACCCCGAGCAGATGGAAGAGATCAGGGCCGCCATCCGTCCCGGGGCATCCCACCGCCCGGTCTACGTCCTCCCCGAGCTCGCCGAGATCTCGCGCCCGACCACCGGCGAGGTCTCCGGCGCGCTCCGCCTGCGCCAGCTCGCCGGCAGCGCCGACATGGAGCGCGAGGTGCGCGGGGTGAAGGTCGCGGCGATGAACGTCGCCAACTTCATCGCCGCGCTGGACGACGGCGACCTCGTGATCGTCCCCGGCGACCGCGCGGATGTCATGGTCGGCGCCCTCGCCTCGACGTTCTCGCCAGAGTTCCCCGTGCCGGCCGCGATGGTGCTCACCGGCGGCCTCGCCCCGGACCCGCACATCCTCCCGCTCCTGGCCCAGGCGCCGTTCCCCGTGTTCGCCTACGACGAGGACACCTACCATGCCGCCCGGGCCGTGTCAGAGGTGCGCAGCGAGATCTGGACGGGGCACCGGCGCAAGGTGGCCTCCGCGCTCGGGGCGTGGGCGCGGTACGTGGACGACGCCGAGCTCCTCGAACGGCTCGACCTGCCACGGCCCGAGTCCATGACGCCGCTGCGCTTCCTGCACGAGCTCATCGGCCGCGCGCGCGCCCAGCGCAAGCGGATCGTCCTGCCTGAAGGGACGGACGTGCGCATCCTGCGCGCCGCGGACATCCTGCACCGCCGCGACGTCTGCGACCTCACACTCCTGGGCAGCGAGACCCAGGTCCGCGAGATCGCCGCCGCCAACGGCATCGCGCTCGAGGGGATCGACGTCGTCGACCCCGCCACCTCGGACCTGCGCCAGAAGTTCGCGGAGGAGTACGCGCGGCTGCGTGCCCATCGCGGCGTCGACCTCGCGAAGGCCCTCGAGACGATGCTGGACGTCAGCTACTTCGGGACCATGATGGTCCAGCTCGGCGTCGTGGACGGCATGGTCTCCGGCGCTGCGCACACGACCGCCCACACGATCCGGCCGGCGCTCGAGTTCGTCAAGACGAAGCCCGGGGTGAAGATCGTCTCGTCCGTCTTCCTCATGCTCATGCCCGACCGCGTGCTCGTCTACGGCGACTGCGCCGTCAACCCCGACCCGAACGACGAGCAGCTCGCGGACATCGCCCTCGCCTCGGCCGAGACCGCCGCGCAGTTCGGCGTCGAGCCGCGGGTCGCGATGCTCTCCTACTCGACCGGCGGGTCCGGCTCGGGCGAGGCCGTCGACGAGGTGCGCCGGGCCACCGAGCTCGTGCGTGCCCGCCGGCCCGACCTCGCCGTGGAGGGCCCCATCCAGTACGACGCCGCCGTGGACGCCTCGATCGCGGCCTCCAAACTGCCCGGCTCGGACGTCGCCGGACAGGCGACGGTGTTCATCTTCCCGGACCTGAACACCGGCAACAACACGTACAAGGCGGTCCAGCAGTCCTCGGGCGCGGTCGCCGTCGGGCCTGTGCTGCAGGGCCTGAACAAGCCCGTCAACGACCTCTCCCGCGGATGCACGGTCGAGGACATCGTCAACACCGTCGCCATCACGGCCATCCAGGCGCAGACCGCCGCGCAGGGCACGCCGCAGAAGACCGAGAGCTAGGAGCCCGCATGCTCGTCCTCGTCATCAACTCAGGTTCCTCGTCCCTGAAGTACCAGGTCAGGGACGTCGACGCCGGCACCGTGATCACCGAGGGGCTCATCGAGCGCATCGGGCTGGGCAACGGCGGCGGGGGCGACGGCGAGGCCATCGGGCCGCGCGACCACGCCGAGGCCCTCGACCACGTCGACCGGGCGCTGCACGAGGTCCTGGGGGACCGGGCCATCGACGCGGTCGGCCACCGGGTGGTCCACGGCGGCGAGCGGTTCTCCGAGCCGGTCCTCGCGAACAACGAGATCATCCGCGCCATCGAGCGGCTCAACCCTCTCGCGCCCCTCCACAACCCCGCGAACGTCCTGGGGCTGCGGGCCATCGCGTCCAAGTGGCCGGACATGCCGCAGGTGGCCGTGTTCGACACCGCCTTCCACCGCACCATCCCGGAGCACGCCTGGCGCTACGCCGTCCCGGAGTGGTTCTACACGCACCACGGGATCCGGCGGTACGGGTTCCACGGGACCTCGCACGAGTACGTCTCACGCCGGGCGGCCGCCCTTCTGGGCCTCGCGCCCGAGGCGTTCGACGGCGTCGTGCTCCACCTCGGCAACGGCGCCTCGGCGACTGCGGTGGCAGGGGGGAAGAGCGTGGACACCTCGATGGGGTTCACGCCCCTCGAAGGCCTCGTGATGGGCACCCGGTCCGGCGATGTCGACCCGTCGATCCTCGTGTTCCTCGCCCGGCAGGGGCACAGCGCGGACGAGATCGACAGCCTCCTCAACCGAGAGTCCGGCCTCCGGGCGCTCGCGGGCTCGAACGACATGCGCACGGTGGTCGAGGCCGCCGAGGCCGGGGACCGGAAAGCGGAGGTCGCGCTCGACGTCGCGTCCTACCGGCTCGCGAAGTACGTCGGGGCGTACCACGTCTCGGTGGGCGGGGCGAAGGCGATCGTGTTCACGGCCGGGATCGGCGAGAACTCCGTCGCGTTCCGGGCCCGCGTGGTGGCCCGGCTCGGCGCGTTGGGCGTCGTGCTCGACGGCGACCGCAACGCCGAGCGCTCCAAGGAGCCCCGCGTCATCTCGGCACCCGGGTCCGCCATCCCCGTCCTCGTGGTTCCCACCGACGAGGAGAGGGCGATCGCGGAGGCGACCGCCGCCGTCGTGCGCGCCGCCGTCCCGAGCTAGCCGCGCCGAGGTCACCGGGTGTGGCGCGGAGGTCACCGGGTGTGGCGCCGAGGTCACCGGGTGTGGCGCCGAGGTCACCGGGTGTGGCGCCGAGGTCACCGGGTGTGGCGCCGAGGTCACCCCCGTACCGGCAGGAGAGACGGGCGCCACAGGAGATCTGTGCCACATCGCCGAGGGGTGCGGTGCGAGGCGTGCCTACACTTGACGGCGGCCCGGCCCCACCGGTGCGGGCAAGCTCCCAGAAGGACAGTTTTTGCCTGTGCACCACCATTCCTCACCCGCCGAAGTCTCCGCCGAGGGCTACCAGAAGTCCCTGACCCGCCGCCATGTGCAGATGATCGCGATGGGAGGTGCGATCGGCGTCGGCCTGTTCATGGGCGCCGGCGGCCGCCTCGCATCCACGGGCCCCGCACTCGTGTTCTCGTACGCGATCGCCGGCGCCATCGCCTACCTGCTCATGCGCGCACTCGGCGAGCTGGTCATGTACCGGCAGACGTCCGGGTCCTTCGTGAGCTATGCAGGCGAGATGTTCGGTCCGAAGGGCGCCTACCTCTCCGGATGGATGTACTTCGTCAACTGGGCCATGACCGGTATCGCCGAACTGCTCGCCATCGGCCTGTACTTCCAGTACTTCTTCCCGAACGTCCCGGTCGAGGTCTCCGCGCTGTGCGCCCTCGCCCTCCTCGTCGCCGTGAACCTGCTGAGCGTGAAGGCCTTCGGCGAGTTCGAGTTCTGGGCGTCGGTGCTCAAGGTCGGGGCGATCGGCCTCTTCCTCGTGGCCGGGACCGTCATGGTCGTCCTCAACGCCCAGGTCGGCGCGACCCACGCCTCCCCGGCGAACCTCCTCGCCGGCGACGGCGGCATGTTCCCCCACGGCTTCTTCGCGATGATCCTCGTGCTCAACGCCGTGATCTTCGCGTACAACGCGATCGAGCTCGTCGGCATCACTGCCGGCGAGATGGAGGACCCAGAGCGGGAGGTGCCCCGCGCCATCCGCGCCGTGGTGGTGCGCATCGTCGTCTTCTACGTCGGGTCGGTGCTGCTGCTGGCCATGCTCCTGCCCTCGGATGACTACAAGGCCGGCGTGAGCCCCTTCGTCACCGTCTTCGACCAGCTCGGGCTGGGCTGGGTGGGGTCCGCGATGAACCTCGTGGTCATCACGGCAGCGCTCAGCTCGTGCAACACGGGCCTGTACTCGATCGGCCGGATCTTCCGCACCATGGCGGCCAACGGCCACGCCCCCGGCTGGCTCACGCGCATGTCCTCGCGCCACGTGCCCTACGCCGCGGTCCTGGCCATCGGCGCGGTGTACCTCGTGGGCATCGTGCTGAACATCTGGGCAGGCGGGAGCCACGCGTTCGACCTTGCGCTCAACACCGCCTCGATCGGCGTGATCTTCACATGGGGCTCCATCTTCGCGTGCCAGATCATGCTGCGGAAGAAGAAGGGCGACGCCGCGTCCACCCTTCCCATGCCCGGCTCGCCGTGGACGAGCTGGCTGGGCCTGGCCGCCCTCGCCGCCATCACGGTCCTCATCGCCTTCGACACGATGACAGACAAGGCCACCGGCGAGGTCTTCCCGATCGGCCTCTACACGATCCTGTGCGTACCCGCGGTTGGCGTTCTCCTGTGGCTCGGATGGCTGCTCGTGAAGCGCGCGGGGGCCAAGCGCTCCGAGGCCTCGGAGCAGGTGGACGACGAGCGGGTTGACGTCCGCGCCTAGCAGGCCCCGGAGGGCAAGTCCGGATTGCAGAGTGCCGTTCCCCCGGGACGTGACCCCCAGGACGTGACCCCCAGGAGGTGACCCCCAGAGTCAGGGGAGGAGGTCGCTCGCGCCCAGGGCGTCGGCGATGAACGCGTAGTCCCAGGCGCGGTCCTTCCACGCCTCGTACCGGCCGGAGGCGCCGCCGTGGCCGGCGTCCATCTCGGTCTTGAGCACGATCGGCTGCCCGGACGTGGACGCCTCGCGCAGCGCCTGCACCCACTTGGCCGGCTCGACGTACAGCACGCGGGTGTCGTTGAAGCTCGTCACGGCGGCGATCTTCGGGTACGGCGCCCGGTGGACGTTCTCGTACGGCGAGTACGACTTCATGTAGGCGTACACCTCGGCGTCCTCGATCGGGTTGCCCCACTCCTCCCATTCGAGCGCCGAGAGCGGCAGGGCAGGGTCGAGGATCGTGGTGAGCGCATCCACGAAGGGGACCTGCGCCACCGCCGCCGCGTACTTCTCCGGGGCGAGGTTCAGCACCGCGCCGATCAGGAGCCCGCCGGCCGAGCCGCCCATGCACGCGATCCGCCCAGGGTCCGCCCAGCCCGACGATGCGACCCAGTCCGTGGCGGCCACGAAGTCGGTGAACGTGTTCCTCTTGTGCAGCTTCTTGCCGTCCTCGTACCACTTCCGGCCGAGTTCGCCGCCGCCGCGCACATGCGCGAGCACGAACACGATCCCCCGGTCCAGCAGGCTCAGCCGCGGGATCGCGAAGCCCGGGTCCATGCTGACCTCGTAGGACCCATACCCGTAGACGAGCGCGGGGTTCGTCCCGTCCTGCCGCACCGAGGCGCGCCGGAGCACCGAGAGCGGGACCCGGGTGCCGTCGTCGGCCGTCGCCCAGGCCCGCTCGGCAACGTAGTCCGCCGGGTCGTACCCGCCGCGCACCGGCGTCTCCTTGCGCAGGAGCAGCTCGCCGGTCGCCAGGACGTAGTCGTACACGCGCGGCGGCGTGAAGTAGGACGTGTAGCTCATGCGGGCCACGGGCGCCGTGAAGTCGCTGACGCCCGCCCCCGCCGTGTAGAGCTCCTCGCCGAACTCCGGCTCCACGAACGACGGCGCGTGCCCGCCGTCCGCCGCCGCGACGGCATCGGCGAGGGGAGCGAACCGGACGGTCGTGATGGTGTCCCGGCGCAGCGAGACGACGAGGTGCGTCGCGGTGACGTCGGCGCCCTCGACCTTCACGGCGTCGTCGTGGGCGATGAGCGTGGTCCATTCCTGCTCCGCGAGCGGCTTGGCGTGCTCGGCCAGATCGACGAGCGAGACCATGTTGTTCGGCGCCGCCCCATCCGGCGCGGTGCTGTTCGCCGCTGTGCTCTCCCCACCCTGACGCCCGTTGTGCGTCACGAGCAGCCGCGTGCGGCCCGCGTGCACGAAGGGCTCCACGGAATGCAGGATGCGCGCCTCGCGGCCCAGGACCAGCTGCAGGGCAGCACCGGGCTCGGTCAGGTCGAGCATGCGGGTCTCCGAGTACTCCGAGTTGCCGATCCCCACGAGCAGCCACCGGCGGTCCGAGGACAGGTCGATCCCCGTCCACTGCGCGACGTCGTCCTCCTGGTACAGGACCGTGTCCTGCTCGACGGGGGTCCCGAGGACGTGCACGCGCACCTGGTAGGGGCGCCACGAATCGTCGGCGACCATGTAGAAGAGCCGCGACCCGTCCGGGTCGAACTCGAGCCCGTAGAACACGCCCTCGATCACCTCGGGCAGGAGCTCGCCGGTCCGGAGGTCCTTGACCCGCAGGGTGAACGTCTCATTGCCCGCCGTGTCGACCGAGTACGCGTAGAGGCTGCCGTCCCGGGTCACGGCCGCGCCGCCGAGGGCGAAGAACGGGTGCCCCTCCGCCTCGGCGTTCCCGTCCAGGAGGATCTCCTCCCCGGGGACCGGCGTGCCGGGCACGACGGCGGGCGGGGTCCACGCGCCCAGGGCGTCGCCGCCGTCGTGCGCGCCCTCGGCGGGCTCCGCTGCCTTGACGCGGCAGTAGATCGGGTACTGCTGCCCCTCGACGGTGCGGGAGTAGTACCACCAGCCGTCCTTGCGCGCGGGGACGGAGAGGTCCGTTTCCTGGGTGCGGCGCCTGATCTCCTCGAAGATCGCGTCGCGGAGGGGTTGCTGGTGCTCTGTGACGGCCTCGGTGTACACGTTCTCAGCCTTCAGGTGCGCCACGACGTCGGGGTTCTCCCTGTCGCGCAGCCACTCATAGGGGTCGACGAACGTCTCCCCGTGGTGCTCGCGGGGGGTGGGGACCTTCTTCGCGACAGGCGCGGCCGGGGCCGGAGCTTCACTCATGGGCCAACCCTATCCGCCGCGCCACATCCGCGGCGGCCCTCAGGTTGGGGGGCGCCGCGGGGACCACTAGCATCGGCAGAGGACGATCGGACAAGCGGAAGAGGCAGCAGATGGGGGACCTGCGCAGGGACGGGCGCGCCCGCAGGAGAGCGCGGCGGTCCCGGCGGGCCTGGCGGTTCCGGCGGGCCTGGGCCCTGGCCGCGCTGCTCGCGGCCGTCGTCGTGTGCGGAGCCGTTGTCGCGGCGCAGGCGCTGAGCACCCGTGACGAGCTCACGCGGGTGGCAGCCTTGGCGCCTGTCCTCAAGGGGCAGGCCGAGGACGGGCGCTTCGACGACGCGCGTGCCACTGTCCGCGAGATACAGCAGCACGCTGCCGCCGCCCGAGGATCGTCGTCCTCGCCCCTGTGGGCACTCGCCGAGGCACTGCCGTGGGCGGGCCCGAACCTGCGGGCGGCCCGGGAGGTGTCCGTGGCGGCCGACGGGCTCGCCAGCTCGGCCCTGCCGGCCCTGATGGACGCCGCCTCGGCGGTTGGACCTTCGCTGCTCGCCCCTCCCGGGGGACAGCGCGACCTCTCCGCACTCGCAGGCGCGGCTCCCCGTCTCGCGGAGGCGGCAGACGCGGTCGACGCCGCGGCGTCACGTCTGCAGGGCATCGACGATTCAGCGGTCCTGCCGCAGCTGCGCGAGCCGCTGGCGGAGGGCAGGAAGCAGCTCGGCGCCGTCGAGCGCGCGGTCCAGACCGCCGAGGCGATGGCCCGGATCGGCCCAGGCATGCTGGGCTCGGACGGGCCGAGGCGGTACCTCGTCCTCATCCAGAACAACGCCGAGACCCGTGCTGGAGGCGGCATCCCCGGAGCCCTGGTCGAGCTCGTCGCCGAGCGGGGAGCGGTCTCCGTCGCGGCCCAGGGCTCCGCTGGCGGGCTCGGGGTCTTCGCCCCGCCCATTGCTGTGGACCCCGTCCAGACGCGCATCTACAGCTCGCGGCTCGGCCGCTTCATGCAGGACGTGACGCTGACGCCCGACTTCCCGACGGCGGCCGCCACCGCAGCGGCCATGTGGGAGGCCTCGACCGGACGGAAGGTCGACGGGGTGGCGTCACTCGACCCGGTCGCCCTCGCCCAACTGCTGCGCGCATGGGGCCCGGTGGACCTCTCGGGGCCTGAATTCTCGCGTTTCCGCGGAGACGGGCTGCCGACGTCGCTGACGAGCGACAACGCCGTGCGGACCCTCCTTTCCGACATCTACCGAATCGAGTCTCCGAAGGAGCAGGACGTGTATTTCGCGGCTGTGGCGCGAAAGGTGTTCGACGCCTTCTCTGCCCGCCAGCCGAAGGAGAAGGCCCTCCTGTCCGCGGTCGAGACGGTCGTCGGAGACGGCCGCGTGCTCCTCTATTCGACGCATTCCGAGGAACAGGCCGCCCTGAGCGAGTGGAACATCTCCGGGACGGTGGCGGGGCCGGAACAGGGGGACGCTCGGTTCGGCGCCTATTTCAATGACGGCACGGGCGCCAAAATGGACTATTACGTCCGGCGAACCGTCTCTGTCGTGCGGACGTGCGATTCCCAGGGCTCCCGCGCAGTTCTGCGGATCTCGTTGAGGAATGATGCCCCGGCGGATGCCGCGCACTCATTGCCGGCATACGTGACCGGAAATGGGGTGTTCGGAATACCGCCCGGAACGGTGCAGACGAATGTCGTGGCCTACGGGCCGGCGGGAGCCTACGTGGAGAACGCCGTCATCGACGGCGCGCCCGGTGGCATGGCGTCCGACCGGCACGCAGGACGTCCTGTGGGCGTGCTCACAGTCCGGCTGGCCCCGGGCCAGAGCACCCAGCTCGAGTTCCGCTTCAGCGGGGTGCCGGATGAGCCCACCCGCATCGACGCGAGCCCGGGCGTGCAGCCCCGTGCAGACGTCGTCCAGAACGGCTCTGGCACTGAGTGCACACCAAGCGCGCGATGAGTCCCGGAGGCGTTTATTGCGCGTTTTCGGCCTTTTCTCCGGACGTGTTAGTCTCCGAGGGTCCGGGTGAACTCTGAGGTCATCTTCGTGACAGGGGCCGTAGAGAATGATGGTGTGCCCCGTATAGCCGTTGACAGGCGGCGAAACCACTATCGCTAGGGGGAGTTAGACCATGAAGAAGAAGATCGGCGCCGCACTCGCGCTGTCAGGAGCAATCGTTCTCGCCGGGGCACTCCCGGCCGTCGCGGGCCAGTACCCCGCGCCGTCGCCCTCCGCAGTCGTCTCGGACTCGACGGTGGCCCCGGGAGAGGCGTTCACCTTCACCGCATCCGGCTTCGCGCCCGGTGAGACCGTGACCATCAGCTTCAGCCTCGTCGGAGGCCCGCAGGCTGCGGGCGGCGGCCGCGGCGGGGCCAACCTCAGCGTTCCCGGAATCCTCTCTGCGGCTCCCGCGCCGCTGTCCGTCGTCGCCGATGCCAAGGGCGTCGCCACCGCCACCATCGTCCTCAACGAGCCGGGCACGTACCTCATCACCGCCGTCGGCGCGACCTCCGGCCACACGGCGACGGCACGCGTGGTCGTGGTGGGGTCGGCCGAGGTGGCCCAGGTCAGCGACCAGGGCCAGACCGGGGGCCAGGCCCTCGCCCAGACGGGCGCCGACCCGGCGCTGATCGGCTGGTCCATCGCCGGCGTGGGTGCTGTCGCGGCCGGCGCGGCTGTCACCATCGTCGCCCGCCGCCGCAGCGCGGCCCGCCAGTAGCGACACCCGCATGGGCAACAACGCCGCAGGGACGGTCGCGCGGGAGGAACATCCCTTCCGCGCGTCCGCCCTTGGACGTTGACCAGCGGCGCGGAGCCAGCCTTGGATGCGGCACAGCCCTTCAGGATCCTCGTGGTCTGCACGGGCAACGTATGCCGTTCTCCCCTTGCCGAGCGGTGGCTCCAGCACAGGCTGGACACTCTGGCGCCCGGGCGCACCCGCGTCGCGAGTGCCGGGACCCGCGCCCTCGTGGGAGAACCTGTTGCCGGGCCGATCGCGGCCATCGGACTCGCCGAGGGGGTCACGTTCGACGGGTTTGCCGCCCGTCAGCTCGAGCCCAAGACCATCCGCGCGGCGGACTTGGTGCTCACGGCTGGCAGGGAGCACCTGGCAGAGGTGCTGCGGGCCGAGCCGGCGGCACTCAAGCGCACGTTCCTGATCCGGGAACTCGCACGCATTCTCGGTGATGCCTCGTTCGGCGCCGAACGCCGCGGCGCCGCCGAGTGGCGTCCGGGATGGAAGCAGGCGATCGCACGGGCCTCGGCGTTCAGGCGCGCACCCAGCCGGGACGACGAGGTGACCGACCCCTTCCGCAGGGGCCCAGCCGCCTATGAGGCCATGGCGTCGCAGTTGCTTCCGGCATTGGACGCTCTGCAGGGATACGGCGAACGCCTCGTGTGACGCGGCACGGCGCGCCTTCGGTAGACTCGATCGGGTGTCCGCGGAAGCGGCCAATGGGGAGGACAGTTTTCGTGGAGCATGAGACGGACGCGCGCAAGGGCGGGGAATTGACCCTTGGCGACTATATGGCGGTCATGCGGCGGCATTGGCGGGGAATCCTCCTCATCACCACGCTTGCGACCGCCATGGCCTTCGGCTGGTATCTGGTCCAGCCCCGGCAGTACGCCGCCGAGGCGAGCGGCGTCGTCATCACGGTGGGCGGCGACAACCTGAGCCTGTCTCTCGCCGGCGACAACCTCGCCAAGTCCCGGGCCAAGAACTACAAGTCGGTCGCCGAGTCGGCGCTCGTCGCCGAGCGCGTGGCCCGCGACCTCGGTCTGGACCGCAGCCCGCAGGACCTCGCCTCGGCCGTGACGGTCACCGTGCCAGTCGACACGACCGAGATCCGCGTCTCCGCGAAGTCCACTGATCCCTCGGAGGCGCAGCGCGTCGCCGACGCCTGGATCTCCGCGCTCTCCGCCCAGGTCTCGGAGATCGAGCGCTCCGCCGGCCAGACTGGCCTCCCCCCTGTCCGCGTCGTGACGCTGAGCCGCGCAGTGCTGCCGACCGAACCGGTCTCTCCCAACATCCGCCTCACCCTCGGCGTCGGAGTGGTCGGTGGCCTGCTCCTCGGGTTCGCGTATGCCATGGTCCGCAACCATGTGGACCGGCGCATCCGCACTGCGGCCGAGGTCGAGCGGCAGTTCGCCGTGCCGGTGCTCGGCACCCTTCCGGTCGACCACGACTTCGGGCCTCAGGCCGAGGTCATCGGAGCGGACCAGTGGGGGAGCGCGCTCGGAGAGGCGTTCCGTGAGCTCCGCACGAACCTGCAGTTCGTCGACGTGGACCAGCCGCCGCGGGTCATCCTGGTCACGAGTGCCATGCCCTCCGAGGGCAAGTCCGCCGTGGTGGCCAACCTCGCCGCCGGCATGGTGGCGGCGGGGGAGAAGGTCGTGGTCGTGGACTGCGATCTCCGTCGGCCCATGGTCGACAAGGTCTTCGACCTCGTCCCGGGAGTGGGGGTCACCGACGTCCTCTCGGGCCGCGCAGACATCGAGGACGTCCGGCAGGGCTGGGCGGGCTCGGAGAACCTCACGCTGCTCGGTTCGGGGCGCATCCCTCCGAATCCCGCAGAGCTCCTCGGCTCGCGCGCCATGCAGGCCCTCCTGCGCCGTCTCGCCGAGGACGCGATCGTCCTCGTCGACGCGCCGCCGCTGCTCCCGGTGACCGACGCGGCCGTGCTGTCCCGGGCCGTGGACGGCACCCTCGTCGTCGCCCGCGCGGGCCAGACCACGACCGACCAGCTCGAGCGCGCGTTCGGGAACCTGAGCAGGGTCAACGGCCGGATTCTCGGCGTCGTCCTGAACTGCGTGCCCACCGCGGGGCCGGAGTCCTCGGCCTACTCGTACTACGGCACCTACGGCGAGGACGCTCGCGGGAGCCGGACCAAGGGCCGGCGGCCCTCGGCCAAACGCAGGCCTTCCCGCACCCCGCGCCCTGCCGTGCACGCCCCCGACGCCGAGCTGCACGAGCCGGCTCCCGACAGCCGGCCGCTGGCTGAGGCCCCCTACGAGCCTGCCTACCGCCCGGCGGCTGTTCCGGGGCACTATGCGGACAGGCACGACCGCCACGCACCGTCCTCCGGAGTGCTGGGCCAGCTCCCGGGCGCGAATGAGACCTTCGACGAGGACGGCCTGGCCGACGACCTGTGGCTGCCGGCGCAGCTGAGGGACCAGCGGGGCCGTCGCTCCGCAGGCTGAGCAGGGATCCCAGCGAGCGAGCCGAGACGGCGGCCACCGTCTCGGCTGGCTCAGTTGCCGTTCTGGAGGTTCCGATCCGACACGTACTGGGCGACCGTGCCACCGCTCATCCCGGCGGCCAGTGCCTCCGTGGCCTCGCCGTCCATGATCACGATCGACTGCCCGTCCGGTGAGACGCCCGTCCCCGCCGTGGGCAGCGTGAAGCTCACAATGCCCGATGGGCGGATGCCCCTCAGCTCGAAGGCGAGCGCAGACACGGCCTGCGCCGTGAACCCGCTGTCCACCGTGAGGTAGGGCGCGAACTGCGTGACCACCCGGCTGAGGGCGAACGGATTGGCCAGAGTCTCCGGCCGCGCGATGTGGCCCACCAGGGACTTGACGAAGATCTGCTGGTCCCGCACGCGCTGGTAGTCGCCGTCCGGGAAGGCATACCGTTCACGGACGAAGGCCAAGGCCTGCTCGCCGGTGAGCTTCTGCGGACCAGCCGCGAACCGGTAGCCCGGGGACTGGGACGCGGTGAAGGGAACCGGAACGTCGACGTCCACGCCGCCCACGGCATCGGTGAGCGCCCTGAACCCCTCGAAGTCGACGAGCGCCACGTGGTCGATGCGCTGATGGAGAAGCGATTCGACGGTCTCGACCATGAGCGGGACGCCGCCGAAGGCGAGGGCGGCATTGATCTTCGCGTTCCCCCGACCAGGGATGGGGACCCAGGTATCCCGCATGATCGAGATGACGTAGGCGTTCTTCCTGTCGGCGGGGATGTGGACGAGCAGGATGGTGTCGGAACGCTGGTCGGTGGGCTCGCCGGCTTCCGCCTGCGAGAGGGCGGCCCCCCGGCTGTCGCTGCCGACCAGAAGGATGTTGACGGCGGTCTTGCCGTCTGCGGCCGGCACCTCCGCGGGCCGCGCGACATTCTGCGGGAACGCTGTCGGAATCTTCTGGGTCGCGGAGTCGAAGGTCGTCGCGATCGATCCCAGGAAGACGACGGCTGCGGACGCGGCGCCGACCACGACGGCGAGCGCGACGAGGAGGACCACTGTCCCGCGCCGGCGTCGGCGCCTGAACCGATGCTGGGCGGGACTGGCCTCATCGCCGAAGGCCTGGGCGCTGGTCGTCGGGATCATGGAATCAAAGGTGGCGCCGCGTCAGGGAGGCCGGACAGGGCTCTGCCCCGAATCGAGTAGAGAACGCGCCACATTCGAGTGCCGCGGGCATCTGCGGGGCAAACGGGCTGCGTACCTTGACGGCAGTAGAATCGACCCATATTCTGAACGAACGGTCGGTAATTATTTCTGAGGAGGAGACATGGCAGCTGCGACCCTGCAGTCCGTGCCCCAGCCCCAGCCTGGACAGGGTGACGAGGCCCCGTCGGCTGAGGACATTGCGGGTCAGGCCTACTTTGATCGCATCATCGCCGAGGACTCGCGCATCGAGCCTCGCGACTGGATGCCCGCGGCCTACCGCAAGACGCTCGTGCGCCAGGTGTCCCAGCACGCGCACTCCGAGATCATCGGCATGCAGCCCGAGGCGAACTGGATCACCCGCGCCCCGAGCCTCAAGCGCAAGGCCATCTTGATGGCGAAGGTCCAGGACGAGGCCGGCCACGGCCTCTACCTCTACTCGGCGGCCGAGTCCCTCGGCACCCCGCGCGACGTCCTGAACCAGCAGCTCCTGGACGGCAAGGCCAAGTACTCGTCGATCTTCAACTACCCGGCCCGCACGTGGGCCGACATGGGTGCGATCGGCTGGCTCGTGGACGGCGCGGCGATCGCCAACCAGGTCCCCCTCTGTCGTGCGAGCTACGGCCCCTACGGCCGCGCCATGGTGCGCATCTGCAAGGAGGAGTCGTTCCACCAGCGCCAGGGCTTCGAGATCCTGCTCGAGCTCTCGAACGGCACCCCGGCCCAGAAGCAGATGGCCCAGGACGCCGTCAACCGCTTCTACGCCCCGGCCCTGATGATGTTCGGCCCGCCGGACGCCGACTCGCCGAACTCGAAGCAGTCCATGGCCTGGAACATCAAGCGCTTCTCCAACGACGAGCTGCGCCAGCGGTTCGTGGGGATGATCGCCGAGCAGGTCAAGGTCCTCGGCCTGACCCTCCCGGATCCGGAGCTCCGCTACGACGAGGTGAACGGCCGGTGGATCCACAAGGAGCTCGACTGGCAGGAGTTCCACGAGGTCATCGCGGGCCGCGGCCCGTGCAACGCCCAGCGCATGACGCGCCGCCGCGAGGCGCATGCAAACGGCACGTGGGTCCGCGAAGCGGCCCGGGCGTACGCAGAGAAGCAGGCCGCCAAGGCCGCCAAGAACGAGATCGGAGCAGCTTAAGTGAGCGAGCAGACCAACATCTGGCCCCTCTGGGAGGTTTTCGTCCGCTCGAGCCGCGGCCTCTCCCACGTCCACGCTGGTTCCCTCCACGCCCCTGATGCGGCAATGGCGCTGCGCAACGCGCGGGACCTCTACACCCGCCGCAACGAGGGCGTGTCCATCTGGGTCGTCCCCTCGGATGCCATCGCCTCGTCCGACCCGGACTCCAAGGGCGCGTTCTTCGAATCGCCCCAGGGCAAGGACTACCGCCACGCGACGTACTACACCAAGAGCGAGGGTGTGAAGCACCTGTGACGACGCACACCGACCACTCGCTCGACAGCTTCGGCGACTCCGCGGCGTCGGCCACCCGAGTCACCCCCGGCAACGCGCTGCGTCCCGAGGACATCGCGATCGCCAAGGAGAAGCCCACCGAGGACGTCGCGCAGTACGCCCTGCGCCTGGGCGACGACGCCCTCATCCTCGCCCAGCGCCTGAGCCACTGGATCTCACGCGCCCCCGAGCTCGAGGAGGACATCGCCCTCGGCAACATCGCCCTGGACGTTCTCGGCCACGCGCGTTCCTTCCTCTCCTACGCGGGCCACGCGTGGGACAAGACCGAGGACGACCTCGCCTACTGGCGGGAGGAGGACGAGTTCCGCTCGCTCTGGATCGTCGAGCAGCCCAACGGCGACTTCGGCTTCACGATTGCGCGCCAGCTCGTCGTCTCGGTCTACCAGTACCTCCTCTACACGGAGCTGCTGGCCTCGACCGACGGGACCATCGCCGCCATCGCCGCGAAGGCGCTCAAGGAGGTGGACTACCACCGCGACCACGCCGTGCAGTGGGCCCTCCGCCTCGGCGACGGCACCGAGGAGTCGCACCGTCGGATGCAGGACGCCCTCGAGCTCGTGTGGCCCTACGTCGACGAGATGTTCGACGACGACGCGCTCATCGACGCTGTCGGCGACGCCGGCGTGCGCCCCTCGAGCCTGCGGGCCGCCTTCGACGCCCAGATCGCATCGGTCCTCGACGAGGCCACGCTCAGCGTCCCCAACGTCCCGCGTGCCAGCGGCGGCGGCCGCCGCGGCGAGCACACCGAGCACCTCGGCTACATCCTCGCCGAGATGCAGGTCCTCGCGCGCAAGCACCCCGGGGCAACCTGGTAGAGGACCGAGGCAAGGAACTGCCATGATCACCACTGACGACGAGGTCCGCGAGCTCGCGGCCACGGTGACCGACCCCGAGATCCCGGTGCTGTCCATCGCGGACCTCGGGATCCTGCGGGACGGCCGCCTCGACACCGACGGCACGGTCCGCCTCACGATCACCCCGACCTACTCGGGGTGCCCCGCCATGGACACGATCCGGGACGACCTCACGGCGGTGTTCGCCAAGGCCGGCCATTCCAAGGTCGAGGTCGACCTCGTGCTTTCCCCGGCCTGGACCACCGACTGGATGAGCGAGGAGGGGAAGGCCAAGCTCGAGAAGTACGGCATCGCCCCACCCACGGGCAAGTCCCACGCCGGCCCGATCAAGCTGGGCCTCGCCGTCAAGTGCCCGCAGTGCCACTCCCTCAACACACGCGAGATGTCCCGCTTCGGTTCCACGTCCTGCAAGGCCCTCTACGTCTGCCAGGACTGCAAGGAACCCTTCGACTACTTCAAGGTGCTCTAGATGACTGACCAGCTGAACGAGACCGCCGCTGACGTCGCAGAAGACGCGGCCGCCGGCTCGGACGCGGAGGGGACCACGCGGCGTCGTGCGTCCTTCCACAAGCTCGAGGTGAGCGACGTCCGCAAGCTCACCAACGACGCGATCGAGGTGACGTTCGCGGTTCCCGCCGGGCTCGCCGACGAGTACGACTACATCCCCGGCCAGTACGTGGCCCTCCGGGCCGAGCTGGAGGACCCGAACCAGGGCGGCGAGAGGCGGGAGGTGCGCCGCTCGTACTCGATCTGCGCCGCCCCCCGACGCTTCGACGACGGCTCCACCGAGATCAAGGTGGCCATCAAGCGCGACCTCGGCGGCATCTTCTCGACCTGGGCCAACGAGAGCCTCGAGCCCGGCACCGTGCTCGACGTGATGAGCCCCGCCGGCGCGTTCATCTCGAAGCACAGGATGACCGGTCTCAACGACCCGTCGAGCATCGACACCGATGTCGAGCACACGTTCGTGGCGGTCGCGGCCGGCTCCGGGATCACGCCCATCATGGCGATCGCGAAGACCGTCCTCGCCGCAGACGAGAACGTCCGCTTCGACCTCATCTACGCGAACAAGGCGGCCATGGACGTCATGTTCGTCGAGGAGCTCGCGGACCTGAAGGACCGCTACCCGTCCCGCTTCGCGCTGCACCACGTGCTCTCGCGGGAGCAGCGCATCTCCCCGCTGCTCTCCGGCAGGGTCGACGACGAGAAGCTCACCACGCTGCTCAACACCGTGATCCACGCCGACGACGTCGACGAGTGGTTCCTGTGCGGCCCGTTCGAGCTCGTCCAGCTCGTGCGCGATACGCTCTCGGCCCGCGGTGTGGAGCCCGAGAAGGTCCGCTACGAGCTCTTCACCACCGGCACCCCGACGAGCCTCGAGGGCAACATCGGCCGCCCGGTGATCGAGGACCCGAGTGGGAAGAGCTTCGAGATCGAGTTCCGCCTCGACGGACTCCAGGGCACGGTCAAGTCCCCGGTCTCCGCGAACGAGACGATCCTGAACGCGGCCCTGCGCGTGCGCCCCGACGTGCCGTTCGCGTGTGCCGGCGGCGTCTGCGGGACGTGCCGCGCCAAGCTCGTCTCGGGCACGGTGGAGATGACGGAGAACTACGCGCTTGAGCCGGACGAGGTCGAGCGCGGCTATGTCCTCACGTGCCAGTCCCACCCGACCACGGACAGCGTGTCCGTCGACTTCGACGCGTGACGGCGGTTGAGCAGAGCCGAAACCAAGGAGCCTGAATGATCAACCTCACCATCGCCGGCGGGGTCGCCGAGGTCGTCCTCGACGCGCCCGCCAAGCTCAACTCCCTCGATGAGGCCGCGCTCGGAGAGCTCTCGGACGCGTACGACGACGCCGCTGCCGCCGCCTCCCGCGGTGACGTGCGGGTCCTCCTCCTCCGCGGCGAGGGCCGGGCCTTCTGCGCCGGCCGGGACATCTCCGGGGTCGTCCCCGCCGACGACGACGTGCTGGGGTACCTGGGCGGGAAGGTGCAGCCGCTGCTGCAGAAGATGGCGGCCTTCCCGGTGCCCACGTTCGCGGCCGCCCAGGGTGCGTCCCTCGGGGTCGGCCTCGGGCTGCTGCTCGCGACCGACGTCGTCTACGTGGCCGAGAACGCCAAGATCGGCTCCCCGTTCGCGAACTTGGGGGCGACCTTGGACTCGGGCGGCCACTGGTACTTCACCGAGCGCCTCGGCATGCACCGCACGCTCGACCTCGTCTACACGGCCGAGCTCATGAGCGGGGCGGACGCCGTCCGCTCCGGCATGTTCTCCCGGGCCTTCCCGGCCGAGGAGCTGCTGCCGCGCACGCGGGAGATCGTCGGCCGCGTCGCCGAGGGCGCCACCGGTGCCTTCGTCGCGTCGAAGGAGCTCGTCGCGCAGATCCGCGACCGGCGCCTCGGGCTCTGGGAATCCATGGAGGCAGAGAACAAGGCGCAGGCCCAGCTCTGCTCCTCCGAGGACTACGCCGAGGGGTTCAAGGCCTTCCAGGAGAAGCGGAAGCCCGCCTTCACCGGCCGCTGACCTGCCAGAGACCCCGCAACCGCCGGGACGGGACCCCACAACGGAGATGATCCGTTGTGGGGTCCCTGGCGCTTGGTTGTGCGGTCTCTCAGCGTGGGCGTCAGCGCGTCGCGATGAAGGCGTGCACGCTCGCGTGGTTCATTGCCGTGGCAGCCTCCTCGGGGGTCGCGCACTCGGCGGAGACCTGGAAGGACGCCTGAGCGGACGGCACGGCGCGCACGGCCAGGCGGACGTGCGTGACGGTGCCGTCGGCATGCTCGACCCGCAGGGTTGCCCCGGCCATGTCGACAAGGGGCCCCGTGAGCGACCCGAGGGTCACGACGACAGGAAAGCCCCTCCCCGTCACCGCGCCCCCCGTGCCCCGCGCGAGCACGGCGGCCGCTGCGCCCTCGAGCGCTGCCGCCGTCGCCGCCGTCTCGGGATCGTCCGACGCCGCGGCGCCGGCGCTGTCCGAGGGGCCCGAGGGGGTTGGAGAGCCGGCAGCGGGTGGCGAGACGGTCGCCGTCGTGCGCGCCGAGGGTGAGGGCGAGGGCACGAGCGGGCCGGTGCGGAAGACGAGGGTGCACCCGTTCGAGCCGACGTAGCGGAATTCCTCGGGGGCGGCGGTCAACGTGTACAGGGCGCTCGGGGCGGCGTGCCAGACAGGGGCCGACGAGAACGGCAGGCGATCGCTGAGCCGGTAGGCGGACAGCTCGCCGTCGGGGGTCGGCGGCGGGGCGCTGGACGTGCCCGGTGGCGGCCCGGGAGGCCGCGGCGGGGGCGCGGTGAATAGCCCGGCGACGGCGACGACGAGTCCCACGCCCACCGCCGCGCAGGCGGCGATGAGCACCCACATCCACACGGGCCTCCCGCGCGATGGGGCGTCCGCTCGCTCCGTCCCCGCATCGCTGCTCATGGCTCTCCTCGTCACGGCTCCTTGCCTCTACCTTCCCACGCCGGACGCGTGGCAGCTCAGCGCGTGTCCAGGTCCTCGAACACCAGGAACGTCTGCGTGTCCAGGACGCCGGGCATGTTCTGCAGCTGGTCGAACACGACGCGGCGCAGGTCGGTGTTGTCCAGCGCCCGCACGAGGATGATGACGTCGAAGTCCCCGCCCACGAGGGCGATGTGGTGCACCTCCGGAATGGCCCGCAGCCGCTCGCGCAGCTCGCGCCACGTCTGCTGGCGCACCTTGAGGGTCACGTACGCGCTCGAGCGCAGGCCCGCCCGCAGCGGGTCGACGAGGGCCGTGAACTTCGTGATCACGCCGTCTGCCTGGAGCCGGGAGATCCGGTTGTAGGCGTGCGCGCGGGAGATGTGCACGTTCTCCGCGATGGTCGTCACGGAGCGGCGCGCGTCTTCGGTGAGCTCGGCGAGGATGGCGCGGTCGACGTCGTCGAGCGGCCGCGGCTCCGCGGCCCGGGGCGGCGCCTCCCGGCTGGGGTGCAGATCGTCCATGGAAGCCTCCTGTGATCCACGTCATCCCGACGTTTCGTCTCTGAATTGCTGCGTTCTGAATCCAGTTTTCCATGATGTGCCCTTCAACGGCATACGAATAGCCACGGAAGCGGATACTTGAGTCAACACGTCCGGCACGAGGAGGAGCCATGACCATTCCCGCCGAGGCACAGGAAGCCATCCGCAGCTTCGGGATCAGCATCGAGGACTACATGCTCCCGGTGCACGGCCGGGTGGCCCAGATCCAGATCCTCGACGAGCACGGATCGCTGCGCCCCGAGGACGAGCGCGGCTCAGCCCCCGGCCACGAGTACCCGATCCCCGCCGCGGAAGAACTGCTCGAGGCGTACCGCCGACTCGTCGTCGGCCGCCGGGTCAACGACCAGAACTCGGCCCTCGTCCGCCAGGGCCGCATGGCGGTCTACCCGTCGAGCCACGGCCAGGAGGCCTGCCAGGTTGCGGCGGCGCTGTGCCTGTCGGACGGTGACTGGATGTTCCCGACGTACCGCGACGCGGTCGCCGTCATGACGCGCGGGGTGGACCCGGTCGAGGCCATGACCATCTTCCGCGGCGACTGGCACGGCGGCTACGACCCGCACGAGCACAAGGTCGGCATCCAGTCCACGCCGCTGACCACTCAGCTGCTGCACGCCGTCGGCGTCGCCCACGCGGCGAAGCTGCGCGGCGAGGACACCGTGGTCCTCGCGATGTGCGGCGACGGCGCCACGAGCGAGGGCGACTTCCACGAGGCGCTCAACTTCGCCGCCGTGTTCCACCTGCCGGTCGTGTTCTTCGTGCAGAACAACCAGTACGCCATCTCGGTGCCGCTCGCTCACCAGACGGTCGCGCCCTCGCTGGCCCACAAGGCCATCGGCTACGGCATGGCGGGGGAGCGCGTGGACGGGAACGACGCCGTCGCCCTCCTCGCGGTCCTCGACCGCGCCGTGCGCCTGGCCCGCTCGGGCTCGGGGCCCCTGCTCGTCGAGGCCTACACCTACCGGATGCAGGCGCACACGAACGCCGACGACGCGACCCGCTACCGCGAGGACGCCGAGGTGGCGGCCTGGGCCGTCAAGGACCCCCTCAAGCGCATGCGCGAGTACCTGCGCACCGAAGGCGTGCTGACGGACGACGTCGAGTCCGCCGTCGCCGCCGACGCCGAGGACGTGGCCCGGCGCCTGCGCGAGGGCCTGGGCGAGGACACCGCCGTCGACCCCCAGGACCTCTTCCGCTTCGTCTACACCGAACCCACCCCGCAGCTGCGCGAGCAGGCCGCCCTCGTGGCCGACGAGCAGTCCCGCGACCTTTCCGGAAAGGAGCACGGAGCATGAGCACCGTCGCCGAGGCCGCCGCGGCCCGCGCCGCCGCCCGCCCCGCAGGCCCCGAACCCCTGACCTTCGCCAAGGCCCTGACCACGGCCATGGCCGACGAGATGCGCGCCGACGCGGGCGTCGTGGTGTTCGGCGAGGACGTCGGAACGCTCGGCGGGGTCTTCCGCGTCACAGACGGCCTCCAGAAGGAGTTCGGCGCGGACCGCTGCTTCGACACGCCGCTCGCCGAGTCCGGCATCGCCGGGATGGCGATCGGCATGGCGATGAACGGCCTGCGCCCGGTCATCGAGATGCAGTTCGACGCCTTCGCCTACCCGGCGTTCGAGCAGATCGTGAGCCACATCGCCAAGATGCACAACCGCACCCGCGGACGGGTCCGGCTGCCTCTCGTGATCCGCATCCCGTACGCGGGCGGGATCGGCGGCGTCGAGCACCACTGCGACTCCTCCGAGGCGTACTACGCCCACACGCCGGGCCTGAAGGTCTTCACGCCCGCGACCGTCGCTGACGCGTACCGCATGCTCCGCGAGGCCATCGCGAGCGACGACCCGGTCGTGTTCATGGAGCCCAAGAAGCTGTACTGGTCCAAGGACCTCGTGGACCTGGACGCGCTGCGGTCGGAGTTCGCGGGCCGGGGCGGGGAGGGCCCCGGCGCCGGTGCGCACGACGGCGCGCGGCGGCTCAGCGTCGACGGCGCCGCCGCCGTCGCACGCTCCGGCACGGATGCGACGCTCATCGCCTATGGCCCCACCGTGCCGACGGCGCTCGCGGCGGCCGAGGCCGCCGCGGCAGAGGGCCGGTCCGTCGAGGTGATCGACGTGCGCACGATCGTGCCCTTCGACGACGAGACCGTGTCCGCGTCCGTGCGCAAGACGGGCCGCGCCGTCGTCGTGGCCGAGGCCGCGGGCTTCGCGTCGGTCGCGTCCGAGATCGTGGCCAGGGTGCAGGAGCGCTGCTTCCACTCGCTCGCCGCGCCCGTGCGGCGCGTGACCGGGTTCGACATCCCGTACCCGGCGCCCAAGCTCGAGCACTGGTACCTGCCCAGCGTCGACCGCATCCTCGACGCCCTCGACGACCTTCAGTGGGAGGACTGACATGGCGACCGCCGTGAGCGCCCAGAACAGCACCGCACAGAGGACCTTCAGGCTCCCCGACCTCGGGGAGGGCCTGACCGAGGCCGAGCTCGTCCGCTGGCTCGTCGCCGCAGGCGACACCGTGGCCGTGGACCAGCCGGTCGCCGAGGTCGAGACCGCCAAGGCCGTCGTCGAGGTGCCCACGCCGTATGCCGGGACCGTTGCCGAGCTGCACGGCGAGCCGGGCGCCACGATCGACGTCGGCGCCCCGCTCATCACCATCGCCGAGGTCACCTCTGGTGGCGCCGAGGTCACCCCGTCTGAGGCTCGGGCAGTCGCCCGGGAGGCCTATCGCGAGGAGGAACGCGCCGGAGCCCGTCCGCCAGCGCCCGCAGAAGCCTCTGGGTCGGGGAATGTCCTCATCGGCTACGGCACGCCTGGTGGGGCGGCAGGCGGCCGCACCCGACGGCGCAAGGGGGCGGCGCCGTCGTCCGCTCCCGTCGCGGAACCGGCGCGCACGACGCCGCCCGCGGACGCCGTGCGCGTCGTCTCACCGCTCGTCCGCAGGCTTGCTCGAGACCTCAATGTCCAGCTCGCCCGGATTTCCGGGTCCGGTCCGGACGGTCTCATCATGCGCCGCGACGTCGAATCGGCTGGGGTGACCTCGGCGCCACAGGGGGTGACGTCGGCGCCACAGGGGGTGACCTCGGCGCCACAGGGGGTGACCTCGGCAGGGGAGGCGGATGCCCGGACGGGCCTCGCGATCGCGTCGCGAACCCCCGTCAAGGGCGTGCGCAAGGCAGTCGCGCAGGCCATGGTCCGGTCACGGACCGAGATCCCGGAGGCGACGGTCTGGGTCGACGCCGACGCGACGGCGCTCGTGGACCTGCGTCACGGCCTCAAGCGCCGCGACCCCGGAAGCACGCCGAGCCTGCTCGCCTTCATCGCACGGTTCGTGGTCGCGGGCCTGCAGAAGTTCCCTGAGCTCAACACGAGGATCGAGGAGACAGGCGACGGCCAGGAGATCGTCCAGTTCGACGGCGTCAACCTCGGCTTCGCGGCCCAGACCGACCGCGGGCTCGTCGTCCCGGCGATCCGCAACGCCAACACCCTGAGCGCCCGCGGCCTGGATTCCGAGCTGCGCCGGCTCACCGCCCTGGCCCGCGAGGGGAAGGCCAGCCCGGCGGACCTCACGGGAGGCACCTTCACGCTCAACAACTACGGCGTGTTCGGGGTGGACGGCAGCGCGGCGATCATCAACCATCCCGAGGCCGCCATCCTCGGCGTGGGCCGGATCATCGACCGCCCGTGGGTCGTCGACGGCCAGCTGCAGGTCCGCAAGGTCGTCCAGCTGACCCTCACATTCGACCACCGCGTGTGCGACGGCGGCACGGCCGGCGGCTTCCTGCGGTTCGTCGCCGACGCGGTCGAGCAGCCGGGGGGCATCCTCGCGGACCTCTAGGGGGCATGGCAGAATCAAGCTCAACCCTGACCCGCGGACGAGAAGGAATGCATCACATGGCGCAATGGCGAGACCTCGGAGCCAGCACATACGTCCTCGCCACCGAGCCACTGCGGATGAACGTCGGGCTCGTGGTGGGCACCGAGCGCGCCCTCGTGGTCGACACCGGCCAAGGCCCGCGGCAGGGCGCCGAGATCCTCGCGGCCGTGCGGGAGAAGACGGAGCTGCCGCTCGTCGTCGTGAACACCCACGCGCACTACGACCACTACTTCGGCAACGCGGTGTTCGCCGCGGCGGGCGTGACCGAGTTCTACGCGCACGAGAACGCGGTGGCGGCCATCGCCGAGACGGGTGACGCCGAGCGGCAGTCGGTGGCCGAGGCCGAGCCGGAGATGGCGGCGGGGGAGGGCGAGAACACCCAGATCGTGGTCCCCACGGCGATCGTCCGCGACCAGCCCGTGCTCGTCGATCTGGGCGGGACCTCGGTCACCCTGTTCCACCTGGGCCGCGGCCACACGGACGGCGACCTCCTCGTCGGGACCCAGAGCACGCTCTTCGCGGGCGATCTCGTCGAGGAGGGCGCATACCCGGAGTTCGGGGACTCGTACCCGGAGGAATGGGCGGACGTCCTGCGGCACATCTCGGCGCTGCGGCACCGCTACGACAACCTGGTCCCCGGGCATGGGGCGCTGTGCAGCGACGCGCTTGTGCGCACCATGGCGGATACGATGGCGACGGCGGTGCGCTCGGCCAGGCAGGCCACGCGCGAGACTCCGGACGACGCCACCAAGGCCGTCCCGATCCTCCCGTACGGCCCCGAGCAGTCCCGCCTGTTCATCCGCCGGCTCAAGGCCAGCAGCCTGAGCTGACGTTCCGGCAGGGCGAGGAAGAGGGGGCAGCATGACGGACGGTCCGGTCGAGCCTGAGGCTGCTTCGCCTGCGCCCATGACCCGGCGCGAGGCCCGGCGGCTGCGCGAAGCCGAGGAAGCGGCGCGGCGGGCGGCGCACGTCGACGACTCTGCTCCTCCAACCGAGCCCGACACGGCTGCGGCCACCGGCGCGCACGACGCCGACGGGTCGCCTCGGGCGGCCGCCGCACCCGCGCCGTCGGAGGGGGACGCCAACCAGGCGGCCCCTGGCCAGCCCTCGGCGGACGCCGCCCAGCGCGCCGGGGACGACGGCCCGCCCGCGGCCGGCGACGGGCCGGTGGCCGGGGACGGGCCGGTGGCCGGGGACGAACCGGTGGCCGGCGGCCAACCGGACGTCGAGACCACGCCCGCGACACGCGCAACCGCCGTGGCCTCTGGCCGCGGGCGCTCGCCTCGCACCTACGGAGAGCCCCAGACCAGGCCTGCGCCTGCGCCGGCGACCGGGCCTGCGCCGGCGGCAAGGCCAGCACCGCCGCGTCCCGTGCGCGAGCCCACGCCAGTGCCCGCGGAGGCTGAGCACGCGGAGGAGCCGGCGGGCTTCGTCCGCCCGGGCCCGGCCCATCCGCCGAAGGGCCTGCGGGGCCTCCTCTACCGCATCACGGGCGGTGCCGTGAACCTCGGGCCGAGCGAGCGGGAGCGCCGCGAAGAACTGCTCGAGCGGCAGATTGCCCGGCGCCTCGAGGGCAGCTGGAACACCGCGTTCCTGTCCCTCAAGGGCGGCATCGGCAAGACCTCGACCACCGTGGGCGTCGGGCTCACCCTCGCCGAGCTGCGGCCGGAACCCCCGTGCGCCATCGACGCGAACCCGGACGCAGGGGACCTGGTCGAGCGTGCCCTCGGCGAGGGGGCCTACGAATCCGAGCGCAGCCGGTCCATCACGAGCCTCCTGCGGGACTTCGACTCGGTCACCACGCGTGCGCGACTCGTCTCCTACCTGCACCAGGCCGGCAGCCTGCACCTTCTCGCGGGGGAGCAGGATCCGGAGCTCTCCGACTCGTTGACGGCAGAGGACTACCGCCGCGTCCACGCGCTCGTGGCCACGCACTTCGGCGTCACGCTCACGGATTGCGGCACGGGCGTGAGCCGGCCGGCCATGCGGGGCATCCTGCAGGAGGCGGACAACATCGTCGTGGTCGCCGGCTATGCGGTGAGCGGCGCCAAACGGGCCCGGGACACGCTGCGCTGGCTGTCGGCCCACGGCTACGACCGCCTCGCGAAGGGCGCGATCGTCGTCGTGACCGACAAGGACGACGTCTCCGCGCGCGTGGACAAGGGCGCGATCGAATCGACGCTCTCGGGCCTGTGCCGCGCCCTCATCACCGTTCCCCACGACCGCTCGATGGCTGACGGCGACCTCGTGTCCCTCCCGGCGCTCCGCCCCGAGACGCGCCAGGCGTACCGCGAGATCGCGGCCGCGATCGTCTCCGGCTACCAGCGATGACCCTCCTCATCGGGGCCCAGACAGAGTCCGAGCGCCTGCCCAAGCCGCGCACCCCAGCCACGCCGCAACCGCCAGCACGGAGGCGCGGCCGCCCCCAATAGCGGCCGCGTCTCCGGCGTGGTCTCGGCCCGGCATGAGGCGAGGTTAGTCCAAGGACTGGATTTACTCTAGCCACTGCGCCCTGTGCGTGCAATGGGGAGGCGTGACCTCGCGCGTCACTAGAGTGGGGGAGTGCAGCGGCCCGGACAGTTCTCCCTCCTGTCGATCGCCGTCCCCGCCTTCGGCCCGTCCGTCCTGTTCTTCCTCGGCGAGGGGGCCGTGCTGCCGGTCATCGCGCTGTCGGCGCGGGACCTCGGCGCGTCCGTGGCCGTCGCTGCGCTGACGGTCACGCTCGTGGGGCTGGGCTCGCTCCTGTTCAACCTGCCCGCCTCCTACCTCACGCTGCGCTTCGGGGAACGCTGGGCGATCGTCGGAGCCCAGCTGGCGGGCGCGGTGGCGCTCGTGCTCGCGGCCCTCGCCCAGGAGCTGTGGCAGCTCGTCCCCGCGCTCGTCGTGCTCGGCATGTCGGGCAGCGTGACCGGGCTGGCCCGCCAGAAGTACCTCACGGAGGCCGTCCCGGTGGACTACCGCGCCCGCGCGCTCTCGACCCTCGGCGGGGTGAGCCGCATCGGGATCTTCATCGGCCCCTTCCTCGGCGCGGGGGCGATCCAGTTCTGGGGCCTGCGCGGCGCCTACTGGCTCGGCGCGGTGGTGCTCGCCGGCGCATCGGTGGTCGCCCTGTGGATGCGCGACCTCACCGCGGACGACGGCGACGGGCCGCGCGCGCCCGAGCCCCGCCTCGCGCAGGTCGCGGCGGGACACTGGAGAGTCCTGACGACCGTCGGGCTCGGCGTCCTGTTCGTTGCCGCAGTGCGGCAGTCCCGCCAGGTCGTCATCCCACTGTGGGCCGACCACCTCGGACTCGACGCGACCACCGCCGCACTCGTCTACGGGATAGCCGGAGGCATGGACCTCCTGCTCTTCTATCCGGGCGGGCGGACCATGGACACCCGGGGCCGGCTCGCCGTCGCGGTCCCCTCGATGACCCTCATGGGCCTCTCCCTCATCGCGATGCCGTGGACGGGCACGTTCTGGCCGTTCCTCGCCGCCTCATGCGTGCTCGGCATGGGAAACGGCATCGGCTCGGGCATGGTGATGACCCTCGGCGCCGACTTTTCACCGAGCCCCGGCCGTGCACAGTTCCTCGGGCTCTGGCGGCTCATGGCGGACGCGGGCACGACGGCGGGTCCCGTCCTGCTCTCGGCCGTCACCGCCGCATTGGGCCTCGGGGCGGGGGTCGCCGCCTCCGGCGGCCTCGGCCTCGCAGCCGCGGCCGTGCTCGCGTGGGCCGTCCCGCGGGCGCAGCGGCGGCAGGCTGGCGCCTGAGTCCTGCCCGGCCGACTGCTCCGACCGCCGTGTCAGCGACGGGGACGTGAAGCGTGCGCCATGAGCCAGGATGCCCCCACGGCGACCAGGTAGCCGCTGATCACGATGAACGCCAGGCCGGCCCAGAAGTAGTTCGTCGTGCTGACCTCCCGCCCAGCAAGCGGGGCGATCCGCACGAGCGCGACGACGGCGACCGCCGCCGCAGCGAGCCCCGCGGCCGTCGGCAGGGCAAGCCACAGCCGCGACGAGCCCACGTGGCGCCCGAACCCGTCCCACGCGTTCCACCGCATGCCCGTCCGCAGCACGAGCCAGGCCGCGGGGGCCATGAACACGGCGACGACGAGGAACGCGGACACGACGTCGGCCGGTCGGTGCCACTGGTTCACGAGGGTCGACACGCCGGTTGCCACGGCGTAGGTCCCACCGGCGAAGGCCACGAGGGGGCGCCAGCGCGGGGACGCGACGAGGAAGACCGCGGCCGCTGCGGACGCGGCGAGGGTCGTGTGCCCCGAAGGGAGCGAGTTCTCCATGTAGGTCTCGATGCCGCGGTAGGGGCGGGTCAGGACCTCGTTCTTGAGCAGCTGGGTGGCGAGGTTGGCGCACAGCGCCGCGGCGAGGGCGACGGCGGAGGCGGCCCAGCGCCGTCGTACGAGCGCCGCGTATCCCAGCGCCCCCAGCGCGAGGGCGACCGAGAGCGCGGGGAGGAAGTCGAGGAACCGCAGGGAGGCCTTGCCCGCGGCCCCGTAGAGCTCGGTGGCCTCGACGAGGGCGGACTCGTCGATGTACTGCCCCGTGGTGGTGCGCACGAAGAACAGGTAGGTGCACAGGAGCGCGGCGACGGCCGCGAGCGAGGCCAGCAGGAACGGCCCGACCCCTACCGCCGGGCGGGGAGCGCGCCTCGGGTCCCTGTCGGGCATCCGTGAGGCCGGATCCCGTCGGCCGCGGGAGCCGGGGACCTCGGAGCGGGCGGGGGTGGGTGCAGCCATCCGTTCCAGCGTGCCACACGCGGCTGGACGACTCCTGAGGGCCGGGCGCGCCATCAGGGTCACCCGGGCACTTGACACGTGTTAGGCGTCACATCTACGATTCCTAACACGTGTTAGGCACGGCACTCAGCCGTACGAACCCCTCAAAGGAGAGTCATGGGCGACTCCATCAGGCTGCGGGAGATCTCGCGGCGCACCGCCCTCGGAGCCCTCGGCGTCGGAATCCTCGGGGCAACCGCGGCCTCGTGGCCCCGCCTCACAGGGACTGATATCCCCGGCCGCAACGACGGCAGCCTCAGCATCGCCATCCTCGGCACTGCGGCCGACGCCGCCGCCCGCCAGAAGGCCGTCGACGCGTTCCGACGCCTCCACCCCGAGATCAGGGTCCGCGTCCAGGCGATCCAGGCCGTGGACTGGAAGGACTTCTTCAGCAAGATCCTCACCATGGTCGCCGCGGGCAACCCGCCGGACGTGGTCTACGTAGCCACCGAGGGCGCCCAGCTCTTCGCCGAGAAGCTCGCCCACCCGCTCGATGACTTCATTCGCCGCGACGCCGGCGCGATGGCCGAGTACTTTGCCGACGTCCACCCCAGCCTCGTCGAGGCCTTCATGTACCGGGGGAGCCTGTACCAGCTCCCCATGGACTGGAACGCCGCAGACATGTACTACAACACCAAGGTCTTCGCAGCCTCGGGCCTGTCCCGCCCCGCCGACGACTGGAGCCACCTGGACTTCCGCGCCGCCCTCGCGGCCATGCGACGCGCCAATCCGGGCGGCTTCACTCCGTACTACTGGACCAACCGGCTCTTCGGCGGCGTGGTCCCGTGGCTCTACGCCAACGGCACCTCGTTCCTCGCAGAGCAGCGCGCCACCGGCGGGGACTGGCTCTGGGACCGCTTCTACGCTTCGGACCCCTCTCGCGCCTCCCGCTCCGGCGGCTACCTCTGGGAGTCGCCCAACGCGGACGACCCGCGCGTCTTCGAGACCTTTGACTTCCTGCGCGGACTCGTCAAGGACGGCCTCGGAGTCCGCCCGGAAGAGGGCGGCGGCAACTCCCTCGTCGGGCTCTTCGCCTCCGGCAGGATCGGCACGACCCCGGCCGGCGGCTACTGGGTGCAGGGCCTCGCCGAGGCCGGGATGGGCCCGGACGCGTTCGACGTCGCGTTCTTCCCACGCTGGGCGAGCGGGCCCGCGTCCGCCCTCCAGCGCCACCAGTTCGGCACCGCCGGCTACGCGATCATGAAGACCGCCAAGGACAAGGACGCCGCGTGGGAGTGGGTGAAGTTCAGCGCCTCCCGGGAGGCGATGGAGCTCATCTTCGCGACCCCGACCACCACCCCTGCCCGCAGGTCGATGGTCAACGAGGCCCTCTACGCGGGCAAGGGCCCCGCCCACTGGAAGGTCTTCTACGACACCCTGGACCGGTTCCCCGCGACCGGGCCCATTCCTGCGCCGCCGCAGCAGGCCGCCGTCGAAACCGCCCTCATCAAGAACGTCTCGCTCGCCGTGAGCGGGGACGAGCAGCAGCTCAAGGGCACGCTCTCCTCCCTGCAGAACGACCTCGAGCTGGCCCTCAGGAGGACCGCATGAAAACCGCCTCGCGCGCCATGGCCTGGCTGTTCCTCGCCCCCACCGTCGTGGGCATGGGCGTCTTCACACTCGTGCCCATCGTCGCCTCGGTGCTCCTGGCGTTCTTCCGCTGGGACATCCTCAGCGCCCCGCAGTTCGCCGGGCTCGCCAACTTCACCGAGCTCTCCGCCGACCCCACCGTGCGTGTCGCGTTCGGCAACACGATCGGGTTCGTGGCCGTCGCCGTCGTGCTCCAGCTGGGCGTGGCGCTCGGGCTCGCGATCCTCGTCCAGGAGCGCCTGCCCCACTGGCTGCGCGTCTTCTTCCGCTCGGCCTTCTTCTTCCCGCTCATCCTCTCCGCGGCGAGCGTCTCCATCTTCATGAAGTACCTCTTCAACGAGCAGTTCGGCGTGGTCAACTGGCTCCTCGGCACCGTCGGCATCCCAGCCGTGCCGTGGCTCACGACGCCGGTCGGGTCCGCTACCGTGGTGGTGCTCGTCTACGTGTGGCAGAACTTCGGGTTCTCGTTCCTGCTGTTCCTCGGGGCGCTCGCCTCCATCCCGCAGGAGACCTATGAGGCCGCGTCCCTCGACGGCGCCACCGGCTGGCGCAAGCACCGCCACGTGACCCTGCCGCTCATCAGCCCCACGACCCTCGTGGCCTCCGTCATGGCGATCATCAACGCCCTGCAGGTCTTCGACCAGCCCTACGTCCTCACCCGCGGCGGCCCCGGAGACTCCACGCGCACGGCCGTCATGGTGATCTTCGAGACCGCGTTCCAGCGGCTCGAATTCGGCAAGGCCTCCGCGATCGGCGTGGTCCTCATGCTCGTCATCATGGCCGTCACGGCCCTCCAGTTCCGGCTCAGCAAGCGCTTCGTCTTCTACCAGTGAGGCCCCTGACATGACCACGACCGCCACCCCCGTCCCCGCCTCCTCCAACCGCGGCGCCCATACCGGGTCTGCCCGGCGGGACCGCCGCCCGAACGCCCCGGCGACCCGGCGCCGTCGTGCGCCCGACTGGTCGCTCGTCGGCCGGATCGCCGTCCTCGTCCTCGCCGCAGCGCTCACGCTCGGGCCCGTGCTGTGGACGCTCTCCACCTCCCTGCGGCCGCCCGCGGACTCGCTGAGGCTCCCGCCGTCGTTCATCCCGTGGGACCCGGACTTCACCTCGTACGCGCAGGTCTTCAAGCAGGTCGACATGGCGCTGCTCGTGCTCAACAGCGCCCTCGTCACCGGACTCATCGCCGTGGGCCAGATGATCTCCGCTGCGCTCGCCGGCTACGCCTTCGCGTTCCTGAAGTTCCGTGGCAAGGGCGCGCTGTTCTCCCTCGTGCTGGCGACCATGATGGTCCCGGTCCAGGTCACGATCGTGCCGGTGTTCATGCTCATCCGCGGCATGGGCCTGTCCGACACGCTCCTTGCCCTGATCCTCCCGGCGATCCCCACCGCCTTCGGCACGTTCCTCATGCGCCAGTACTTCCTCGGCCTGCCCGCCGAACTCGCCGAGGCCGCCGCGATCGACGGCGCGTCCCCCTTCCGCATCTTCCGTTCCGTGTACGCGCCGCTGGCCATGCCGGGCCTCGCGATCGTGGGGATCCTCGCGTTCAACTTCCACTGGAACGAGTTCTTCCGGCCCCTCATCCTGACCATCTCCGAACAGAACTTCACGCTGCCCCTCGGCCTCGTCTCCCTCCAAGGGAACATGGGCACCGGGAGCATCTCCGTGGTCCTCGCCGGCGTGGTCCTGTCCATGATCCCGGCCCTGGTCGTCTTCCTCGTCGGCCAGCGCTCCCTCCGCGACGGCCTCACCGCCGGCGCGGGCAAGTAGAAAGCACGCCGATGACCTCCGCTCATACCGCATCCGCAGCCGTCGTCCCCGCCACCATCGGGGCGGACGCATCCGCAGCTCACCCCGACCGCTCCTTCCCCCGCCTCCACCCCCGCCCGTCCCGGGGCTGGGTCAACGACCCCAACGGCGTGGCGTTCGCCGACGGGCGCTGGCACGTCTTCTTCCAGCACAACGCCGAGTCCGCCCGGCACCACCGGATCCACTGGGGGCACGTGAGCTCGCCGGACCTCGTCCGGTGGGAGGAGCACCCCGTCGCGCTCGCCCCGCAGCAGGGCGGCCCCGACGCGTACGGGTGCTGGACCGGCGTCGTCACCCTCGATGCGGGGACGCCCACCGCGGTCTACTCGGGTGTCGCGGACGGGTCGGGCCGCTCCCAGGTCGTGCTCGCCCGGGGGACGGCCGACCTCGGGGAGTGGGTGCAGGACGGCGTTGTCGCGGCGGGGATGCCCGACGACCCGCGCGTCGTCGCCGTCCGCGACCCCTTCCTCTTTGAGTTCGCCGGTCGCCGGTGGGCAGTCCAGGGCGCCGGGCTCGCCACCGGGCACGCCGCCGTGCTGCTGTACGGCGCCGACGACCTCTCGGCCTGGGAGTACCACGGCATCTGGCTCACCTCGGAGGACCCTGTCGCCTCCGAGCTGCCCGACGCGAATATCTGGGAGTGCCCGCAGCTGGTCCGTTCGGGAGGTTCATGGGTGGCCGTGTTCTCGCTTTGGCGCGAGGAGCAGCTCACCGGGGTCGGGCATCTTGTGGGGTCCCTGGCGCTCGATCCGGTCACCGCGCTCCCGGTCTTCACGCCGCTCTCGTCGGGCATCACGGACGTGGGCGGCTCGTTCTACGCGCCGCAGGCGGTCCAGGCCGGGGAGCGCGTGCTCATGTGGGGCTGGGCCAAGGAGGTCGCAGCCTCCGGCCTGCGGGGCCGCACGCCGGAGGACTGTGACGCCGTCGGCTGGTCTGGGCTGCTCACGTTCCCGCGGGAGCTGCGGGTGGAGGGCGGCGCCGTCCGGCTGCAGGCCGCCCCCGAGCTCGCCGCGCTTCGGGCCGAGCCGCTTGAGGACACGCCCGGGACGCACGACGGCGGCCCGCAGCTGCCGCTGCCCGACCAGGCCGACGCTGTGGTCGCCGGGGAGGGTACGGTGCGCCTCCGGCTCGGGGACGCGACCGTGTGGAGCGGGGCCGTGGCGGAGGGCGAAGAGGTGCGGGTGCTCGTCGACGCGTCGATCGTCGAGGTGTTCACCTCGGCCGGCGCCGCGACAACGCTGCGGGCGTACCCCTCCGGAGCCCAGTCCTACCGGCTCGAGATGGGCCCGGGCGTCCGGGCACGCGCGTGGCGGCTCGCCGTCCCGGGCGCCTGACCCTGCCCCCAGGGCTCGCCGGACGGCCGCCGCGGATGGTTCTCTTGGGGGTCGCCTCCTGGGGGTCACGTGAGGTGACTCCCAGGAGGTGACTCCCAGGAGGTGACCTTCAGACGGCGGGGGCGGGGCCGGTGGAGTATCGGGGGGTGAGCTCGCACGGGATGAGGAGCGGCCCCCGGGCCGGGCCGCCGCCGTCGAGGGCGCCGAGCACAGCGCGCATGGCCTCCTCGCCGATCCTCCGCAGCGGCAGCGCCACGGTGCTCAGTGCCGGGACCATGACGGAGGCGACGCGCTGTTCGTCGTCGTACCCCATGACCGAGACGTCGCGGGGGACGTCGAGGCCCAGGCGGGCGGCAGCCAGGACCATCCCGACGGCGGCGCGGTCGTTGCCGCCGAGCAGGGCGGTGGGCCGTTCGCCGGCGGGCGCGGACAGGAGGGCGGTCGCGGCTGCGTGCCCGGGAGCGATGTCCCACCCGGCCTCCAAGACCCAGTCCTCGCGCACGGGCAGGCCGGCCTCGGCCATGGCGGCCCGGAAGCCCGCCTCGCGCAGGGCGACAGCAGGCGAGGAGTACTCCCCGCCGAGGAAGGCGATGCGGCGGTGGCCGAGCCCGATCAGGTGCGCGGCGGCGTCGTGCCCCCCGGTCACCTCGTCCGGCTGGATCGATGGGAGCGCCGACGCCCCGGGCGGGGAGTCGGGGGACGCGTAGCAGTTGGCGAGGGCGGCCGGGACCGCGAGCATGCCCTGCGGCACGTGGAGCTCGTGCAGGCCCACCGTCACGTAGATGAGCCCGTCGACCTGCCGGTCGAGCAGGGTCCGCACCGCGTCGAGGTCCCTCAGGGCGTCCTGCTCGGTGTCGGTGGCGAGGGTGACGAACCCCCGGCTGCGGGCGACCGCGTCGGCGCCGGCGATGATCTCGCCGTCGAACGGGCTCGTGACGGCCTGGTCCGAGACGAGCCCGATCACGCGCGAGCGCTGGTCCCGCAGGCTCCGGGCGATCGCGTTGGGCGTGTAGTTCAGCTCGGCCGCCGCCGCGAGGATGCGCTCCTGGGAGTCCTTGGCGACGTTGCCGTCGCCGCGCCCGTTCAGCACAAGCGACACGGCGCTGCGGGAGACGCCGGCTCGCCGTGCGACATCGAGTGCTGTGGCCTTGCGCGTCATGCCCGCAGTGTACCTGACACGTGTGCGGCGTTTGGCCGGCGCACGACGGCGCGCGGCCCCCTCCCAGCGGGCGCCGGTAGGCTCGGTGCCCGTGATCGAACAGTGGTGGCAGGCCTTCGTCGACGGGTTCCTCTCCGGGTTCGGGCGCTCGAGCCCGCTCGTAGTGCCCGCGGCGGAGCTGCTGTGGATCCTGGGCGGTGCCGCGGCGCTGTGCGTCGTCCCGGTCCTGTGGCGGTTCTTCGGCCGCTTCGTCACTGTGGTCCATGAGCTCGGCCACGCCTTCGCGGGGCTCGCGACTGGCATGCGGGTCACCGGGATCACGCTGCGCATGGACCAGGGCGGAACGACCCACGGCGTGGGCCGCGGCCGGGCCGTGTGGTTCGGCTTCTGGGGCTACCCGGCGCCGGCCGCCGTCGGCGCCGCGCTCGTGTGGGCCTCCGCGGCCGGGTGGGGGAGGACTGCGCTGTCGGTGTCCGTGATCGTGCTCGCGCTCGTTTTCCTCTTCATCCGGAACCTCGCCGGCGTGCTCATCCTGGCCGGATCGATCATCGCCGTCGCGGCCATCGTTGCCGCGGTGCCCGTCGACCTCCAGGGCCACCTGACGCTCGCCGTCGGGCTCGCGCTCGTGATGGGCGCCGCGCGGGACTGGTGGAACCTTGTGTCGGTGCATACGCGCCGCCGGCGGGAGCTCGCGAGCTCGGACGCGTTCATCCTCTCCCGCAAGACCGGCGTCCCCTCGGCCGTGTGGCTGTTCGCGTTCGCCGCCGTCATCGCCCTCGCCGGCGTTGCCTCGTGGGCGGTGCTGACGGGATCCCTGCGTACAGTGGGCGCATGAGCTGCACCCGGCGCCCCGTGCTCCCTGACCTGCCAGAGCTCGAGGCGGCCGCCGCCGTCGTGCGCGTCCCGCTGACCGTCAGGTTCCGCGGCGTGACCGAGCGCGAGGCGCTCCTGCTGCGCGGGCCGGCCGGCTGGGGCGAGTTCGCCCCGTTCCTCGAGTACGACGACGCAGAGTCGTCCCGCTGGCTCGCCTCCGCCGTCGAGGCGGCGTGGGAGGGGTTCCCCGCGCCGGTGCGCGAGCGGGTGCCCGTCAACGCGACCGTCCCGGCTGTCCCCGCGGGACGCGTCCCCGAGGTGCTCGCCGCCTTCGGGCCGGTCACCGCCGTCAAGGTCAAGGTCGCCGAGGCGGGGCAGAGCATCGCGGACGACGTCGGTCGGGTCGCCGCCGTGCGCGAGGTGCTGCCGGACGCGGCGCTGCGGGTCGACGCGAATGGGGGCTGGTCGGTGCCGGAGGCCGTCGAGGCGCTCGGGCAGCTCGAGCCATTCGGCCTCGAGTACGCCGAGCAGCCCGTCCCCGGCATCAACGGGCTCGCCGAGGTCCGTGCCCTCCTCGAGGCGCGCGGCACCCCGGTGCGCATCGCCGCGGACGAGGCGGTCCGGAAGGCCGAGGACCCGCTGCGCGTCGCCCGCGCCGGCGCGGCGGACCTCATCGTCGTCAAGGCCGCCCCGCTCGGGGGAGTGCGGCGCGCCCTCGAGATCGTGCGCGAGGCCGGGCTGCCTGCCGTCGTGAGCTCGGCGCTCGACACCTCGGTGGGGCTCGCCGCCGGCGTCGCGCTGGCCGCCGCGCTCCCGCAGCTTCCGTACGCGTGCGGGCTCGGCACCGGGGCCCTGCTGGCGCACGACGTCGTGCGGTCGCCTCTCGTGCCTGAGGGCGGCTACCTCCGGGCCGGGGCCGAGCTGATCCGGCGGTCAGAGCCGGACCCCGAGCTGCTGGCCCGGTTCGCCGTGGAGGCGGAGCGGCGCACGTGGTGGATCGAGCGGCTCCGCCGGTGCCACGCGGTCCTCGTGGCACGGGACCCGGGCCGCGGGGGAGAAAGCCGCGCGGACAGCGACGGCGGTCACACGGGCACATAGCGCACCTCACGCCGTTTCGGCAGCGTGTTTGCCGAGTGTTCACCTCGGCGAGATTCGAGATTCTCCTCCCACTGTTTGTCTGAGGGTTCGCAGCCCGCACCTTCTGGGAGGAACACTTCACATGTCTGAGAACCGACGCCTGCTGCTGCCGATGCTGGACCACGTCCGCGGCAAGCGAAGCGCCGTGACCTGCGCGCTCAAGTGCGACAACGCGTGCCTGGGGGAGGTGTGCAACACCTCGGACAACGGGTACTTCCGCGATATCGCCGCCGGGGCGATCTCGCGCCGCTCCGCTCTGGGGCTCGGCCTCGCCGGCGCGCTCACCCTGGCCTTCACGGGCACGGGCGCCGGGCGCTCGGAGGCCGCTGGCCTTGCCCCGGCGGCCAAGGGCGTCACCAGCAAGCTCGACTTCACCCCGATCAGCCCCGTCCACTTCACGGTCGACGAGTTCACCGTCCCGTCGGGCTACAGCTGGACGCCGATCATCCGCTGGGGCGACCCGCTCTTCAACGACTCGCCCGCGTTCGACATCGCGGACCAGACGGAGGCCGCCCAGGCCCGCCAGTTCGGCTACAACAACGACTACACCGACATCATCCGGATCGACGGCGAGAACGGCCGCCGCGCGGTGCTCTTCACGAACCACGAGTACACCAACGAGGGCATCATGTTCCCGAAGGCGCAGCTCGACGCCGACCCGGCGCGGGTCCGCGCCGTCGCCCGCGCCGCCCACGGCCTGTCCGTCGTCGAGCTCACGCGCCGCGACAAGAACAGCGCCTGGACCTACGTCAAGGGCGCCCCGCTCAACCGCCGATTCCTCATCGACACCGAGTACCAGCTGACCGGCCCCGCGGCCGGGTCCGCGCTGCTGAAGACCGCCGCCGACCCGACCGGCCGCACGGTCAAGGGCACGCTCGGCAACTGCTCCGGCGGCACGACGCCGTGGGGCACCATCCTCTCCGGCGAGGAGAACTTCAACGGCTACTTCCGCTCTGCCGGCACCACGGCGGCCCAGAAGCGCTACGGCCTCTCCGACAAGGCGACCGGCCGCGGCTGGGAGCTCGACGACCTGCGCTTCGACACCCGCACCGCGGGCTACGAGAACGAGGAGAACCGCTTCGGGTGGGTCGTCGAGGTGGATCCGATGGACCCGACGTCGACCCCCAAGAAGCACACGTCGCTGGGCCGCTTCAAGCACGAGGGCGCGAACGTCCGCATCGCAGCCAACGGCAAGGCCGTGGCGTACTCGGGCGACGACGAGCGCTTCGACTACCTGTACAAGTTCGTCTCCAAGGACACGTACAGGGAGGGCGACCGGGCCCACAACATGACCCTCCTGTCCGAGGGCGACCTCTACGTCGCCAAGTTCACGGGCAACTCCGCCGGCGAGATCGACGGCTCCGGCGCGCTCCCGTCCGACGGCGCGTTCGACGGCCGCGGCGAGTGGCTCCCGCTCGTCGTCGGCGGCGCCTCCGCGGTGCCGGGCATGACCGTCGAGGAGGTCCTCGTCTTCACCCGTCTGGCCGCCGACAAGGTGGGCGCGACCAAGATGGACCGCTGCGAGGACGTCGAGCCGCACCCCACCTCGGGCAAGGTCTATGTCGTCTGCACGAACAACTCGAACCGCGGCAAGGGCACCAACGCGCTGGCGGACGAGGTCAACCCGCGCACCGCGAACCGCGACGGCCACATCATCGAGATCACCGAGGACGGGGGCGACCAGACGGCCACCGCTTTCGGCTGGAACCTGCTCCTCGTCGCCGGCGACCCGGCGAAGAACAAGACCGCGTACTTCGCGGGCTACCCCACCGACAAGGTCTCCCCGATCTCGTGCCCCGACAACGTCGCGTTCGACTCCTCGGGGTACATGTGGCTCGCCACCGACGGCGCGCCGAGCTCGATCGGCTACAACGACGGCCTCTTCCGCGTGACCCTCGAGGGCCCTGAGCGCGGCAAGGTCGAGCAGTTCCTCTCGGTCCCGCGGGACGCCGAGACCTGTGGCCCGATCGTCCACGACGCCGAGCGCCACGTCTACGTCTCGGTCCAGCACCCGGGCGAGGAGGGCACCTTCGAGGAGCCGCACTCGCTCTTCCCGGACTACGTGAAGGGCGGCACGCCCGCCGCCGGCCAGGTCCGCGCCCCGCGCCCGGCCGTGGTGCAGGTCCTCCCGGCCCCGCACGCGAAGTAGTACATACGATGGGGGCGTGAGTGCCCTCAGTTCCCTGGACGCCGCCCGCGCAGCAGTCGACGCGCTGCTCGCGGGCGGCGTCCGCTGCGTCGTCGTCTGCCCGGGATCCCGCAGCGCCCCGCTCGCCTACGCGCTGGCCGAGGCGGAGGGCCGGGGCCACCTCGAGCTCGTGGTGCGGGTCGACGAGCGTGTGGGCGCCTTCACCGCCCTCGGCGCGGCCCTCTCCTCGGGACGGCCGGCCGCAGTCGCGACCACGAGCGGCACGGCCGTGGGCAACCTGCTGCCCGCCGTCATGGAGGCCAACCACGCCGAGGTGCCCCTCGTGGTCCTCTCCGCGGACCGGCCCGAGGAGCTCCACGGTACCGGTGCGAACCAGACCACCGAGCAGTTCGACCTCTTCGGCGAGCACGTGCGCTTCGCGACGAGCGTCGCGGCCGGTGCGTCGCCGTCGTCGTCCGTGCGGACCGCCCTCTCCGCGGCGACGGGGGCGCTCGAGGGGATCCCCGCCGGCCCCGTCCAGCTGAACCTCTGCTTCCGCGACCCGCTCGTGCCGGAACCCGGCTGGGAGCCGCCCGCCGGCGGCGGCTGGGAGCCGCCTCCCTTCCAGCCGTACGCCTACCGCCGGCCGCCGGTCGCGGCCCTCGGCGGGCTGCCGCCGCGGCGCACCGTGGTCCTCGCAGGCCATGGGGCGGGCCCGCTCGCGGAGGCCTTCGCGGCCGCGCACGGCCTCCCGCTGCTGGCGGAGCCGTCCTCGAATGCGCGCTTCGGCGGCCATGCCGTGGGCCCCTACCGGCTCCTCCTGGACGGGCATCCCGGACTGAGGATCGAGCGCGTGGTGCTGTTCGGCCGGCCCACCCTGTCCCGGCCGGTCACGGCGCTCCTGGCCCGCGACGGCGTGCAGACGGCGCTGTACCACCCCCGCCCGGTCGCGTGGTTCCGGGAGGGCCGACGCCGGGAACGGCTCGTGGACGACCTCGACATCCTCTCGGGCTTCGCCGGGCGCGGGGCCGAGGGGTGGCTCGACTCGTGGCTCCTCGCCGGCGCCGCGGCGCAGGAGGCGGTGGACCGGATCGTCGGCGGCCCCGGCGCTCCGCTGACGGGGCCGAGGCTCGCGCAGCTCGTGTGGGAGAGCGCCCGGGGGCAGCTGCTGCTCGGATCGTCCAACGGGATCCGCGATGTCGACCTCGCTGCGGCCCCTCCGCCGCAGCCGGCCGCCCGGGTCTTCGCCAACCGCGGACTGTCCGGGATCGACGGGACCATCTCGACCGCCACAGGCCTCTGGCTCGGCCGCCGCACCGAGACCACCGCGTTCCTCGGAGACCTGACCTTCCTGCACGACACCGGCGGGCTACTCCTCGGCGACGGGGAAGCGGAACCGGACCTGCGCGCCGTCGTGCTCAACGACGCCGGCGGGGCGATCTTCGGCCTGCTCGAGCACGGGCGCGTGGGCGACCCGGCGCTCCCGGGCGCGGCGGCCGCCGTCGAACGCCTCTTCGGCACGCCGCACCGCGCCGACCTCCGGGCACTCGCCGCCGCCTACGGGGTGCGGCACACGCTCGTGCGCACCGCGGCAGAGGCGTCCGCGGCGCTCGGCGCTCCGCGGCGACGGGGGCGGGAGATCATCGAGGCCCGGGTGGACAGGGCGTCCCTGCGCGACCTGCACGAGCGGATCCGGCTGGCCGTGGGCAGGGCCGTGAGCCCCAACTGACGTCTCGGGTACGCCAAAGTCACCCCTGTGCCGTCTCGGGTACGCCAAAGTCACCCCTGTGCCGTCTCGGGTACGCCAAAGTCACGCCTGTGACGTCTCGGGTACGCCAAAGTCACGCCTGTGCCGTCTCGGGTACGCCAAAGTCACGCCTGTGCCGTCTCGGGTACGCGGGGGAGCTCCGCTTGGAGGGACGTCTTAGCGCGGCGGATCCTCCGTACCCGAAACGGAGGAGGCGGGGAATTCGCGTACCCGAAACGGAGGAGGCGGGGAATTCGCGTACCCGAAACGGAGGAGGCGGGGAATTCGCGTACCCGAAACGGCGGAGGCGGGGGGCTGGGGCCTCGCCGCCCGTTTGGGGCGGGTGTCTGGGATTTCGGAAACCTCCCCGTGACAGGGCTTGATTACCCTTCAAGGGTGTTGTCCAATAGGGAAACATAAGTTGCCTGTGATGCACATCTCATCGTGCCCCGGTCAAGGGTAGGATGGGGCGTCGCCTAGCACCTCTGACATGTACCTCCAAGTAAAGGTAGAGATATGACTTTCTCCGCGAAGCTCGCCGCCAAGGGCGCTGCGGTCCTCGCCGTCGGGGCCCTCGCGCTCACGGCCTGCACGAACGCCTCCGAGACCGGGGGAGCGGCAAAGCCGAGCGGGTCGGGGTCGGCATCGGCGTCCTTCGACCCGTCGTCGGTGAAGAAGGACGACAGCCTGGCCTCGCAGGTTCCGGATGCGATCAAGTCCAAGGGCAAGCTCGTCGTCGGCTCCGACACGTCGTACGCGCCGGCAGAGTTCCTCGGCGGAAGCGACAACGCCACGCCGATGGGCTACGACGTCGACCTCGCCAAGGCCATCGGCGCCAAGCTCGGCCTCAAGACCGAGGTCCAGACCGCGGAGTTCACCGGGATCCTGCCCGCCCTCGGTCCGAAGTACGACCTCGGCATGTCCTCCTTCACGATCAACTCCGAGCGCCTCGCCGCGGTGAACTTCGTGAGCTACTTCAAGGCCGGCACCGCGTGGGCCGTGCAGAAGGGCAACCCGAAGAAGTTCTCGCTCGATGACATCTGCGGCAAGAAGGTCGGCGTCCAGACCGGCACCGTCCAGGAGGACCCGGACCTCAAAGAGCGCAACGCCAAGTGCACCGCCGCTGGCAAGCCCGCGATCGAGGTCGTCTCCCTCAAGGCCCAGACGGACCTCAACACGCGTCTCGTGAACGGCTCGCTCGACGCGATGGCCGCTGACTCGCCGATCGTCGGCTACGCGGTCCAGCAGACCAACGGCGCCGTCGAGAAGCTCGGCGACACCTACGACTCCGCACCGCAGGGCATCGCCGTGGCCAAGAGCGACACCGCGTTCGCCCAGCTCATCCAGAAGACGGTGACGAGCCTGATGGAGGACGGCACCTACAAGAAGATCTTGGACTCGTGGAACAACGCCGAAGGCGCTCTTTCGAAGTCTGAGGTCAACCCGGCAGTCTGATGACTATGACTGTTCACAAGGCCGACGCCCCAGCCTCCACGGCAAGCGCACCGGAACTGATCAAGGCGGTTCCGGTGCGCCACCCCGGCCGGTGGGTCGGCGCCGCCGTCATCGTGCTCCTGCTGGCTCTGGCCGTCCAGAGCCTGGCCACCAATCCCAACTTCCACTGGGAAACCGTCGCGCTCTACATCCTGGACGTGAACGTGGTCCGCGGCGTGGGCTGGACGCTCCTGCTCACGGTCCTGTCGATGATCCTGGCGATCGTGCTCGCCGTCGTCCTGGCGTTCATGCGGCAGTCGGACAACCCGATCTTCCGCTGGTCCGCGTGGGCGTGGGTGTGGTTCTTCCGCGGCACCCCGGTCTACACACAGCTGATCTTCTGGGGCCTGGTCACGGTCCTGTACCCGACCGTGTCCCTGGGCGTCCCCTTCGGGCCGGCGCTCGTCACCTGGGTCCTCGAGGATCCCACCCGCGGGTTCCTGCCCGCGGTGATCGGGCTGGGCCTGAACGAGTCCGCGTACCTCGCCGAGATCTTCCGTGCCGGCCTGAAGTCCGTGGACAAGGGCCAGATGGAGGCCGCCGAGGCCCTGGGGATGCACAGGGGCAAGATCATGCGGCGCATCATCCTCCCCCAGGCGATGCGCGTGATCGTCCCGCCGACCGGCAACGAGACGATCGGCATGCTCAAGACCACCTCGCTGGTCCTGGCGGTGCCGTTCACCCTCGACCTGACGTTCGTGACGAACTCGCTTGCGAACAAGACCTACCTGCCGATCCCGCTGCTGATCGTCGCGGCGCTGTGGTACCTGCTGGTCACGAGCATCCTGATGGTCGGCCAGCACTTCATCGAGAAGCACTACGGCAAGGGCGTGGACAACCTCGCACCGGCCGCGGTAGTCAACCCCGCAGCGACCAAGGCCGCGGCCGCCGGTCTCGGCTCCGCCGCGGATACCATGCCCGGCGGCCCGACCGTGGCCGGCAAGGACATCGAGGAGAGCGGACGATGAGCGCACCGGCGCCCGAAGGCACCCACCGCATTCCCTCCGGGGCTGGCGAACTGGTCCGGATCGAGGGAGTGCACAAGTACTACGGCCAGCACCATGTGCTGCGCGGGATCGACATGACGGTCCGCCAGGGCGAGGTCGCCGTCCTGATCGGTCCGTCGGGGTCCGGCAAGTCCACCCTGCTCCGGTGCATCAACCACCTCGAGACGATCAGCGCGGGAAGGATCTTCGTCGACGACGAGCTCATCGGCTATCGCGAGCACGGCGGGAGGCTGCACGAGCTCCGGGTCAAGGAGATCGCCCGGCAGCGACGCAACATCGGGATGGTGTTCCAGCGCTTCAACCTCTTCGGCCACAAGACGGCCGTGGAGAACGTCATGGAGGCGCCCGTCCAGGTCAAGGGCCACGACAGGGCCTCTGCGCGGAAGCGCGCGCTCGAGCTCCTTGACCGGGTGGGGCTCTCGGACCGGGCCAACCACTACCCCGCGCAGCTCTCCGGCGGCCAGCAGCAGCGCGTCGCGATCGCCCGTGCCCTGGCCATGGACCCCGAGCTCATGCTCTTCGACGAGCCGACCTCGGCCCTGGATCCCGAGCTCGTCGGCGACGTGCTGAACGTCATGAAGGACCTCGCCGCGTCAGGCATGACCATGATCGTCGTGACCCACGAGATCGGCTTCGCACGCGAGGTCGGCGACACCCTGACGTTCATGGACGGCGGCGTGGTCGTCGAGTCGGGCAACCCGCGCGACGTCATCGCCAATCCGCAGCACGAGCGCACCAAGGGCTTCCTGAGTAAGGTGCTCTGAGGCCAGGGACCCCGCAAGGGCCTGCCAGGGACCCCGCAAGGCCCTGCCAGAGACCCCGCAACCACAACGGCGGTTGCGGGGTCTCTGCCGTGCGCTTGCGGGGTCCCGGTCAGCGCTCGACGCCGAGCGCCTCGAGCATCGGGCGGAACTTGGCCCACGTCTCGGCGAGCTCGGTCTCCGGCACGGACGCCTCGACGATCCCGCAGCCCGCGTACAGGCGGATCGTCGTCGGGGACTCGATGACGCCCCCGCGCAGCGCGATGCCCCACTCGCCGTTCCCGGCGGCGTCGAGCCACCCGACCGGCCCGGCGTACGGCCCCCGGTCCATCGACTCGAGCTCGCGGATGATCGCGCCGGCGGTCTGCGTGGGCGTCCCGCACACCGCCGCGGTGGGGTGCAGGGCGTTGATGAGGGCGAGCGAGGTGGGCACGTGCCCCTCGACCTCGGCGAGCTCAGCCTTCACGTCGCTCGCGAGGTGGAAGACGTTCGGCAGCTCGAGGATGAACGGCTCGTCGTGGGCGTTCATGGCGTCCGAGAACGGCTCGAGCGCCACGGTGAGGGACTGGATGGCGATGTCGTGCTCGTGCCGCTGCTTCGCCGAGCCCGCGAGCACCCGGGCGGGGTAGTCCTCGCCCTTCCCGAAGGCGTCACGGCGGTCGAGGGTCCCGGCGAGCACGCGTGCCTGCGCGGTGCGCCCCTCCACCTGGATGAGCATCTCGGGCGTGGCCCCCACCAGCCCGTCGACGCCGTAGACCCACGTGTCCCAGTAGGCGGACGACAGCCGCCGCAGCACCTCGCCGCGGTCGATCCCCGCGCCGTCCTCCACGACGATGTCCCGCGCGAGCACGAGCTTCTCCAGCTCGCCGGCGGCGATCCGCCCCACTCCCGAGGACACCGCGTGCATCCACCGCTGCTCCCCGAGCGAGCCGGGTCCGAGGCGCACGGGCCTGCGCGCGGCCCGGCCCCCCGCCTGCCCGTTGCCGCCCGCGAGGTCCGCGCGCGCCGTCGTGCGTCGGGTCGCCCCGGTGCCGCGGGTGCGGTCGGCGAGCGCGCGCACGACGGCGCCGCGCACCTCGGTCTCGGAGGGGCGCCTCCCGTCGGCGGCCGCGAGGGTGGCCCAGGCGCGTCCGTCCCGGATGCCGACGACGAGCTCGGGCACGATCAGCCGCGAGAGGAAAGGGGAGGTCTTGGAGAAGGCGAAGCTGCCGAAGGCGACCAGGCCGGTGCCAGGGTGCTGGACCGGGTCCTCGATGTCCGCCTCGATCACAAGGTGCTTCCACCAGGCCTCGGCCTCGATGAAGCGCTCGGGCCCGGTGACGGTGAAGCGGGCCACCGCCCCGAAGCCGACCTGCCCCTCGCCGCGGCGGATCCAGCACTGCGTGTCTGCGCCTCCCAAGAGTGCCGCCAGATCGTCGGGGACGTCGCCCTGGCCGGTGGTGCCAGGGCCGGTGGGGCCCAGATCAACCGTGAGGGCGCGCAGAGGGTGGCTCATGATGGATCAAGACTACGCGGTAATCTTTGGCAGAATGGTGCGGGTGAGCAGCGCAGGCAGCAGGGCATCCCTCGACAAGCGACCCGACGAGGTCGCCTCCATGTTCGACGAGGTGGCACCGCGCTACGACGTCGTCAACGACCTCCTCTCCCTCGGCCAGACCCGCCGGTGGCGCAGGGTCGTGGTGGACGCCGTCGCGGCGAAGCCCGGCCAGCGCGTCCTCGACCTCGCGGCCGGGACCGGCACCTCCGCCGAGCCCTACGCGGACGCCGGTATCGACGTCGTGGCCTGCGACTTCTCGCTCGGGATGCTCAAGGTCGGCAAGCGGCGCCGCCCGGACATCGACTTCATCGCCGGCGACGCCACGAACCTGCCGTTCGCCGACAACTCGTTCGACGCCGTCACGATCAGCTTCGGCCTGCGCAACGTCAACGAGCCGCACAAGGCACTGGCCGAGATGCTGCGGGTGACGAAGCCGGGCGGCCGGCTCGTCATCGCCGAGTTCTCCTCGCCGGTCAACCCGCTCTGGCGGACCATGTACCTCGAGTACCTCATGCGCGCGCTGCCGGAGATCGCCCGCCGCGCCTCGTCGAACCCGGACGCGTACGTGTACCTCGCCGAGTCGATCCGGGCGTGGCCGGACCAGGACAACCTCGCCGCGTGGCTCGCGATGGACGGGTGGGAGAACATCGCCTACCGCAACCTGACGGGCGGGATCGTGGCCGTGCACCGGGCCTACAAGCCCGTCTCGCCGGCATCGTCCACCGGTCCGCTCGCGAAGGTGCGCCGCTCCCGCCGCGCGTCGCGCTGAGCTGAGTCCCATGGAGGTCCTCGTCATAGGGGCCGGCCCTGCCGGCTCGACCGCTGCCCATTACCTCGCGCGCTCCGGCGTGCCGGTCACCGTCCTCGAGAAGACCCGCTTCCCGCGGGAGAAAGTCTGCGGCGACGGGCTCACGCCCCGCGCCGTGCGCGAGATGCAGCTCCTCGGCCTGCCGCATGCCGCCGAGGACGGCTGGCGGCGCAACCGCGGCCTGCGCCTCATCGCCGGCGGCCGCACGCTCGAGCTCCCGTGGCCCGCGCTCGAGGACTTCCCCGACTACGGGCTCATCCGCACACGCCTCGGCTTCGACGAGGCCCTCGCTGAGCACGCACGTGCCGCGGGCGCGCAGATCCTCGAGGGGCACTCGGTCACCGAGGTCATCACGGACGACGGCGGCCGCGTCGTGGGTGCCCGCGCCCAGCTTCTCGACGGGGACGGGAAGAAGACGGGGGAGACGCGCGAGTTCCGCGCCGACGTCGTCCTCGCCGCCGACGGCAACTCGACCCGCGCCGCCGTGTCCCGCGGCCTGGCCAAGCGCGACGACCGGCCCCTCGGCGTCGCCTACCGCACGTACTTCGCGAGCCCGCGCCACGAGGACGACTGGATGGAGGGTTGGCTCGAGCTCCCGGGCGCCGACGGCAAGCCGCTCCCCGGGTACGGGTGGGTGTTCGGGGTGGGCGACGGGACCTGCAACGTGGGCCTCGGGATCCTGAACTCCTCCAAGGAGTTCGGCAAGCTCGACTACCGGCAGGTGCTGCGCGAGTGGACCGCCGGGATGCCGGGGGAGTGGGGCTTCGACGAGGCGAACCAGGTGGGTCCGATCCGCGGCGCCGCGCTGCCGATGGGCTTCAACCGCACCCCCCATGTGGTCCCCGGCATGGCGCTCTTGGGCGACGCCGGCGGGATGGTGAGCCCGTTCAACGGCGAGGGCATCTCCTACGCGATGGAGTCGGGGCGCTTCGCGGCGCAGTACCTCGTCGACGCTGCGGCCGCCCAGCGCGCGGCGGGCCGGGCGCGGGCGGACGCGGCCGACGTCGACCGTCGCCTCGCCGCGTATGCCGACCGGGTGCGCCGTGAGTGGGGCAGCCACTTCACGCTCGGGCGCATGTTCGCCGCGCTGATCGGGCACCCCGCCGTGATGCGCGCGGCGCTCGCGACGGGGATGCCGGTCCCGCCGCTCATGCGGTTCGTGGTCCGCCTGCTGGCCAACCTCACGGACCGTCCCGGCGGGGCCCTGCCCGACGCCGCGATCCGCGTCCTCGAATCGCTCGTTCCCGCCACGTCCAACACCGTCCCTCCCCGCGATGCGTCCGTGCGGCGCCACGAAAGCTAGGCTTGAGACCGTGACTGAATCTGCAGACAGCCGCTGGACGCACGCGGGGCATGGGCGCCCCGAGTCCGCCGAGCCGCCTCCCACCACCACGGCGATCGCCGTCGGCATGCAGCTGCCTGCCGGCTTTGCCGCGATTGCCGAGGACGATGTCCTGGGGCCTGCGATCACCACGAGCATGGCCCGCGTCGAGAAGGTCCTCCGCGAGGCCATCTCCAACTCCGACCCGCTGGCCGACGCGACCAGCCGGCACCTCATGGAGGCCGGGGGCAAGCGCATCCGCCCGCTGCTGACCATCCTCGCCTCCCACCTCGGCGACCCCGAGCGGGCCGAGGTGCTGCAGGCTGCGGCCGTCGTCGAGCTCACGCACCTCGCGACCCTCTACCACGACGACGTCATGGACTCCGCCCCCTACCGCCGCGGGGCGCCCACTGCGCACGAGGTGTGGGGCAACACCGTCGCGATCCTCGCCGGCGACCTCATCTTCGCGCGCGCCTCGATCCTGGTCTCCGACCTCGGCGGCCGCGCCCTCGCCATCCAGGCGCGCACGTTCGAGCGGCTGTGCCTCGGACAGCTCCACGAGACGGTCGGGCCCCGCGAGGGTGAGGACCCCGTGGCGCACTACATCTCCGTCCTCGCCGACAAGACCGGTTCGCTCATCGCCGCCTCGGGGCAGTTCGGCGTGATCTTCTCGGGTGCGCCCGCCGAGTTCGAGTCCGTGCTGGTCGAGTACGGCGAGAAGGTCGGCGTCGCGTTCCAGCTTGCCGACGACGTCATCGACGTCACCGGCGGGCGCGCCTCCTCGGGCAAGATCGCCGGGACCGACCTCCGCGAAGGGGTGCCCACGCTGCCCGTGCTGCTGCTGCGTCAGGCCGCGGCCGACGGCGATGCCTCCGCCGCGCGCGTCGTCGCCCTCGTCGACGGCGACCTCACGGACGACGATGCCCTCGCTGAGGCCGTCGAGGCGCTGGCCGCGCATCCCGCGACGGAGCAGGCGTGGGCCGTAGCGCGGGACTGGGCCGACGCCGCGAAGGCCGCCCTGGAGCCGCTGCCGGAAGGCGTCGTGAAGGACTCGCTGGCGGCATTCGCCGACGCGGTGGTGGATCGCCAGGCCTGACCCTCTCGAGGTCACCCCGTGTGGCGTCGGGTGGGGGCGTGACGACCTTGGAACCCTATGACAGCCTTCGACCTATATGACAACTTTGGACCCCTTAAACGGGTGGCCCCGGGACTCGGCTTCTGCCGATTCCCGGGGCCGTTTTCCGTTCGCACCCGGATTCACTGGAGGCTAGTAGTGAACCCATGAACAAGCATATGACAGATCTGTAAAAAGTCCAGTGATAGACGTAAATCAGTTTTCAGAACGGTTACTGGACGGTAGTCACGCGGTCAGTCGGCCTGCTCGTCATCCTCGCTGAACACCCACTCGAACATGTCGAACGTGAACTCTGAGAAGGTCCCGTCCTCCGACACCCACTCGCCGCGGGCGTTGTTCTTGCGGTAGACGATCGGGTCCGGGACGCGCAGGTCCCCGGCACGGAAGCCCCAGGTGAACTGCTCCTCCTCGTCCTCGAGGAACATGAGGAACCCCTCCTCGTCGATCTCGAGCTCCTCGGGGTCCCAGAAGTAGTGGTACGCCTCCATGAGCTCGGACCCGCCGAGCGCGAGGTAGAACTCGCGCAGGACCAGCGGGATCGTGAACGCATGCTCTTCGAGCGCCGCATCGAGCTCGTCCTCCGAAAGGCCGTCTGCCGGCTGCCACGGATCCTCGAGGTACTTGGGGACAAGCGCGCGGAACTTCTCCAGGAACATCTCGTTCATGCTGCTCATCCTAGTCGCGCCGCCGGCGCACGTTTCGGTGGCGTAAACAGCCCCGGGAGTAGGCTCCCCTCATGACCCAAGACATCCTCGTGGCGTGTGCCCACGGCACCAGCAATGCGGAGGGGCGGGCCGCCATCCTCGCGGCCGTCGACCAGATCCGCACGGCACGCCCGGAGCTGTCTGTGCTCGACGCCTACGTGGATGTGCACGGCCCCGAGCTTCCCGAGGTCGTGGCAGGCCTCCCCGAGGGGGCGCGCGCCGTCGTCGTGCCCCTCCTGCTCAGCGTCGGGTACCACGTGCGCGTGGACATCGCGAAGGCCGCCGCCTCCCGGCCGGGCACCCTGAGCGCGGGGCCGCTCGGCCCCGACGAGCGGCTCGCCGGCCTGCTCGTCCAGCGCCTCGGCGAGGCCGGGCTGGGAGCGGACGACGCCGTCGTGCTCGCCGCCGCCGGCTCGAGCAATCCCGAGGCGGCGGCGGACGTCGAGCGCCTCGCGGACATGCTCCGCCACCGCATCCCGAACCGCATCCTGCCGGGCTACGGGGCCAGCGCCTCGCCGACCGTCCCCGAGGCCGTCGCCGAGCTGCGCGTGGAGGAGGCCACCACCCGGGCGGACGGCACGGCGGGCGACGGCGTGCGCGTCGTCATCGCGTCCTACCTCCTCGCGCCGGGCTACTTCCACGACCAGCTCGCGAAGGCCGGGGCGGACGCCGTCACGGCGCCGCTGCTGCCGTCGGAGGCCATCGCGCAGATCGCCCTCGACCGCTATGACGCGGCCATCGCGGAGGCGAGGTGACGCAGCAGACCAAGGGGCCGTCTGCGGCCCTCCTGTTCGTCCTCGTCTGCGCCATGGGGGTCGGCCCGCTGCTCAACTACGGCATGAGCGCGCTCAGCCCGCTCATCATCGCCGACCTCGGCATCACGCAGTCGCAGTTCGGCCTCCTGGCGGGGGCCGTCTTCGCGTCAGCGGCCGTGAGCAGCTTCTCCCTCGGCCGGCTCAGCGACCGCGCGACCACCCGGACCCAGCTGGTCCTGATCTTCGGCGGCACCGTGCTCGCGCTCGTGATCGCCGCGCTCGCCCACAGCTTCTGGGTGCTGCTCGTCGCGGTCATCCTCGCCGGCCCGTCGCAGGCGATCTCCAACCCGACCACGAACCGGGTCATCGTCGCCTCGGTCCCGCCCGCGAAGCGGCCCGGCTGGATCGGCATCAAGCAGTCCGGGGTGCAGGCGAGCCAGCTGTTCGCCGGCCTCTTCTTCCCGGCGGTCGCCCTGTGGCTGGGCTGGCAGTGGTCGTTCGGCCTCACCGCCGTGATCGCGGCGGCCCTCCTCGCGTACGGGCTCGCCCAGGTGCCCCGGGCCTCCGCCGCGCCGCGCACGACGGCGGCGCGCGCCCACGGCGGCCGACTCCCGTTCCCGGTGTGGATCTTCGCCGGGTTCTCCTTCTTCGCCGGCATGGGCATGCAGGCCACCAACGTGTACCTGCCCCTCTTCGCCGTGCGCGAGCTGGACTTCCCGCTCGTCCTCGCGGGCGCCGCGGCCGGCGTGTCCGGCATCGTGGGCGTCTCATCCCGCATCGTGTGGGGGCGTCGGATGGCCCTCGGCGCTCGGCCGTCGGGGCTGCTCCTGACGCTCGCGCTGGGCGCCATCGTCGGCGTGCTGTGCCTCCTCGCGGCCGGCGCGTGGGACGTGCCGGCGCTGCTCTGGGTCGGCGTGGCCCTGCACGGGGCGACCGTGCTGGGGGCGAACGTCATCACGAACGCGGCGGTCCTCGTCGTCGTGCCCCGCGAGCGCATCGGCGCGGCGTCGGGCGTGCTCGCGGCCGGGATGTACACGGGCTTCGCGCTCGGCCCGCTCATGATGGGCGTGCTCGCCGATGCGACGGGCACGTTCGACGCCGGGTGGCTCGCCGTGGGCGCCGGGTACGCGGTGTGCGCGGGGCTGGCCGTGTGGCTCATGCGCTACGGCGCGACCCATCCGTGGACCTCGTTCAGCGGGAAGTGAGTCAAGCCTTTCCCCCTCGGCCGCGGGTCATTGCGACGAAATGTGTCCTCTCGTGACCGTGCGTTGCAGGGGCCTAGGGGCGCGCCGAGGAGGCTCCGTACCCTCGAAGGCATGACTGAGACTGCTGCACCCGAGCGCACCGCCGGAGCCGAGCGCCCCGCTCGGCCCGAGACGGCACGGCCTGCGCGCCCCCGGGCCGCCAAGCCGAACGGGCAGTGGAAGGTGGACGGCACCGCTCCGCTGAACTCCAACGAGGTGTGGAAGCAGGAGGACGGCGGCCTCAGCGTCCGCGAGCGGATCGAGTCGACCTACGCCGCCGGCGGCTTCGACTCGATCGACCCGACCGACCTCCACGGCCGCTTCCGCTGGTGGGGCCTCTACACCCAGCGCAAGCCCGGGATCGACGGCGGCAAGACCGCCACACTCGAGCCGCACGAGCTCGAGGACCGCTACTTCATGATGCGCGTCCGGATCGACGGCGGCGCGCTCACCACCGAGCAGCTGCGCGTCATCGGCGGGATCTCCCGCGACTTCGCCCGCGGCACCGCGGACATCACCGACCGGCAGAACATCCAGCTGCACTGGGTCGAGATCGAGAACGTCCCGGAGATCTGGCGCCGCCTCGAGTCGGTGGGCCTGCGCACCACCGAGGCGTGCGGCGACGTCCCCCGCGTCATCCTCGGCTCCCCGGTCGCCGGGATCGCTGCCGACGAGATCCTCGACCCGACCCCGCAGATCCGCGAGATCGCGGACCGGTACATCGGCGACGACTCCTTCGCGAACCTCCCGCGCAAGTACAAGACCGCCATCACCGGCCACCCGTCCCAGGACGTGGTCCACGAGATCAACGACTTCGCCCTGATCGGCGTCGTGCACCCCGAGCTCGGCCCCGGCTACGACCTCTGGGTCGGCGGCGGCCTCTCGACATCCGCGCACCTCGCCGTCCGCCTCGGCGCGTTCGTCGAGCCGTCCCGGGCCGCCGAGGCCTGGGTCGGCGTGACGAGCATCTTCCGCGACTACGGCTACCGGCGCCTGCGCAACCGAGCCCGCCTCAAGTACCTCGTCGCGGACTGGGGCGCCGAGAAGTTCCGCGAGGTCCTCGAGACCGAGTACCTCTCCGCGCCGCTTCCGGACGGCCCCGCCGCCGAGACGCCCACGACGCCGGGCGACCACGTGGGCGTGCACCGCCAGAAGGACGGGCGCTTCTACATCGGCGCGACGCCGACGGTGGGCCGTGTCTCCGGCGATGTGCTTGTGAAGCTCGCCGACCTCATCGAGGCCCACGGCTCGGCCCGGCTGCGCACCACGCCCCACCAGAAGATCGTGGTGCTCGACGTCGAGCAGGACCGCGTCGACTCGCTCGTCGCCGGCCTCGAGGAGCTCGGGCTGTATGCGAACCCGAGCCCGTGGCGCCGCTCGACCATCGCGTGCACCGGCATCGAGTTCTGCAAGCTCGCGATCGTGGACACGAAGGACACCGCGACCGAGGCGATCGCCGAGCTCGAGAAGCGCATCCCGGCCAACCAGCTCCTCCGGCCGCTGACGCTGCACGTCAACGGCTGCCCGAACTCCTGCGCCCGCATCCAGACGGCGGACATCGGCCTCAAGGGCCAGCTCCTCCCCGATGGCAACGGCGGACAGACCCCCGGGTTCCAGGTCCACCTCGGAGGCGGCCTCGCCTCCGACACCCGCGGGGAGGCCGGCACCGGCCGCACCGTGCGCGGCCTCAAGGTCACGGCCGAGGACCTGCCGGACTACGTCGAGCGCGTCACCCGCCGGTTCCTCGCGGACCGCGCCGACGAGAACCAGACGTTCGCCGAGTGGGCCCTCGCGGCCGAGGAAGAGGCACTCCAGTGAGCACCGAGCAGGTTCCGACTCCGGTGGTTGAGCGGCGTTCGTCGAGCGAAGCGAAGCGAAGTCGAGACGCAGCAGCGGAGTCGACGGTGGTTGAGCGGAGCGCAGCGGAGCCGAAACCCGGGGTTTCGGCTGCGCTCAACCGCCGCTCTGCCGAGGAGCTCAAGGCCCTGGCCGAGGCCGGCGCCGCCGAGCTCGGATGGGACGCGTCCGCCGAGGAGGTGATCGGCTGGGTGGCTAGGAACTTCGCGGTGGAGGCGACCGCCGTCGCCTGCTCGATGGCCGACGCCGTGCTGCCCGCCCTCGTCGCGGACCAGCTCCCCGGCGTCGACGTCCTCTTCCTCGACACGGGGTACCACTTCCCGGAGACGTACCAGACCCGCAACGAGGTGGCCGAGAACCTGCGGGTCACCATCGTCGACGTGACGCCGAAGCAGACCGTCGCCGAGCAGGACGCCGCCGAGGGCAAGGACCTCTTCGCCCGCGACCCCGGCCGCTGCTGCGCCCTGCGCAAGGTCGAGCCGCTGCACCGCTCGCTCGCGGGCTACGAGCTCTGGTTCACGGGCGTGCGCCGCGACGAGGCCCCCACCCGCACGAACACGCCGCTCGTGACCTGGGATGAGAAGAACGGCCTCGTCAAGGTCAACCCCGTCGCCCCCTGGTCCTTCGAAGCGCTCGTGCAGTACTCCGAGGACAACCTCCTGCCCGTCAATCCCCTCCTTGCCCAGGGCTACCCCTCCATCGGCTGCGCACCCTGTACCCGCGCCGTCGCCCCCGGAGAAGACCCCCGAGCCGGCCGCTGGTCCGGCTCCGACAAGACAGAATGCGGACTCCACGTATGAGCATCACGACAGAAACGTCGGTTGAGCGAAGTCGAAACCAGAATGGGGTTTCGGCTCCGCTCAACCCCCGGGCGCTGCCCCTCCTCGACGCCCTCGAGGCCGAGTCGATCCACATCATCCGCGAGGTCGTCGCAGAGTTCGAGCGCCCCGCGATGCTGTTCTCCGGCGGCAAGGACTCCGTCGTGATGCTGCACCTCGCGGCGAAGGCGTTCTGGCCCGGGAAGATCCCGTTCCCCGTCCTGCACGTCGACACGGGCCACAACTTTCCCGAGGTCCTGGACTTTCGCGACCGCACCGTGGCCCGGCTCGGGCTCAAGCTCGTGGTCGGCTCCGTCCAGGAGTTCATCGACCGCGGCGAGCTCGCCGAGCGCGCCGACGGCACCCGCAACCCGCTCCAGACCGTCCCGCTCCTGCACGCCATTGAGCGCAACAAGTTCGACGCCGTGTTCGGGGGCGGCCGCCGCGACGAGGACAAGGCCCGCGCCAAGGAGCGCATCCTGTCCCTGCGCGACGAGTTCGGCCAGTGGGACCCGCGCAACCAGCGCCCCGAGCTGTGGAACCTGTACAACGGCCGCCACACCGTGGGCCAGCACGTGCGCGCCTTCCCCATCAGCAACTGGACCGAGCTGGACATCTGGCGCTACATCGAGCGTGAGGACATCGAGCTCCCCTCGATCTACTACGCCCACGACCGGGACGTCTTCGTCCGGGACGGGATGTGGCGCGCCGTGGGCGAGGTGAGCCAGCCGCGCGAGGGGGAGGACGTCGTCGTGCGCACCGTGCGCTACCGCACGGTGGGCGACATGTCCTGCACCGGCGCCGTGCTCTCGGACGCGTACACCGTGGCCGACGTCGTGCGCGAGGTCGCCGCGTCGACCCTCACCGAGCGCGGGGCCACCCGCGCGGACGACCGCATCTCCGAGGCGGCGATGGAAGACCGCAAGAAGGACGGGTACTTCTGATGAACACGCCGGTTGAGCTCGCCGAAACCAAGCCTGTAGAAACCACCACGCTCGAAGAGGGCACCCTCTTCCGCTTCGCGACCGCCGGGAGCGTCGACGACGGCAAGTCCACTCTGGTCGGAAGGCTCCTGCACGACTCCAAGGCGATCCTCGCCGACCAGCTCGACGCCGTGGCCCGCACCTCCGCTGACCGTGGCTTCGGCGGGGAGCGCGGCGGCCTGGACCTCGCGCTCCTGACCGACGGCCTGCGCGCCGAGCGCGAGCAGGGCATCACGATCGACGTCGCCTACCGCTACTTCGCGACCGACCGCCGCACGTTCATCCTCGCGGACTGCCCAGGCCACGTGCAGTACACGAAGAACACGGTCACCGGCGCGTCCACCGCGGACGCCGTCGTGCTTCTCATCGATGCCCGCAAGGGCGTCCTCGAGCAGACCCGGCGGCACCTCTCCGTCGCGGCGCTCCTGCGGGTGCCGCACGTCGTGGTCGCGGTGAACAAGATCGACCTCGTCGACTTCTCCGAGTCCGTCTACACCGAGATCGCGGCCGACGTCGCGCGGCTGGCTTCCGAGCTCGGCCTCCGCGAGGCCGTGGCCGTGCCGGTGTCCGCGCTCGACGGCGACAACGTCGTGGACCGCTCGGACCGCACCCCGTGGTACTCGGGGCCGACGCTCATCGAGCTGCTCGAGAGCCTGCCGAGCACGGACGAGCTCGACGACTCTGGCTCTGCTCCTGCGGAGCCCTTCCGCTTCCCCGTCCAGACGGTGATCCGGCCGCAGGGCGCGCTCGCGCCGGGCCTGGACGAGGAGGCGTTCCGCGACTACCGCGCCTATGCGGGCCAGGTGACCGAGGGCGTCGTGCGCGTGGGCGACCGCGTCGCCGTCGTGACCCCCGGCCAGGCCGCCCGCGAGACCACGGTGGTGGGGATCGACGTCGCCGGCAGGACGCTGACGGAGGCGGCTGCGCCGCAGTCGGTGGCGCTGCGCCTCGCGGACGAGTTCGACGTCTCCCGCGGCGACACGATCGCCGCCGCCGGGACGCTGCCCGAGAGCACCGCGGACCTCTACGGGTCGCTCGCGTGGCTGTCCTCGAAGCCGCTGCGCGAGGGCGCGAAGGTGCTCGTGAAGCACGGGACCTCGACCGTCCGCGGGCTCGTGCGGGCCGTCACCGGCAAGCTGGACCTCGACTCGTTCGAGGTGGCGCCCGCGTCCGAGCTCGCGCTCAACGACATCGGCGAGGTCCAGATCCGCCTGGCCGCCTCGCTGCCGCTCGAGCCGTACGCGACCCATCGCCGCACCGGGGCGTTCCTCGTGATCGACCCGCAGGACGGCAACACGCTCGCGGCCGGGATGGTCCGCCAACACCCGGGCGACACCGAGGACGAGCGGTACTGGATCTAGGGTTTCGGCTCCGCTCAACCGCCGCTGGTTGAGCGGAGCGAAGCGGAGTCGAAACCACACCACGACTCAACCGCCGCTGGTTGAGCGCAGCGAAGCGGAGTCGAAACCACACCACGACGGCGCCCGCTCGCCGTCGCAGGTGGCGGGCGCCGTCTGCATGGGAGAGACGGGACTTGCGGCCGTGGTGCGCCGACGCCGGCAGCATCACGCTCCGCGTCCCGCAGGGCCCCTACGCCGTGGACGTGGACACCGGCTCGGGCAGCCGCCAGGTCGACGTGGCCTCCGACCCGACGGCGCCCAACCGCATCCAGGCCAAGACCGGCTCCGGCAGCGTCAGCGTCCACTACCGCTGAGCGCGCACTAGCCTCGTCCCATGGAGGCCACGCCGAACCCTGTCGCCGCCGCGCTCGCCGCGGGGGAGATCCTCGTGCTCGACGGCGGGCTCGCGACCGAGCTCGAGGCCCGCGGCTTCGATCTCGCGGACCCGCTGTGGTCCGCGAAGGTCCTCTTCGAGGCGCCCGAGGCCATCGAGGCCGTCCATCTCGACTACTTCCGCGCCGGCGCCCGCGTCGCGACCACTGCGAGCTACCAGGCCGCGCCGGCCGGCCTCACGAGGCGAGGGCTCAGCGCTCAGGAGGCCCTCGACGTCGTGCGCCTGAGCGTCCGCCTCGCCGACAGCGCACGACGGCGGCGCCTCGCCGAGCAGCCCGGGTCGCCGGAGCTCTTCATCGCCGGGTCCGTGGGCCCCTACGGCGCGTACCTCGCCGACGGTTCCGAGTACCGCGGCGACTACCGGCTCACCCGGGGGCAGTTCCTGGCGTTCCACCGGCCACGGGCGGAGGCGCTGCTCGAGGCCGGGGCAGATGTCCTCGCGTGCGAGACGATCCCCTCGGGCGAGGAGGTCCTCGGGCTCGCGGACCTCGTCGGGGAGCTCGGCGCTACGGCATGGCTCAGCGTGACCCTCCGCGACGCCCAGCACCTCAGCGACGGCACGCCGGTGAGCAGGCTCGCCGGCGAGCTGGCTGGCCGCCCCGGGCTGGCCGCCGTCGGCATCAACTGCGTCCCGCCCGCTCTGGCGAGCCGCGGGCTCGCGCACTTGGCCCGGTCCACGGACCTCCCCCTCGTGGTGTACCCGAATGCCGGGGAGCCCTACGACCCGGACACCAAGGCCTGGGTCGCCGCGCACGACGCCGGCGTGCTCGCCTCGTGCGCAGGGGAGTGGCTCGGCCTCGGGGCGCGTCTCGTGGGAGGGTGCTGCCGCACGACGCCGGCGGACATCGCCGCGCTCGCCCGGGCCGTCCAATGAATGGACACCTAACAAGACGACCTGCGCCCCTCACTGCTAGCGTCAGAGGTGCACAGTACGGCGCCGCGGCCGCACCTTCTCCGAGAGCGTCCTCCGGCCGCCGTGCTCGTACCAGACGTGCTCCAAGGGGCCAGAATTCGTGACGGTTGCCCGAGTCCCGAGGCGGGCCCGGGGGAGGGAAGGAAGCAATGACTGAGAGCCAGCAGGGCGGATGCCCTGTCGCGCATGACAGCGTGACCTCGCACGGCAGCGAGAGCGAGAACCCGGCGATCGACTCGCCGAAGCCCAAGGCGCACCGCCCGCGCAAGAACTCGGACTGGTGGCCCAACCAGCTCGACCTGACGGTGCTCCACGCCCACAGCCCCGCCGGCAACCCGCTCGGCGAGGACTTCAGCTACCGCGACGAGTTCGCCAAGCTGGACGTCGAGGCGCTCAAGCAGGACATCGCGACGGCGCTCACCACGTCCCAGGACTGGTGGCCCGCCGACTTCGGCCACTATGGCGGGCTCATGATCCGCCTGAGCTGGCACGCCGCGGGCACCTACCGCGTCTTCGACGGCCGTGGCGGTGCCGGCGACGGCTCCCAGCGGTTCGCGCCGCTGAACAGCTGGCCGGACAACGCCAACCTGGACAAGGCCCGGCGCCTCCTGTGGCCTGTGAAGCAGAAGTACGGCCAGAAGATCTCCTGGGCCGACCTCATCGTCCTCGCCGGCAACGTCGCGCTCGAGTCGATGGGCTTCGAGACCTTCGGGTTCGCCTTCGGCCGCGAGGATGTGTGGGAGCCCGAGGAGATCTTCTGGGGCACCGAGGACACGTGGCTGAGCCCCGAGCGCTATGTCGGCGAGAAGGAGATGGTCCCGGTGGTCGGCGCCACCGAGATGGGCCTCATCTATGTCAACCCGGAGGGCCCCCAGGGCAACCCGGACCCTGCGGCGGCTGCGGTGTTCATCCGCGAGACGTTCGGGCGCATGGCGATGAACGACGAGGAGACCTTCGCGCTCATCGCCGGCGGCCACACGTTCGGCAAGACCCATGGCGCGGCTCCGGCCGACGCCCATGTCGGCCCCGAGCCGGAGGGCGCGAACCTCGAGAACCAGGGGCTGGGCTGGCTCAGCAACTACGGCACGGGCAAGGGCGGAGACACGATCACCTCGGGCCTCGAGGTCACCTGGACTGACCGCCCGACCCAGTGGAGCAACCGCTTCCTCGAGATCCTCTTCGGCTACGAGTGGGAGCTCACCAAGAGCCCCGCGGGCGCCCACCAGTGGGTCGCCAAGGACGCGCCGGAGATTATCCCGGACCCGTTCGACCCCGAGAAGAAGCACCGGCCCACGATGCTCACGACCGACCTCTCGCTCCGCGTGGATCCTACGTACGAGAAGATCGGCCGCCGCTTCCTCGAGAACCCGGACGAGTTCGCGCTCGCGTTCGGCAAGGCCTGGTACAAGCTCCTCCACCGCGACATGGGCCCCGTGGGCCCGCACATGCTCGGGCCGTGGGTCCCGGAGCCGCAGCTGTGGCAGGACCCGGTCCCGGCCGTCGACCACGAGCTCGTGGACGAGGCCGACATCGCCGCCCTCAAGTCCCGGCTCCTCGACTCCGGCCTCACCCCCGAGCAGCTCATCGCGACGGCCTGGTCCTCGGCGTCGACCTACCGCAAGACCGACCGCCGCGGCGGGGCCAACGGCGCCCGGATCCGCCTCGAGCCGCAGCGCGGCTGGGAGGTCAACGAGCCGGAGCAGCTCGCCACCGCGCTGCAGACCCTCGAGGGCGTGCAGCGGCAGTTCAACGACGAGCAGACGGGCGGGAAGAAGATCTCCCTCGCGGACCTGATCGTCCTCGGCGGCTGTGCCGCGGTCGAGAAGGGGGCCCGTGACGCCGGCTTCGACGTGACGGTTCCCTTCCGGCCGGGCCGCACGGACGCGACCCAGGAGCAGACCGACGTCCAGTCGGTGGCGTACCTCGAGCCGCGCGCCGACGGGTTCCGCAACTACCTCCGCGCTGGCGAGAAGGTTCCGGCGGAGACCCTGCTGGTGGACAAGGCCTACATGCTGGGCCTGTCCGCCCCGGAGATGACGGCCCTCGTGGGCGGCATGCGCGCGCTCGGCGGCAACATCGGCGGCTCCGCGCACGGCGTCCTCACCGACCGGCCCGGGGTCCTGACGAATGACTTCTTCGTCAACCTCCTCTCGCCGGGCACCCAGTGGAAGGCCTCGGAGAGCGAGGAGAACGTCTACGAGATCCGCGACGTCTCCACGGGCGAGCTGAAGTGGACGGCCACTGCGGTCGACCTCATCTTCGGCTCCAACTCCCAGCTCCGCGCCCTCTCCGAGGTCTACGCGAGCGAGGACGCCAAGGAGAAGTTCGTGAACGACTTCGTGGCGGCGTGGACCAAGGTCATGGAAGCGGACCGCTTCGACCTCCGCTGATCCCCGCAGCCTGCGAGAGGCGCGGTCCCTTCAGGGGCCGCGCCTCTCGCGTTTCCGCGGCACTGACGGGGACGCCCCGCGGCGGTCTGTGACGCCGCGTGACGCAGCGTGAACGCCCGTGACCGGACCCTTGGCCGGCGGAACCCGCCGCGTCCATGCTTGAACGCATGATCCCGCAGGACCGCACCCGCACCGTGGCCGGCACGCCCCGATGTCGGGCTCGTCGATAGGCCCCACCCGAGACCTGCCGACCCTGCGAGAGACCGAGGACCGCCTCATGACCCAGAGCACCGAGACGCCCGCCAGCCGCCCCGACACCATCCGCATCACCGCCGACTCCGCCGCGAGGGAGGCGACGCGCGGGCGAGGGTTCAAGCTCGGGCTCGCCGCCGCCGTCGTGCTTTTGCTCGGCGCGGCCGCCGCGATCGCGACCGCCGTGACTCCGGGCGAGAAGCCGACCGCGTCCGCGGCCGCTGCCGGGACGCCCGCCACGCAGCTGCGGCTCGGCTACTTCGGCAACGTCACCCATGCCCCGGCGCTCGTCGGTGTGCAGAACGGGCTCGTCGCCGACGCGCTCAAGGCCGCCGGGACCGGCACCCTGGCCACCCAGGTCTTCAACGCCGGCCCCGCAGCGATCGAGGCCCTCAACGCGGGGGCGATCGACGCCGCCTACGTCGGTCCGAACCCGGCCATCAACTCCTTCGTCAAGAGCAACGGCCAGTCCATCGCCGTCATCGCCGGGGCGGCGGCCGGGGGCGCCCAGCTCGTGGTGAAGCCCGAGATCACGTCCCCCGACCAGCTCAGGGGCAAGGTCCTGGCCACGCCGCAGCTCGGCGGGACGCAGGACGTGGCCCTGCGCGCCTACCTCGCCTCGAAGGGCCTGGCCACGACCCCGAACGGCGGCGGAGACGTCACCGTCAATCCCACCGAGAACGCCCAGACCCTCAAGCTCTTCCAGGACGGGAAGCTCGACGGCGCGTGGCTGCCCGAGCCGTGGGCGTCCCGCCTCGTGCTGCAGGCCGGCGCCAGGGTGCTCGTCGACGAGAAGGACCTCTGGGACGGGACCGGCACGGGCAAGCCGGGGCTTTTCCCCACCACCGTCCTCATCGTCAACAGGACGTTCGCCGCAGAGCACCCCCAGACCGTCGAGGCGCTCCTGAAGGGCCACGTCGCCGCCGTCGACTGGCTCAGCAGGGCCAGCACGGCCGAGAAGGCGAGCACGGTCAACGCCGCGCTCAAGTCAGCCTCCGGAGCCGAGCTCCCCGCCGACGTGATCGAGCGGGCCCTGGCCAACATCACCTTCACGACCGATCCGCTCGCCGGCGCGTACCCGAAGCTCCTCCACGACGGCGTCACCGCCGGCGTCACGAAGGAGGCCGACCTCACCGGACTCTTCGACCTGCACTGGCTCGACGACCTGCACTGGCTCGACGACCCGCACCGGCCCGAGGAGGCCACCCGATGACCGTACTTCTCGAGAACCTCGGCAAGCGCTTCGGCGACGGCGCCCCCGTCCTCGACGGTGTGAACGCGAGCATCGCCCAGGGCGAGTTCGTCGCGCTGCTGGGCGCCTCCGGCTGCGGCAAGTCCACGCTGCTGAACATCATCGCCGGCCTCGAGCGGCCCACCGCGGGCGCGCTCGAGGTGCCGGCCGACGGCGCGGCGTTCATGTTCCAGGACGCCGCCCTCTACCCGTGGCTCACTGCGCGCGGGAACATCGAGCTCGCTCTCAGGCTCCGCGGCGTCCCGAAGGCCGAGCGGCGGGCACGCGCCGTCGAGCTCCTCGACCTGGTCCACCTCGGCGAGGCCGGCGACAAGCGGCCGCACGAGCTCTCCGGAGGCATGCGCCAGCGCGTGGCGCTCGCCCGCGCGCTCTCGCAGGACCGCCAGGTGCTCCTCATGGACGAGCCGTTCGCGGCACTCGACGCCATCACCCGCGACCTCCTCCACGAGGAGCTCACCCGGATCTGGCGCGAGACCGGACGGACCATCATCTTCGTCACCCACAACGTCCGCGAGGCCGTCCGCCTCGGCCAGCGGGTACTGCTCCTCTCGTCTCGGCCCGGCAGAGTCGTCGCCGAGTGGGCGGTGCCCGGCGCGACCAAGCACGACGCCGCCGCTGCCGCCGCCCTCACCGGGCAGCTCACCTCACGACTGCGCGAGGAGATCGCACGCCATGGCAAGTAACTCCACCCTCGAGAAGGAGCCCACGGGCGTTTCCGTCGGCTCCGTCGACTCCGTCGACTCCGTCGACGCCGCCGAGCTCCGTGCCCTCGAAGCCGGCCTCGACGAGCTCCAGTCCGACACTGTCAGGCGGCGCCGCGACTGGAGCCGGGCGCTCCTGCCCCTCGGGGCCGTCGTCGTGCTGCTGCTCGTGTGGCAGCTGTACGTCAGCCTCGGCCTCAAGCGCCGCGACCTCGTCCCCGGCCCGCTCGACGTCCTCGGCTCCCTCGCCCAGCTCTGGGCCGAGGGCACGGTGCAGGGGTCGGTCTGGACGTCGCTGCAGCGCGGCCTCCTCGGCTTCGCGGTGAGCGTCGTCGTCGCCACCCCGCTCGGCCTGCTGCTCGGCCAGGTCAAGACCCTGCGCCGCGCGTTCGGCCCGCTCATCTCGGGCCTCCAGGTGCTCCCGTCCGTTGCATGGGTCCCGGCGGCGATCATCTGGTTCGGCCTCACCGACGCGACGGTGTACTTCGTGGTGCTCATGGGCGCGATCCCCTCGATCGTCAATGGGCTCGTCTCCGGCATCGACCAGGTGCCGCCGCAGTACCGACGGGTCGCGACAGTCCTCGGAGCCTCGCGCACCGAGCTCGCGCTCCAGGTCATCCTTCCCGCCGCCCTGCCCGGCTACGTCGCGGGGCTCAAGCAGGGCTGGGCCTTCTCGTGGCGCTCCCTCATGGCTGCGGAGATCATCGCCGTGGGCGGCACGATGGGCTTCGGACTCGGCTCCCTGCTCGACCAGGGCCGGACCCTGAGCGACATGGGCGTGGTCATGAGCGCCATCCTCATCATCCTCGGCGTCGGTGTCCTCATCGAGCTCGCCGTGTTCGGACCCGTCGAGCGGCGCCTGCTGACGCGCCGCGGACTCCTGGCAGGAGGCACGCGATGAGCGGCATCGACCTGTACCCCACCTCGCTGCGGCTGCTCGGGCGGGACGTGCTCGTGGTCGGCGGCGGCAAGGTCGCCGCGCGACGTGCGCAGGGCCTGCTCGACGCCGGCGCGAAGGTGACCGTCGTGGCGCCCGAGGCGGGGCACGACGTCGTGCGCCTGGCAGAGGCGGGCCTCGTCGCGTGGGTGCGCCGCGGGTACGAGACCGGCGACCTGGACCGCGTGTGGTTCGTCCAGACCGCGACCGGGGTGCCCGGCGTGGACACCCGCGTGGCCGCCGAGGCGGAGGAGCGCCGCATCTGGTGCGTCAACGCCGCGGACCACGAGGCCTCCGCGGCGTGGACCCCTGCGACCGCCCGGGTCGACGACGTCACCGTCGCCGTGAACGCCGGGGGAGACCCGCGACGGGCGAAGGCGCTCAAGGACGCGATCGTCGCGGCACTCCGCGAGGGCAAGCTCCCGCTGCGCCGCCACCGCGCTCCCTCCCCGGCAGGACGCGTGTCCCTCGTGGGCGGCGGCCCCGGCGCCGAGGGGCTCATCACCGTCCGCGGCCGCCAGCTCCTGGCCGAGGCCGACGTCGTCGTGGCCGACCGCCTCGGCCCGCGCGGCCTCCTGGCCGAGCTCTCCGACTCCGTGCGCGTCATCGAGGTCGGCAAGGCCCCCGGCGCGCACCAGGCCACCCAGCACGAGATCAACGAGATCCTCGTGCGCGAGGCCACGGCGGGGAACGTCGTCGTGCGCCTCAAGGGCGGCGACCCGTACGTCCTGGGCCGCGGGGGCGAGGAGGCCGAGTACTGCCGGCGCCACGGCGTCGACGTCGAAGTGGTCCCTGGCGTCACGAGCGCCGTCTCCGTCCCCGCTGCCGCCGGGATCCCGGTCACGCACCGGGGCCTCGCGACCGGCTTCTCGGTGGCAACCGGCCACGATGAGCTCCGGGCCGACGCTGCGCTACCTGCCCGGCCCGACCACACGATCGTCCTGCTCATGGGCGTGCGCCGGCTCGCCGACTCCGTCGCCGTCCTGCGCTCCCGCGGCCTCGCCGGCACGACGCCGGTCGCGATCGTCGAGCGTGGCTGGACGCCTGAGCAGCGCGTCACCATCGCGACACTGGGTACGATCGTAGATCGGGCCCGCGCCGTCGGTGTCGCGAACCCGGCTGTGATCGTCATCGGCGACGTCGTGCGCGTGAGCCCGTACGCGCCCTCGGACCTTCGCCGGGCCCCCCACCTGTCATCGACTGCTCCGTAGATGTCGTTCTGAGCACCCATAACGACATCTGCTCAGCAATGGATCACCACACCGAAGGAACCACCTAGTGTCGAACACCCCCCCTGACCCCCGCGGCACCGCCGCCCGCCCGCTCCGCATCGCCGTCATCGGGTCCGGCCCCGCCGGCGTGTACGCAGCGGACCTCCTGACCAAGAGCGCCCCCGTCTCCTCCGGGGAGCTCACGCTGAGCATCGACCTGTTCGACCGCTACCCGGCGCCATACGGCCTGATCCGCTACGGCGTGGCGCCGGACCACCCCAGGATCAAGGGGATCGTCAACGCGCTGCACAAGGTGCTCGACCGGGGCGACATCCGCTTCTTCGGCAACGTCGACTACGGCACGGACCTTGCGCTCGCGGATCTCCAGCGCCACTACGACGCCGTGATCTTCGCGACCGGCGCCATCAAGGACGCGGACCTGAACATCCCCGGCGTCGAGCTCGAGGGCTCATTCGGGGCGGCCGACTTCGTCTCGTGGTACGACGGGCACCCCGACGTGCCGCGCGAGTGGCCGCTGGAGGCGAAGGAGATCGCCGTCATCGGCAACGGCAACGTGGCCCTCGACGTCGCGCGCGTGCTCTCGAAGCACGCCGACGAGCTGCTCGTGACGGAGATCCCGGACAGCGTCTACCGGATCCTCAAGGAGTCCCCGGTCACGGACGTGCACGTGTTCGGCCGCCGCGGCCCCGCGCAGGTCAAGTTCACCCCGCTCGAGCTGCGCGAGCTCTCCCACTCGCACGACGTCGACATCGTGCTGTACCCGGAGGACTTCGAGTTCGACGACGCCTCGGACCGCGAGATCCAGAGCAACAACCAGGTCAAGACCATGGTCGGCACCCTGACCAACTGGATCGCGGAGCAGCCCGAGGACCCCTCCGAGCTCACCGCGTCCCGCCGCCTGCACCTGCACTTCCTGCAGAGCCCGGTCGAGATAGTCGACTCGCCCGAGACCCCGGGGAAGGTTGCCGGGATCCGCTTCGAGCGCCAGGAGCTCGACGGCACAGGGAACGTCCGTGGCACCGGCGAGTTCACCGACTACCCCGTCCAGGCTGTCTACCGCGCGATCGGCTACTTCGGCTCGTCCCTGCCGGACCTCGAGTTCGACCACCGTCGCGGCGTCGTCCCGAACGACGGCGGCCGCGTCCTGGGTGCCGACGGCGCGTTCGTGCCGGGCGTCTACGCGACCGGCTGGATCAAGCGCGGGCCGGTGGGCCTCATCGGCCACACCAAGGGCGATGCCCTCGAGACCATCGGGCACCTGCTCGACGCCCGCGAGGACCTTCCCGTCGCCGACGAGCCCGCCGAGGACTCGGTGACGGAGCTGCTTGCGTCGCGCGGCGTCGAGTTCACGACGTGGGAGGGCTGGATCGCCCTCGACGCCCACGAGAAGGCCCTCGGCGCCGCCGCTGCCCCGGCTGTGACGCACAAGGGCGAGGTGGCGCGCGAGCGCGTCAAGGTCGTCTCCCGCGAGGAGATGGTACAGATCTCCAACGGGGCAGCCATCCCCAGCTGACCCCACCACCACCGCCGAGGTCACCCCGTGTGGCCGTGAGGTCACCCCGTGCCAGCTATTGGCGCTCCACAGGGGGTGACCTCGGCGGCAGAGGGGGTGACCTCGGCGGCACAGGGGGTGACCTCGGCGGCAGAGGGGGGAGTGGGAGGCCCGGATCAGGCCTTGGCGATCTTCCGCACCGCGAGGGCCAGGTACAGCTGGACGCGGTCGGCGGTGACCGCCGGGTCGTACCCGGTGAGCTCGGCGATCTGCCCGAGCCGATACCGGACAGTGTTCCGGTGCAGGTTGAGCTCCTCCGCCACCTGCGCCACGGACCCGTTGTGAGCCAGGTACGTCTCGAGCGTGTGCACGAGCTCAGCTCCATGCTGCGTGTCGAAGCGCACGAGCGGCCCGATCGCCTCCCCGGCCATGTCGGCGAGCGGCACGTCCTCGCTCGCGAGCAGCAGCGACGTGAGGCTGAGCCGCTCCGGCTCGTTGACGTCAAGCCCGCGCCCGGCGGCCTCCTTCGCCTCGAAGTAGCTCCAGCGCAGCCCGTTGGGCTTGGTGTACGCCCCGCCGATCCCGGTCGTCGCGTGGATCCCGGCCTCGGTGAGGTGGTCGGCGAGGAGGCGGGCGAGCTTCGGCGCCCGGGCGCCGTCGTCCTCCACGATGACCACGAGGTCCCGGTCCACCATCGCGCTCACGGCGCCGTCGAGGGCGGCCGGGAGCGTGGTCCCGCGCAGGTTCCTGTGGTGCGCTGCGGACTCGGCGAGCAGGACCACGTTCCGCTTGGTCGAGTTCACGCCCACCCCGGCGAGGCGCCGCGAGGCCTCGTCCGGCTCGAGGGTCCCGCGCACGACGTCGTTCATCACCTGCCCGGCGAGGGCCCGCTGGGCCTCGCGCTGCTTCGTGAGGTTGTTCAGCTCGAGGCTGATCAGGTTCTGGGCGTAGGAGACGATGCCGGTGTCCTCGAACGGCTTCTTGGCCCACAGCGTGCACGCGTCGCGGCGGCCTGTCGGGATCGGGTAGGCGACCCAGCGGTCCATCGAGGGCACGCCGGCGTCCGGGCTCGAGGAGTACAGCTGGGCCGTGAACTGGGTGAGCACGAGGTCCGTGCCGAGCATCGACCCGAGCCGCTTGAGCAGGTCCTCGAGGCCGCCGCCGGTCAGGAGCGAGCGGGCCAGGACCTGGTGGCCGGCGATGAGCCGCTCGAGGCTCGCGTAGTGGTCCGCCGAGTGGGAGTCCGCGACGAGCTTGCCGATCGCCATGAACGGGGTCTGGTAGGGCACCTCGATCACGGGCAGGCCCCACCGGTTCGCCTCCGCGATGAGCGCCGGGGGGATCTCGTCGTGCCCGAGGCGCACGCCGAACCCGATGCCGAGTGCCCCCGCCCGCTGCAGGACGCGCACGAACCTCCGCTGGTCGACGGCGGTGCGCTGCCTGACGCCGGTGGTGAGGACCAGCTCGCCGCCGGTCAGGAACGGCGCCGGATTCTCGAGCTCGGTGACGGCGACCCACTGGATCTCCTGCTCGAGCGTCGCGGTCGCGGAGCCGGCGAGGCGGAGCCCCAGGCTGGGGCGTGCGAGGAGGGCGGCGAGGGTCAGGGCCATGGTCACAACGATAGGGTTTCGTGCTGGCCGATCGCACTACGGCTGTTCGATGAACTGGTGCGATCGGCCATTCACTCTGTGTCGCCGCTCGCATACTTTTGAACGGACGAAAGGAACTGCACCCATGGATATCCAGTACCGCCTCGAGCAGAAGCGCAAGGTCCTTGCCGACTTCCCCGGCCCGAAGTCGCTCGAGCTCGCGGCCCGCCGCGCCAACGCTGTCGCCGCCGGTGTCGCCTCGTCCGTCCCGGTCTACGTCGCCGATGCCGACGGCGGCATCATCCACGACGTCGACGGCAACTCCTTCATCGACCTCGGCTCGGGCATCGCGGTGACGACGGTGGGCGCGTCCGACGCCGCCGTCGTGGGTGCGGTGAAGGAGCAGGTCGAGCACTTCACGCACACCTGCTTCATGGTCTCCCCGTACGAGGGCTATGTCGCTGTGGCCGAGAAGCTCAACGAGCTCACCCCGGGTGACCACGCCAAGCGCACCGTCCTGTTCAACTCGGGCGCCGAGGCCGTCGAGAACGCGATCAAGATCGCCCGTGTCGCCACGGGCCGCAACGCCGTCGTCGCGTTCGACCACGCCTACCACGGCCGCACCAACCTCACGATGGGCCTGACGGCCAAGGCGATGCCCTACAAGCACGGCTTCGGCCCGTTCGCGCCCGAGGTCTACCGCGCCCCGATGAGCTACCCGTTCCGCGAGGAGAATGCCCAGATCACGGGCAAGGAGGCCGCCGAGCGCGCCATCCTCATGATCAGCAAGCAGATCGGCGCGGACCAAGTCGCCGCGATCATCGTCGAGCCCATCCAGGGCGAGGGCGGCTTCATCGTCCCGGCGGACGGCTTCCTGCCGCGCCTCGCCGAGTTCGCCAAGGAGAACGGCATCGTCTTCATCGCGGACGAGGTCCAGTCGGGCTTCGCCCGCACCGGAGAGTGGTTCGCGGTGCAGCACGAGGGCGTGGTCCCTGACCTCATCACCACCGCCAAGGGCATCGCTGGCGGCATGCCGCTCTCTGCCGTGACGGGCCGCGCGGAGCTGCTCGACGCCGTGCACGGCGGCGGCCTCGGCGGCACCTACGGCGGCAACCCGGTCGCCTGCGCTGCTGCGCTCGCGGCCATCGAGACGATGGACTCGCAGGACCTGCGCGGCCGCGCCCGCGAGATCGAGGCCATCGTCAGGGAGCGCTTCGGCAGGCTCCAGACCGAGCTCGGCGAGAAGAACATCATCGGCGACCTCCGCGGCCGCGGCGCCATGCTCGCCCTGGAGTTCGTGAAGTCCGGCAGCGCCTCCGGTGACAAGCAGCCCGACGCCGAGACGACGAAGAAGATCGCCGAGTACTGCCTCAAAGAGGGTGTCATCATCCTCACCTGCGGCACCTACGGCAACGTGATCCGCCTCCTGCCGCCGCTCGTCATCAACGACGAGCTGCTCAACGACGGCCTCGACGTGCTCGAGGCAGCGATCCGCTCCGTCGCCTGAGCCGCGATCACCGGTAGAGTCTGCGGTATCAGCCGCAGGCCGGACGAGGGCGCCCTGGCATCCGGGCGCCCTCGCCGTCTGCCGTGACTCGACCACGGAGGGTGGCCCATGCGTTACGTTGTCGGATACCAGCCGGACCATCGCGGCGCAGACGCGGTGGCCCTGGGCGTCGCGGTCGCCCGCGCGCAGGGCGCCTCGCTGGACCTCATGCTCGTGCTCGGCGAGGACGTGCCGTTCGCCGAGGTGAACGAGGACGGCAAGAAGCTCAGCGCCGAGCAGCAGCAGGCGCTCCAGGCACAGACCGAGGCGCTGGCGCTCGTCCCGGCCGACGTCGAGGCCCGCTTCCACCTCCGGCAGGGCCACTCCTTCGCCGCGACCCTCATCGAGGCCGCGGTCGAGTTCGAGGCCGCGCTCATCGTCATCGGGGCCGCGAGCAACGGCCTCTTCAAGCGCTACACCGTGGGCTCGGTCGCAAACGCGCTCCTCCACGCATCCCCCGTCCCGGTCGCGCTCGCGCCCCGCGGGTTCCACCACACCGACCCCCTCGAGCGGATCACCGCGTTCATCGGTCGCCGGGAAGGCGCGGAGGCCGCGGTCGAGGTCGCCCTCATCGCGGCCGGGCGCCGCAACGTGCCACTGCGCTTCGTCTCCCTCGTCGAGCTGGACGCGCGGGCGGACGACTTCGGGGAGAACATCAACGCCGCCCACCGGCACGCGAACACTGTGCTCACCGAGGCCGCGCACCGGCTCCCCGAAGGCCACGAGGCCACCGTGGAGGTGGCGCACGGGCGCACCTTCGAGGATGCCGTGGACAGCATCGACTGGCTCGACGGCGAGATCGTCATCGTCGGCTCGAGCCGGCTCGCGCAGAAGAACCAGCTGTTCCTCGGGTCCACCGCGAACAAGGTCCTCCGCTCGCTGCCTGTCCCGATGGTCGTGGTGCCCCGCGACTACGAGCGCGTCGAGTCCCACCCGCTCGGCTAGGGCGGGCGCGATGGACTTCGCGGCTCGGATCACGACGGCGGCGCCCGGCACCGAGGGCGAAGCCGCCCCCACCGATCCGCGCTCCACCGGCATCGTCCCGGACGTCGACGCGGAAGCGGAGGGAGCCGCCACCGAGGACCTCGACCGTCTGGTCCGCGAGGTCGTCGATCCCGCCGTCATCGTCCGCATGGTCCGCGCCTCGGCAGATGTTCGGCTCGCCTCCGTGGTGGTGCGCACGACGCCGCCCGCGCCCTGACGCGCTCGGCTCGCCGCCGCCGTCGTGCGCCCGGGGGAGCGCGCACGGCCCGGGCTTTACGGGGTCCGGGTGACGGGACGACCATGGAGCATGAGCGCTGAACCCCGCGCCGTCGCCCCTCCTCCTCCGGGTCCCCTTCCCGCTGTCCGGTCCGAGCAGCCCGCCGCCCAGACCCCGGATGCAGCCCAGACCCCGGACGCAGCCCAGACCCCGAGCGTGGCCAAGGCGCCGCCGGCGGTGGTTGCCCAGATCCTCGCCACGGAGCACTGGAGCCTGCTCGGCACGCGGAGCATGCTCTGGAGCGAGCTCATGAGCCGCATCAGCATCCACCTCACCGTCTCCTCGGCGGCCCTCGTGGTGCTCGCGCTCGTCGCGCAAGGGACGGGATTCGGCGGGGGCTTCTGGGTCATGGCGATCGGACTCGCCTCGGTGATCCTGGTGCTCGGCACGCTGACCCTGCTCCGGGTCACGATCGGCAGCCAGGAGGACCACCTGCTGATCGCGGGGATGAACCGCCTGCGCGCCGCGTACCGGGACCTGGCTCCCGGCATCGAGGAGGCGTTCGTGACGTCCGCCTCGGACGACCACCTGGGCGTGATCGCGACCTACACGCTCGGCGCGCGGCGACCGGTGGTGCTGCACGCCGTGTCCAGCACCGCGTTCTTCCTGCTGTGCTTCAACACCATGGTCACCGCGGTCCTCGCTGCGCTCATCACGTTCGTGGCCGGCGGAGCCACGCTCGCGGTGGCACTCGTCGGCGCGGGGGCAGCAGCCGTATACCTCGCAGCGCACACGGTCATCTCGATGCTGCTGTTCCGGGAGCTGAGCGCGGATCACCGGGACCTCGGTCCGGTGCGCAGGCGGCACACGCAGCGCTGATGCTCGGGGCCGGCCGCCGAGGGTCCGTCCTGCGCCGGCTCAGGCCGCGCGGGAGCGCAGTGCCGTCCGGCGGCGACGGGACACGAGGAGCATGTCCGCGGTGAGGGCCGCAAGGGCGAGCCACACGATCCCGAAGCCGACCCACCGCTCCGCCGGCATGTGCTCGCCGAGGACGGTCACCGCGAGGACGAACTGGGTCAGGGGCGCGATGTACTGCAGGAGGCCGACCGTGGTCATCGGCAGCCGGCGGGCCGCGGCGCCGAAGAAGAGGAGCGGGGTCGCGGTGATGATGCCGCTTGCGGCGAGCAGCCAGAAGTGTCCGGCCCCGTTCCCCGTGAGCGTCAGCGTCCCGGCGGCCGCGAGCCACACGACCACGCCTGCCGCGAGGGGCGCGAGCACGACCGTCTCAACCGTGAGGCTCGTGACGGCGTCGACCTTCGAGCCGACGCGGTTCTTCACGAGCCCGTAGAAGCCGAAGCTGAAGGCGAGGATCAGCGCGATCCATGGCACCTGCCCATAGGCGACGGTGAGCACGACGACGGCGAGTGTGCCGATTCCGACGGCCGCCCACTGGAGGGGCCGCAGCCGCTCCTTGAGGATGAGCACGCCGAGCAGCACGGAGACGAGCGGATTGATGAAGTACCCGAGGGCCGCCTCGATCGCTTGGCCGTTGAGCACCCCGAACGTGTACGTGAGCCAGTTGACGGCGATGAGTGCCGCCGCGAGCGCCAGCGGGCCGAACACGCGGCCATTGCCGAATGCGGTCCCGAGTGCGCGCCACGAGCGCATGACCGCGATGAGCGCGAAGCAGACGACGAGGGAGAAGAGCACCCGGTCTGCGACGATCTCCACCGGTCCGGCGGGTGCGAGGGTGATGAAGTAGAGCGGAAGCAGGCCCCAGAGGCCATAGGCTCCGATGCCGAAGAGCAGGCCGGCGGACTTCGCTGGGCGGGACCCCACTGCGGCGTCAGAGGGCCTGGTGGGCGCGGGGGAGTCGGCGATCTGCTTTTCGGTCACTCGCGCGACAACATACAGGGTCACTCACCTATTCCCCGCGACGTGTGAAGCGCCGGTGAACGCTGGGAACTAGACTGGGGCGTTGTGCGCGGTCCGCCGCCGCCTGCATCCCGTCCGGAAGGAACTGAAGTGCCTGAGGCTCCCGCTTCCCGCCCGCTGCGCGTCGCCATCATCGGCGCCGGCCCAGCCGGGGTGTACGCGGCGGACATACTGACCAAGTCGAACGAGGTCAAGGACGGCGACGTCGAGGTCAGCATCGACCTGTTCGACCAGTACCCGGCGCCGTACGGGCTGATCCGCTACGGCGTGGCGCCGGACCATCCCCGCATCAAGGGCATCGTGAACGCGCTGCACAAGGTCCTGGACCGGGGCGACATCCGCTTCATCGGCAATGTCACCTACGGGCGGGACCTCACGCTGAAGGACTTCCGCGGCTTCTACGACGCCGTGATCTTTGCGACGGGCGCGCTCAAGGACGCACCGCTCGAGATCCCGGGCGTCGAGCTCGAGGGCTCCTTCGGCGGCGCGGACTTCGTCTCGTGGTACGACGGCCACCCGGACGTCCCCCGCGACTGGCCGCTGACGGCGAAGGAGGTCGCGGTCATCGGCAACGGCAACGTGGCCCTCGACGTCGCCCGGATGCTCTCGAAGCATGCCGACGACCTGCTCGTGACCGAGATCCCGGACAACGTCTACCGCGCCCTCAAGGCCAGCCCGGTCACCGACGTGCACGTGTTCGGCCGCCGCGGTCCGGCCCAGGTGAAGTTCACCCCTCTCGAGCTGCGCGAGCTCTCGCACTCGCGCGACGTGGACATCGTCCTCTACCCCGAGGACTTCGAGTTCGACGACGCCTCCGACGAAGCGATCAAGACGAACAACCAGGTCAAGACCATGGTCAACACGCTCGCCAACTGGATTGCGGAGGACCAGGACACGGGGGCGTCCCGCCGCCTGCACCTTCACTTCCTGCAGAGCCCGGTGGAGATCTACGATTCGCCCGAGACGCCGGGGAAGGTGGCAGGGATCCGCTTCGAGCGCATGGAGCTCGACGGCACCGGCAACGTCCGCGGGACCGGAACGTACGAGGACTACCCGGTGCAGGCGGTGTACCGGGCCATCGGGTACCGCGGGTCCGAGCTCGCCGAGATCCATTTCGACGAGCGCCGCGGCGTGATCCCCAACGAGGGCGGGCGCGTCCTCGACGAGGAGGGCAACCCGCTGGTGGGCATCTACACGACTGGGTGGATCAAGCGCGGGCCGGTGGGCCTCATCGGCCACACCAAGGGCGACGCGCTGGAGACCATCGGCTGCCTCCTCGAGGATCGGGACTCCCTGCCGCCCGCCGAGAACCCCGACGAGCACGCGATCATCGCGCTGCTCGAGGAACGGGGCATCGAGTACACCACGTGGGCCGGCTGGAACGAGCTCGACGCCCATGAGCGGGCCCTCGGCCAGGCCTGGGCCGAACAGGCAGCCGACGGCCAGACCGGGGCCGAGGGCGAGCGGATCCTCCGGGAGCGGGTCAAGGTGGTGCCGCGCGAGGACATGGTGCGCATCTCGCGCAAGAACGTCGGCTGATCCGCCCGCGGAGCGGTCCTGCACCGAGGGGGTAACGCCCGCTCCGCCGGGGCTTAGAATCGGCTCTAACCTCTGCCGCAGTCCGCGGAAGAGACCGGGGGAAGGACGCGCCGATGGCAGCGACCGCCCGGCACGGAAGCGGCGCAGCCGCGGAGTCCCCCGCGGCAGGCGCCTCCGGCGTCCGCGCGCGGCTCCGCCGCGCCCGCTGGAGGGCTGAGGTCGGCAGCGCGGTCCTCGCCGGCGCGCTGGGGGCGGCCGTGATCGCCGTCGCCCTGGCCAGCGGGCCGCGTCAGGGGAGCCCGACGCCGCAGGCCGTCCCCGCGGTCGACGCGCCGACCATCGTGGGAGCCCCCGTGCCCGCCGTGGCACCGACCATCGTCCCCGATCCCTCCAGCACGATGACGCCTGACGCGCTCCCGGGGATCTCCCTGCCCGAACTGCCGGCCAAGGCAGCGCCGCCCGGCCCCGTGCCGCCGGCCGCGCCGCCCGCCGCGGCTGCCATGCCCTCGGCAGCCCCGACAGCGCCGGCCACCGCGGAGGCCGCTGCATCACCATCGCCCACCGCGGCGCAGACGGGCGCGCCGTCGTCGCCCACCGAGCCTGCCGGACCGCCGTCGGGCGGAGGAACGCCCGTACCCCCACTTGCCTCTGCCGCGCCGACCCCGACGACTACCGAGCCGGGTGCGTCACCCCCGAGCACGGCGCCGCCACCGACCCCGACGGCCAGCCCCTCCTACGTCCTCTCCGGCACCCTCGTGCAGGCCTGGGACGCCGCCACCGGCATCCGGACCGACACCTTCAGCGTCTTCGCGGATCCGGCCGGGGACCAGCGGCCGCCAGCCACGGTGACGCTCTCCATCGTGTACCCTGCGGGAGCGACCGGCCCCATGGCGGTGAGCACCGAGGGCTGGACCTGCCAGGCCGAGAGGCCGGGGGACGTCGAGTGCAGGCATGCCGGTGTGGTGACCGGCGGCGCGCTGCCGCCGGTCAGGGTCCTGTGGAGTGCTCCGGAGCAGTCGCGGGACGGCATCTCCGCGACGGCTGCAATGGTTGGCGCCGCCGCGCCCGTGACCTTCGGGTCTCCGGCCGCCGGGGGCTGACCACGCCCCCGATGTCTCGCATGCTGAGACGTTCTGAAGGTCTCGCGTGCTGGACGCGTACAGTTGACGGGTTTGTGTCATCCCCCTGAACAGCAGGAGTCTGGTATGCAGATCCTCCGAACGAAGCCGATCGAGACCACGATCGCCGATTCGCACGAGCCCGGCCGCCGACTCAAGCGGTCCCTGAGCACGTGGGACCTCATGATCCTGGGCGTCGCCGTCGCCGTCGGCGCCGGGATCTTCTCCGTGGGCGCCAAGGCCGCCGCGAACTTCGCCGGTCCCGCCGTGACGCTGTCCTTCGCCATCGCCGCCGTCACCTGCGCCCTGGCCATCATGTGCTACGCCGAATTCGCCACCGCGATCCCCGTGGCGGGATCGGCGTACGTCTTCACCTACGCCACCATGGGCGAGCTCCTCGCCTGGATCATCGGGTGGAACCTCATCCTCGAGCTCTTCACGGCCGCCGCGGTGATCGCCAAGTACTGGGGCATCTACCTCAGCAAGGTGTTCTCGCTCGCCGGACTCGACGTCCCCCCGAGCATCCAGCTCGGGCCGGTCGAGCTCGTGTGGGGCCCGTTCCTCATCGTCGCGATCTTCACGGTCCTCCTCGTGCTCGGCACCAAGCTCTCGGCTCGCGTGGGGAACGTGTTCACCGTGATCAAGGTCGCCGTCGTGCTGTTCGTGATCGTGGTCGGCTTCTTCTACGTCAAGGCCGAGAACTACGCCCCGTTCATCCCCGACGCCGTCGCCACGAAGGGCACTGGCGGGACAGAGGTCCTCCAGCAGTCGCTCTTCTCCTTCCTCACCGGCTCCGCGCCTGCCCAGTACGGGCTCTTCGGCGTGTTCGGCGGCGCCGCGCTCGTCTTCTTCGCGTTCATCGGCTTCGACGTCGTGGCCACGAGCGCCGAAGAGGTCAAGAACCCCCAGAAGACCCTGCCGCGCGGCATCTTCGGCGGCCTCGCGCTCGTGACGCTCCTGTACATCCTCGTCTCGCTCGCGCTCACCGGCATGGTGCCCTACACCACGCTCGCCGAGGCGAAGGCGCCGACTCTGACCACGGCCTTCGAGGCTGTCGGCAACACGGACGCTGCCAAGGTCATCGCCTTCGGCTCGCTCGTGGGCCTCACGACCGTCATCATGGTCCTCCTCATGGGCCTGGCCCGGGTGATCCTCGCGATGAGCCGCGACGGGCTGCTTCCCCGTGCCCTCTCGGTGACGAGCGAGAAGCGCGCGACCCCGGCCCGCCTGCAGATCATCTGCGGCGCGGCGGTCGCCCTGGTCGCAGGCCTGACCAACGTGGACGTGCTCGAGGAGATGATCAACATCGGGACGCTCTCGGCGTTCGTCGTCGTCAGCCTGGGCATCCTCGTGCTGCGCCGGAAGCGCCCCGACCTCAAGCCCGCGTTCCGGGTCCCGTTCGGCAAGGTCGTGCCGGTGGTCTCGGCGATCCTGTGCCTCTACCTCATGACGAACCTCGCGGTGGAGACCTGGATCTACTTCGCGGTCTGGCTTGTCGTGGGCCTTGCGATCTACTTCCTCTACGGGCAGCGGCACTCGCGGCTGAACGAGCGCTTCTCGCGCGAGAGGGACGCCGTCACGCAGCAGTCGGAAGCGCGGGGCTAGGGCTGACCCCGGCGAATGGGAGCTGGACTACGACTCGTTTTGCAGGATCTGTCACAAAGGTGATCGTTCCTGTCTAGGATAGAGGCATGGCACGACCTCCACGGCCGGAACGCAAGCAGGAGCTCCTCGAGCAGATCCTTGACTATCTGCTGGATTCGACGCTCGCTGACCTGACGTTCCGTCGACTCGCCGAGGGACTCGGCATCAGCAGCTACGTCCTCGTCTACCACTTCGGCAACCGCGACCAGCTCGTGGGTGAGATCATCCGCGGGATCGCCCAGCGCTTCCAGAGCATCGAGGCCGACGGCATCCCTCGGACCGGCCGGGCGGACCTCGTCGCGTGGGCGCGCCGCGCGTTCGAGCTCTCGCTCGACCACCGCGGGCGGCACCTGCAGCGCCTCGAGTTCGAGGCGTCGGTGCAGGATGTCGTGGCCGAGAACCCGCGCAGGGCAGGGGTGGACGCCTACGAGCACTGGCGGGCCTTCCTGGCTGGCTGGCTCGTGTCGCAGGGAGTTCCCGCGGCACAGGCTGCGTCGATTGCCCGCACCTACGTCGGCGCGATCATGGGGCTCCTGTACGACTTCGTCATCACCGGCGAGCGCCGCGCCGTCCTGGAGTCCTTCGACCTCATCGCCGTGGCCTTCGTGCAGCAGCTCTCGGCACCGGCCCGCAGCGCCGCGTCCTGAGCGCCGCGTCCGGCGGCCTGCCCGCGGACGCAATGGGGCCCCGTGCACAGTGCACGGCGCCCCTTCAGCGTCTGAGGCGTCAGCCGACCTTGTTGGCCGCCTCTGCCTGGGAGACGTCCTGGCGGCCGAGCTCCACCCGGAGCTTGGCGCCCAGCTCGGAGTCGACGTTCGTCCAGTACTGGATCGCGCGCTCCTTGATCTCCGGGCTCTTCACGCCCCCGACCGCCCCGGCGATGGTGGAGAGGAAGCGGGCGCGCTCGCCGTCGTCGAACACCTCGCGGTAGAGGATGCCCGGCTGGACGAAGTCGCCGTCCTCGGCGTGGAGCGAGTGCGCGGCGAGGGTCAGCGCGCCGTCGTTCTCCCAGCCGCCGCCGACGCCGCCGGCAGCTTCAGTGGGCTCGATCGCGGCGGGGCCGCCCACGGAGTTCGGCGCGTACACCGGGGTGCTCGGGGAGTTGAAGGTGATGCGCCCCGCGCCGTCCTGGCTGTAGTTGCGGACCTCGTTCTTCGGGGCGTTGACCGGCAGCTGCGCGTGGTTCGTGCCCACGCGGTAGCGGTGCGCGTCCGCGTAGGAGAAGATGCGCGCCTGGAGCATCTTGTCCGGCGAGGCGGCGATGCCCGGGACGAAGTTCGACGGCGCGAAGGCGGCCTGCTCGATCTGCGCGAAGTAGTTCTCCGGGTTCCGGTTGAGCTCCATCGTGCCGACCTTGATGAGCGGGTAGTCCTTCTTGGACCAGACCTTGGTCAGGTCGAACGGGTTGTAGCGGTACGTCTTGGCGTCCTCGTACGGCATGACCTGGACGAAGAGGTCCCAGCTGGGGAAGTTGCCCTCGGCGATGTTCTCGTAGAGGTCCTGGATGTAGTAGTCGGCGTTCTCGCCGGCCAGGCGCTCGGCCTCCTCGCCGGTGAGGTTCTCGACGCCCTGGTTCGTGTGGAAGTGGTACTTCACCCAGAAGCGCTCGCCCTCGGCGTTGATCCACTGGTAGGTGTGCGAGCCGTAGCCCTGCATGTGGCGCCAGGTCTTCGGGAGGCCCCGGTCGCCCATGAGCCAGGTGACCTGGTGCGCGGACTCGGGGGAGAGGGTCCAGAAGTCCCACTGCATGTCGGCGTCGCGCAGGTGGCTGCCCGGGAGGCGCTTCTGGGAGTGGATGAAGTCGGGGAACTTGATGCCGTCGCGGATGAAGAACACCGGGGTGTTGTTGCCGACGAGGTCGTAGTTGCCCTCGCTCGTGTAGAACTTCACCGCGAAGCCGCGCGGGTCGCGCCAGGTGTCGGGGGAGCCGTTCTCGCCGGCCACCGAGGAGAAGCGGATGAGCATCTCGGTCTCTTCGCCGGGCTGCAGGAACGCGGCCTTCGTGTACGCCGAGACGTCCTCAGTGGTCTTGAAGACGCCGAACGCCCCGCCGCCCTTGGCGTGGACGACGCGCTCCGGGACGCGCTCGCGGTTGAACTGCGCGAGCTTCTCGACCAGGTAGTGGTCGGTGAGGATGATCGCACCGTCGGCGCCGACGGACTGAGCGTGGGCGTCCGAGACGACCGGCGCCCCGGACTGGGTGGTGGAGTAGTTGAGCGTCATGTCTCTCCTTCTCGAGGCGCTGCGCGCCTGTACTGGTTGTCGTGTGGCTGGAAAGCTCGTGGCGGCTCAGGCCGTGGGGGCGGGAGCCCCTTTCGCGGCGCAGTCCGCGCAGATGCCCACGTACGTGACGTCGGCGATCATGATCGTCATCCCGTGCGTGTCGCTCGGGGTGAGGCAGGGGGCATGGCCCACGGCGCAGTCCACGTCCTCGACCCGGCCGCAGACCGAGCAGATCGCGTGGTGGTGGTTGTCCCCGACGCGCGTCTCGTACAGCGCGGGGGAGTGCGGGGGCTCGAAGCGGCGCAGCATGCCGAGGTCGGTGAGGTCGCCGAGCACCACGTACACGGACTGCGGGGTGATGTCCGGAAGCTCGTCGCGTGCAGCGGCGAGGATGGCCTCGGCCGGCGAGTGCGGGTGGGCCTCGACGGCGTCGAGCACGGCGAGACGCTGCTTGGTCACGCGTCGGCCGTGAGCGCGCAGGGCCGAAGCCCATTCGGTGTGCTCTGAGCTCGGATGCATGGCTCCATTCAAGCACTTATTTTGACAAGTTCACAATAAGGCGAGCCTTACCGGTTCTGTGGGGTAGCTGGGAGCTCGGGTCGCCGGCGGTCGCTACTCTTGGGGGACGGTCGGAGAGAGGGAGGCACATGCGCCGGTTCGGCGAACGGCAGGTGGTCAAGGGCGGCCGCGAGCTCTGGGTCTACTCGGGCGGCGCGGGCAGCCGGGACTACGTCCTCGTGCACGGCATCGGAGTCTCGTCGCTCTACTACCGTCCGCTCGCCGAGGTGCTCGCGGTGCACGGCCGGGTCCACGTGGTCGAGCTCCCTGGTTTCGGCAAGTCGCTCACGCCCCGCAGGCCGCTCTCCATCGAGGACTTCGCGGAGACGGCATGGGAGGCCCTGGACACGCTCGGTATCCGCGACCCCGTCCTCATCGGCCACTCGATGGGCGCCCAAGTGGTCGTCGAGATGGCCATCGACCGGCCCAGCCCCCGCCCGATCGTGCTGCTGGGGCCCACCGTCAACGTCCGCGAGCGCACGGTCCCGCGCCAGGCCCTCCGGCTGACGTGGGACAGCATCATCGAGCCCTTCGGCGTGACGCCGATCGTCTTCGGCGACTACATCCGCTGCGGCGTCCCCTGGTACGTGCGGACGCTGCGCGAGATGATGCGGCACCGGATCGAGCAGCGGATCCCGCTCGTCGAGGCACCCATCCTGCTCATGTCCGGTCGGCGCGATCCCATCAGCCCGCCCTCCTGGCTCCGCACCCTCGCCGGCCTCGCCCGGTCGGCGCGGACCGCGGTCCTGGACCGGGAGGCCCATGTCCTGATGTTCCGCGGCGCCCCGGAAGTCGCCCGCAGCATCGTGCAGGAGGCGGACCGCGCCGAGGAGAAGGCGTGAGCCCGTCGAACCGGAAGCCGCGGGAGCGGCTCGGCCGGGCCGCATGGCTGGCCGAGGGACTGGCCCGAGACGCGGCCTACGTGACCATCCGCCAGTTGGGCGCGCTCGGCGCACGACGCCGCGGGGCGGCTGCGGTCGGACCCGACGGCACGCGCGTGGTGCGCACGACGCCGGCGCCTCCGAGCGCGCGCCGCCCACCCGCCGTCGTGCTCATCCCGGGGATCTACGAGCCGGCCGCGTTCATGGACCCCCTGCGCCTGTGGCTCGAGCAGCGCGGCCACGAGGTGGCCATCGTCGAGGAGCTGGGCTGGAACCTGCGCCCGCTGAAGGAATCGGCCAGCCTCGTGGCGGCCCGCCTCGAGGAGGTCGGGATCGCGGACGCGCTCGTCGTCGCGCACTCGAAGGGCGGCCTCATCGGCAAGGAGCTGATGGTGTCGCACCCCCGCCTCGCCGCGGGGATGGTGGCGGCCTCCACGCCGTTCGCGGGCCACCCGTACTCGCGCTTCGCGCCGACCCCCTCGCTGAGGGCCTTCAACCCGGCGCTGCCGGCGCTCGCGGCCCTCGTCAGGGAGCAGTCGGTCAACAGCAGGATCGTCTCCGTGGCGAGCGCGGTGGACCCGGTCGTCTCGCGCGGCACCCAACTCGAGGGTGCCCGGAACGTGCGCCTGCCGGTCGTGGGGCACTTCCGCATCCTCGGCCACCCCGCCTTCCTGGAGCTCCTGGACGGTGTGCTCGGGGAATGGAACTGCTGGCCCGTGCCGGATCGTTGAGACAGCAGGAGGTCAGGGTGCACAACCACAACAACGGACTCAAGACCGCGGCGCTCTTCGGCGTGCTCTGGGCGGTCCTTCTCGGCATCGGGGCGCTCGTCGGAGTCGGGACGCGCAGCGCCGCCCCGATCTGGATCTTCGCGGCGATCGGCCTCGCGATGACGTTCTACAGCTACTGGAACAGCGACAAGATCGCGCTCCGCTCGATGCATGCCTACCCGGTGACCGAGGCGGAAGCGCCCGGGCTCTACCAGATCGTGCGGGAGCTCTCGCAGCGTGCCAACCAGCCCATGCCCCGCATCTACGTCTCGCCCACGCAGTCGCCGAACGCCTTCGCCACCGGCCGCAACCCGCAGAACGCTGCCGTGTGCTGCACGGAGGGCATCCTGCAGCTGCTCGACGCCCGCGAGCTGCGCGGAGTCCTGGGCCACGAGCTCATGCACGTCTACAACCGCGACATCCTCACCTCGTCGATCGCCGCGGCGGTGGCCGGCGTCATCACATCCGTTGCCCAGTTCGCCATGTTCTTCGGCGGCGGCAGCGACCGGGACCGGAACGTCAACCCGATCGCCCTGCTGGCCCTGAGCCTCCTGGCGCCGTTCGCGGCCTCGCTCATCCAGCTCGCGATCTCCCGCACCCGGGAGTACGACGCCGACGAGGACGGCTCCCAGCTCACCGGCGACCCGCTCGCGCTGGCCTCTGCGCTGCGCAAGATCGAGGGCGGCGTGCGGATGGCGCCGCTCCCGCAGGACCAGAAGCTCGTCAACACCTCCCACCTCATGATCGCGAACCCATTCCGGGGCGCCGGGATGGCCAAGCTCTTCGCGACGCATCCGCCCATGGCCGAGCGCATCGCCCGGCTCGAGGGGATGGCCGGCCGGCCGCTGGGACGCTGACGATGCGGATCGCCGTCATCGGAGCCGGGGCAATCGGCGCGACCCTTGCGGCGCTGCTGGACAGGGGTGGCCACACCGTGGAGGCCACGGCCCGCGGCGAGCGGCTCGCCGCGATCCGGGCCAGCGGGATCCGGCTGTCGGGGGCGTGGGGCGATCACGTCGCCCGCGTGGCGGTCGCGGAACGGCTCGCGACGCGGCCCGACCTCGCCCTGCTCTGCGTCAAGGCCCAGGACGAGGAGGAGGCGATCCGTGCGAATGCCGCGCTCCTCGACGGCGTCCCGCTCGTGGTCGTGCAGAACGGGCTCGACGGCGTGGTGCGCGCGGAGTCCGTCCGGCACGGCGCGGGGACGCCCGGCGCGCCCACCGTCGGGGCCATCGCCTTCTTCAGCGCGGACTGTCCGGCACCCGGCGAGGTGCGTGTCCTGGTTCCCGGCCCGCTGTACCTTGGCTCCGGCGACGGCGAGCCCAGCCCCGACGCCGTCGCCGCGGCCCGTGCGCTGGGTGAGGGGATCCCGGCCCGGGCCGTGCGGAACTTCCTCGGCTGCCAGTGGACCAAGCTCGTGGTCAACCAGATCAACGCCATGCCTGCCGTGACCGGGATGAGCGTGCAGGCCACCCTCAGGGACCGGACGCTGCGGGCGATCGTCCTGGAGAGCATCCGGGAAGCCATCCGCGTGGGCCGCAGGCAGGGGGTCGCATTCGGCTCCCTCGAGGGGATGACCCCGCTCACGCTCGCCGTGCTCGGGTCCGCGCCACGCGCCGTCGGACGCGTCCTGCTCGGCATCATGGCGCGGCGGCTCGGCACCGAGCCCGTCTTCGGCTCGACCCTGCAGAGCGTCCAGCGCGGGTTGCCGACCGAGATCGACTACCTCAGCGGCGCCGTGGTGGAGCGGGCGCGCGGGGTCGGCGCGGAGGCGCCGGTCAACGCCGCGCTCATCGAGCTGGTCCACGAGGTCGAGCGGACCCGTCGCTTCTTCGCGCCCGCCGAGGTCGCTGCGCGCCTCGGCTGAGCGGTGCCCCCGCTGTCGCCCCCGCTGGCCGGGGATCAGGCGAAGAGCCGCTCCCCGATGAAGCCGCCAGACCGCACCCCCGGCGGCACCGCGAACAGGCCCGAGCCGGTGTGCTTGAGGTACTCGAGCGCTAGGCGGTCGGACTTCGCCATGGCCATCTGCATGGGCACGTAGTGGGTACGGGGATCCCTGACGAACGCGAGGAAGAACAGCCCGGCGTCGAGGTGCCCCAGGCCGTCGCTGCCGTCGGTGTAGTTGTAGCCGCGGCGGAGCATGCGCACGCCCTTGTTCTGCTCGGGGTGCGCGAGCCGGACGTGCGCGTCCTTCGCGATGGCCGGGCGCCCGTTGGCTCCCTTCGCGGCGAAATCCGGTGCCTCGGACTCGCCGCCGCCCGAGAGCGGACCGCCGGCGGCCTTCGTACGGCCGATGAGGGCCTCCTGCTCGCCCAGGCTCGTGCGGTCCCATATCTCGATGTGCATCCGGATCCGCCGCGCCACCAGATAGGACCCGCCCTCCATCCACGCCTCGCCCGGCGTCTCCCCGGACCCGGCCCAGACATGGTCGCGCAGCAGGTCGGAGTCCTCGGCACGCAGGCTCGCCGTTCCGTCCTTGAACCCGAAGAGGTTGCGTGGCGTCTCCTGGGATCGGGTTGTCGAGGACGTGCGGCCGAAGCCGAGCTGGGACCAGCGCACGCGGACCGTGCCGAAGCCGATCCGTGCGAGGTTGCGGACGGCATGCACGGCCACCTGCGGGTCGTCCGCGCAGGCCTGCACCATGAGGTCCCCCCCGGTACGGGTGGGCTCGAGGGCGTCGCCGGGGAAGTGCGGGAGCTCGGCCAGGGCCGCGGGCCGGCGCCCCTCGAGCCCGAAGCGGGGCGCGCCGTCCCTGGCGAAGAGGCTCGGGCCGAAACCGAACGTGAGGGTCAGCCGGGACGCGGAGAGGCCGAGGGCCTCGCCCGTGTCCTCGGGCGGGGCCGCCGGGTGCCCTCCGGTCGCGCCCGTGCTGCCCGTCTCGCGGCCGGCAGTGAGGGCCTCCGCCGCAGCGGTCCAGTCCTGGAGCAGCTTCACGAGCGCGGCCCGGTCGTCGGTGACGACGTCGAAGGCCGCAAAGTGCAGCCGGTCCTGGGCGGGCGTGACGATGCCGGCCTGGTGCTCCCCGTGGAAGGGGATGATGTCCTCGACCGCGCTCGCGGGCGCCGCGAGGGCAGCGCCGTGCCCCGCCCAGCCGAGCGCGAGGCCGGCCGCCCCTGCCCCGGTCGCCCCGGCCGCGGTGAGCAGGCCGCGGCGGGAGAGCGGCGGCGTCGTGCGTCCCTGCGTCATGCCGAGGCCCCCGTCACGCCGCGACGGCCGCGGTGAGCTTCGAGAGCGGCTCGCCGAGCGCGTCGACGAGGCCGGCCAGCTCGTGGACCTGGGCGGGAGTGAGCTCGGTGTAGGCCACGAAGCCCTCGCCCGCGGCATGCTTCCCGAGCCCCGAATCGACCGCGGCGAACTTCGCGTCGAGGTCCGCGACGAGGGCGGCGTCGCTGCGGACGAGGGCCGGCTTGAGGGCCTCGTAGGCGGCCTTCGCGCCGTCCACGTTGGCCCTGAAGTCCCACAGGTCGGTGTGCGAGAAGGCCTCCTCCTCGCCGGTGACCTTGCCGCGGGCCACCTCGTCGAGGAGCTCCTTGGCACCGGCGCCGAGCTCAGCGGCCTCGAACGTCACCGTCTGGATGTTCCTGTGGAGGCCCTCGGTGTCCGCGACGAGCGCGTCGGCGATCTTCTCGCGCTCGGCCTTGGTCATGGCCGTGTAGCCCGCCGGCGGGAAAAGGTCCTTCTCGGCGCGGTGCCAGCCGGTCCATTCCTCGCCCGGCTCGAGGTCCGCTTCGCGGGTGTCGAGCTTCGCGTCGAACTCCTTGAATTTCTCGGCTGCCGGCTCGATCCGTTCCCAGTGCATGCGGGTGCTCGCGTAGAGCGCCCGCGCCTTGTCGACGTCGCCCTCTTCGAACTCGGCGGCGAAGGCCTTGGTGCCCTCGAGGAGCGTGTCCGACTCGCTCTTGATGAACGCGGTGAAGGTGCTCTCGCCCTTCTCGAGCAGCGCGGCGGTCTCGGCGTCTACCGTCTTGGTGGTGGACGGGGACGCGGCCGGCGAGGCCGTCGTGTCCCCGCCGCACGCTGCGAGGGCGAGCGGCGCCGCGACGACGGCGGCGAGGGCTGCGGAACGGAAGGCCAGGGAACGGAGGGCTGTGAGGCGCGCACGACGGCGTGCGGCCGGCTTGGCGGTCGAGGGCATGGTTGTCCTTCGGTCAGGTGGGTGCATCAGTTTGGTGAGGCTTGCCTAACTCGGACAGTAGTGGCCCATGTGGAGATTACGCAAATATTTCATGCGCTATTGGCTGGTAGGGGAGGCGGCGGGGCGTACCGAGGGGTGCAGGGAAGCTGCGGTTCCGCGTGGTCTAATAAAGCGATTTCAGACATCGAGATGCCGATGGGCTCGCCCGAGAGGGGCCGCGCTCCCGAAGGCAGATGACCCGAGGGGAGCGCGGATGGCGTTCACTGTGGCGACGGCGAAGGTCAACATCACGCCCACCCTGAGTTCCAACCCCTACATGGCCGGCTACGGCACGCCGGACGGCGGACGCCTCGCCACGAGCAGCACCCCGTACCAGCCGCTGTGGGTCCGCGCGGCGGTGATCCGTGAGAACGGCGCCCCGCGCCTGATCCTGAGCGTCGACATCCTCGCGATCCCGCGGACGATGCACCAGCGCATCCGGCCGCGGCTCCTCGCGCTCGCGAACTGGGCAACCTCGGACATCCTGCTGCAGGCCACCCACACGCACAACGGTCCGACGCTCGTCGACGCGCTGCACCCGTTCACGACGTATGGGATGGTCCAGCTCGACCAGATCCGGGCGTACTCGTCCTGGCTCGAGGACCGGATCGTCGAGGCCGCCCAGAGCGCGCTCGGCGCGGCGCAGACCAGCGTGACCCTGGACTACCAGGTCATCCAGCAGACCTGGTCGGTGAATAGGGCTGGCCTGCGCTATGTCGAGACCGATGTGCCCGTGCTCGTCTGCCGGCGGTCGAACGGCACGCCGGCCGTGGTCATCTTCGGCTATGGCACCCACCCCGTCGCCGCGGGCGACCGCTCCCTGTTCGACGGCGACTACCCCGCCGGGGCGTGCAACTACATCGAGAACCGCTCCGACGCCTTCGCCCTCTTCCTCCTCGGCCCGGCAGGCGACCAGAACCCTGCGGGCTCTCCCCCCAGCTGGGCGCTGCGCGACCAGTGGGGAGACAGCCTCGGGTCTGCCGTCCTCAGCGCCGCCCAGAGCGCCGGCCGCGCCCTCACCGGCCCCATCACCACCAGGTACCAGGAAGTCGGCCTGCCCCTCGACATCGACACCTCGGCTGGGAACCTGGCCGCGCTCCGCAATGCCTACGCCGCCCGCCTGCCCAACCCGAGCGGCTTCCCGGCATACTACGTGCGCCACGCGCAGATGATGATGGCCAGGATCGACTCCGGCAACGTCGCCACCAGCGTCCCCTCCCCCTTCCAGGTCTGGACCATCGGCGGCGGCACCCCGCTGCGGATGGCCTTCGTCGGCGGGGAGATGGTCAGCGGCTACGCCGTCTACTTCCGGTCCAAGTACGGCGGATCGGCCGGGATCTGGATCGGCGGCTACGCCAACGAATCCTGCTGCTACATCCCGACCAACGAGTACTTCTCCCCGTACATGACCGCCGGCAGCTACGAAGGCGGCTGGGACACCGACGCCCCCGGCATCGCCGGCGGCTCCATGACCGTCTACGGCCACATCGCCCACTTCCGCGCCGGCACCAACGGCGTCGAATCCACCCTCATCAACGCCCTCACCGCCATGCTCGGCTGACACTCCGGCAGGAGGGCGTGTCACGTGCAGGAACGCCCGGAATACGACAGGCCGGCAATCGTTGTCTTCCGCATGATTCCGGGGTTTTGCTTTGGGCAGTGATGGCCTGAACGGCACTTGGCTGGGCCTCCTGCGGACTTTCTCCCTTTCCCTGCGGAGCCGCAAGAAGCTAGCCTCTTCGCTCCACCTTATCGATAGGCTTCTCACCCCGTCCCAGACCGGGCCCCAATCGGTCGCTACGAGCTTCCGTTCTCTGGCGGTTGTCAGCGGGCGGAACGGGAACCAAGGGTCGTCCCTAACCCGGAGTAATCGTCCAGTCGCCCTCGGAGATGACTTGTACGAAAGCGGGCAGGCTCAAAGGAACAGTTCCCTTGTAGGAGCCAATCTCGTTGACCGCGAGCTGCGGGAATGCGCTGGCATAACCAGTGACCACGAAGTTTCCCTTGCCGGTGTTCGTGATACTGGCCTTGCTCGACTTCGCCTCCATGTAGACGACCGCGTCGCCATGGCCTTGGGCCGGTCCATCTGTGCGAGGAGCGGTCGACGGGTCAGTGATGGTGACCGTCCAGTCGCCATCCGCCTTTACCGTGAGCTCTGTGGTGTTCGAGGTCTTCGACGTGTCGATCAGATGCGAACCCTTGTAGGCGCCGATGGTGTTGACCAGCAGACTGTCACGGCCGTTGGTCTGAAGCACGGTGTTCGATGAACACGCAGGGCAGTCGAACATCACGATGGCCGGGTTGCCGCCGAGATCGATGTTGAAGACATCATCTCCCGCGCCGTTTCGGGTAAAGGGCTGGATCTTTGGAGCGGGCGCCGGGGCAGCTTGAGTCGTCTTCGGCGCCGGAGCAGGCTGGGTCGCCGCAGGCGCTGGGGCGGTTTGTGAGGGGCTGGGCGCTGCAGGCTGCGTGGTGGCGCTGGGAGAGGCCGTCTCGGAAGCCTGGTTTGCACTCGGCTGGCTTGTGTTCCCGCCCCGGCCGCTGAGCGCACTGATGATAATGATCAGAAACAAGAGTGCGGCGGGAATGATGAACCGTTTCTTCTTCCAGAACGGGCGCTTCGCCTTGGCTTCTGGACCTTGGCCTGACGGCCGTTGCGGGGTCGGGCCAGTATTTGCTTTCCTCGCCATTGTCACATCCCCCTGCTCGCAGTGTTGTGCGATGGCCTTAGTTTCGTCCTGCCCTTTTCGAGGGTCAAGACCGTCGGCGAACAGGGAAGCCCTTGGGGTTCTAGCAGAGCCCGTTCGCGCTGAACCTCAGCATGCAGGGCGGCTGAAATGCCGGCCCGAGCCATGGATGCGGCCAGGCGTGGCTGAAAGATCATGTGGAAAGCAATGCTGGGGCTCGCTCGCCTATACTCCACGTCGCCCCGTCGAGAGCTGCCAGCCTCTACGCACTGATCGCACCGGATGCGATCACGGCTTACGGGGATCAACGTATGGACCGCGGGCAGGCCTTCGCCGCAGCATAGATACTGCAAGGCCTGTGGCTCAACGGACGTGAACAAGCCGAGAGGACAGCTGTCATGGAAACGACACCGGTCATGGAATTCACAAGCCACATAGAGGGAAAGAACGCCAAGGTCCGAATCTACTCCGACCGCATCGAGTGGGATCGCGACAAGAGCAGGAGCGTTGCGGCAGCCGCCTTCACGTCGGGGATGTCCCTCTTGGCACCGCGTAAGAAGGCCTCAACCGACATGATCCCGATCAAGCAGATCACAGGGGTCACAACGAAACGGGACGGCCTCGTCAACTCCAAGGTGTGCGTCATCACAAGCGGCAACACCATCGAGTTCCGAGTTTCGCACGCCGATGCCGCGGCCGTGAAGAATGCGATCAGCCAACTCATCATAGGGTAGACACTCCTTCGGGGATGGTCGTCAGTGTCCCACCGGGGAAGCTGGCCGCTCCGTACCCGGATCGAGCTTCGGATCCCACGGGAAGTCCGGCCAGCTCGGCGCGTCCGCGAGGACGGCGTCGTGCTCCCGCTCCCACTCGGAACGTGCCTCAAGCCACGCATACGGCTTGCCTTTCCACAGGGCCGCGCCTTAGGTCGTCAGGCGCGCTTCAATCGTCTTCTGGTCAAGTCCCCCGGCAGCGCCTCACCCTAGCGAGCTCGTCTTCGGCTGCGCCACGGGCGCGCGGCATGGGACGATTCCCCTGCGACTGATTGCACCAGGGAAACAGGATTGTCGAATTCGCCGTCGCGTCCTCGTCTCCATCGAGTGCGACACCTTCTGATCCACCTGTGTGCCTTCGCTGGCCTGCGTCTGGGGGAGGCGTCACGGCTGCAAGTCCGGGACGTCGACTTCCTGCGCCGGACGATCGCGGTATCCCGGCAGGTTCGGGGGACAACCGCGCCAATACCGAGGTGGTGCCGCCCAAGCACGGGTCCGAGCGGGTCGTGTTCCTCCCGGACGAGTTCCTGACGATGCTGACCCGCATATCGAGACGGTGGGGGTCTACGGCGACGAGCAGTGGCTGTTCAGTCTGGGCGGCACCTGCTCAACCGGAACGCGGCCGGGAACCAGTGGCGCAACGTGCGGGAGGCTGCTGGGCTCGAGGAGTTCACGCTGCACGACCTGCGGCACTTCTGCGCCTCGGGCCTCATCGCGGACGGGGGCGACGTCGTGACCGTCCAGCGGTCCATCGGGCACGCAAGCCGAGCCTCACGCTCAACACTATGCCCACCTATGGCCGTCCGCCGAAGACAGGACGAGGACCGCAGCATCGGGGCTGATGCGTGCGGTCCTCGGGAACCCTGGGGAGTGTGTGAGGACTCGGGCTAACTGAGGCCCGGAATCATGCGGGAGAAGTCCCCGATTCAGCGGAAGTTGACGAACTGGAGGTCCACGTCCTCGTAGCCCTTGAGCAGGGCGATCGTGGACTGCAGGTCGTCGCGGGACTTCGAGGAGACACGGAGCTCGTCGCCCTGGATCTGCGCCTTGACGCTCTTGGGCGCCTCGTCGCGGATGAGCTTGGAGATCTTCTTCGCGTGCTCCTGCGAGATGCCCTCCTTGATGGAGGCTTCGATGCGGTACTCCTTGCCGGAGGCGAAGGGCTCGCCGGCGTCGAGGGACTTCAGGGAGATGCCGCGCTTGATGAGCTTCGACTCGAACACGTCCAGAACGGCCTTGACCCGCTCCTCGGCGTTGGCCTTCATGAGGATCTTCTCGCCCGAGAAGTCGATCTCCGCCCCGACGCCCTTGAAGTCGTAGCGCTGGGCGATCTCCTTCTGCGCCTGGTTGAGGGCGTTGGCGACCTCCTGCTTGTCTACCTTGCTCACAACGTCGAATGTCGAATCTGCCATGGCTGCCTCCGGAACTGTTCGTGGTCAGATGCTGGCCACCAGACTAGCCTCCTGCGCCCTTCCGGCGACCCCGTGAGCGTGGGTTGCGGCGCACAGTTCACTCTCAGCCGAAGCCCAGTGGGATCGCAATCTCCGCTGGAATCGTTGGATCCATCGACAAGGCTGGCAAGGGAGGAATCCGTGTCTTCGACAGACGCGCGCCGCGGAGGCGCTGAGGGATCGACGACGGCGAAGCGCACCTTCGCAGGGAGGGCGGCCGCCGCCGCGGGCGGCGTCGTGGCAGCGGCGACGCTCGCCGCCGGCGTCGTGATGTCCCCGGCCCCGGCGCCCACGGCACGGCTCGACGGCGTCCACGCGGACCTCCAGCGCGCTGTGGCGCTCCGGCAGATCACGGGAGAGCAGGCGGCATTCCTGGAGGCCCAGCTGAGGCAGCAGATCCTCTCGGATGCCGCCGCCAGCGGCGCCGGGACTGCCTGAAAACTTGGCCGCAGCCCCTGCCCGAGCCCCGATTCGACGCGTGGCCGAATGTTCTGTAAGGTTGTCTTGCTCGCACCGCAGGACACCGGATGGCCGGTGAACTGCGTGTTGATCTTGGCAGATTACCCGAGCGGCCAAAGGGGGCTGACTGTAAATCAGCTGGCATTGCCTACGGGGGTTCGAATCCCTCATCTGCCACGTTGTGAGAGAACACCCTCGGTCTTCGGACCGGGGGTGTTCTGCTTTCCTGTCAGTCCAGTGAATCCGAGATGCGCGCCGACCGCTCCGCCAGAGAGCTTCCCCGGGGAAGCCGCGCCGTCTGGCCCGCCGGATCCACGTACAGGTGGTGGCAGAGGGTCGTGACCAGGCCCACGACGGCCACGGACCAGTAGATCATCCGGGCGTTCTGCGAGCCGAGGACCGCCAGCGCCCAGGCGTCGGCCTCGCTGTGGCCCAGCGCCGTCCGCTGGCCCAGCAGTCTGTGATCGGTCCTCATGGACACGGTGTAGAGGTCCCCGGTCAGCGACGGATCGGAGGCGAACCACGAGTAGGAGCTGACGCGGGCGTCCAGCGTGACGCTCAGGGACCGGTCCTCCACGGACCTGACGGGCCCCATGGAGGGGCGCTGCCAATCCGGCCCCCGGTCCGGGCCGTCGCGTCCGGAGGGGGACCATAGGCGGGCTCGCAGGTGGGCCAGACCGTCGGCGTGGTGTTCCTGGATCAGCGCCAGGAGTTCATCTGTACCCATCAGTACATTTTAGTCCCCTCGTCTAGGGGCGGGATCGCTGGCAGCGCCCTCTCACGGGCTTCGTGCCGCCACCGACTCGAGGAGGTCCGCGCCGCGCGTCCGCCCGTCCAGGGCCCTGGCGCGCTCGCCCATGCGTGCTGCCGCGGCGCGGTGCGGGCCGTCGCCGAGGAGCTGTTCGACGGCCGCGCGGATCCTCCGCGGTGCCGAGGTGCGGCGAAGCCTCCTGCCGACCCCGGCGCGTTCGACGGCGCGCCCCACCCACGGCTGGTCGGTCGTCGGGCTGAGGGGGAGGATCAGGAGAGGGACGCTGTGGGAGAGTGCCGCCATGGCGGTCCCGTGCCCGCCGTGTGAGACCACGAGCGACACGTGCGGCAGGACCTCCTCGTGGGGCAGCCACCGGTGCACCTCGACCCCGTCGGGGATCCGGAGCGCCGCCGGGTCGAGCGAGGGCCCGGTCGTCGCGATCAGCCGCGCCGCAACGCCGTCGACCGCGTCGAGGACGCGCTGGAACGTCGCGGCCAGCCCCGGGAAGCCGGCCGTGCTGAGGCTGACCAGCACCGTGGGCGTCTCCGGGCGCGCGGGGACGCCGCGCACCATCGGCCCGACGTGGACCACGTTGCCGTGGCCGCGGTCGAACTCCGGGATCGACGCCGTCATGACCGGCCGGCCGGCGTCGAGCAGGTCCATCGGGCACAGCCCCACGGGGAGCAGGGCGGCCTGCGCAACGGGGAGCATCCTGCGGAGCATGCCGTCCAGGGTGTGCTCGAGGACGACGTACTCGCGGCCGACGCGGCGCAGGGCGTCCATGACCCCGAACAGGACCACGTCGACGACGACGACGTCCGCCGGCCGCGTGGCGACCTCGGCGAGGACGTCCTGCTGCATGCCCGGGCTCGTGATGACCTTCAGGAGCGCGAGCGGCGACGTGCCGGTCAGCGCCGCGGCGCCGGGCGACCCGCAGAACGGGACCCCCGCGGCAGCGAAGGCTCCGGACTGGGAGGCATGCCCCATCACGGTGACCGCGTGCCCGCGGGCCACAAGCTCCTGCCCGAGGGCGAGGAAGGGCACCGCGTTGCCGCCGCCCTCCCACGTGACGAACAGGAAACTGCTCACGGGACCCCCTCCTGCCGGTGCACTGAGTGTACGGGGCGGCGAGCCGGAGCTTGATTTTAGGCATCCTAACATTTAGGCTACCTAAATATGAGTTCCAGTGACGACGTGACCGCCCTTGCAGGCGGCTTCCGCGAAGCCCTCCGGCACGGCGTATGGGTCGCGCGGAGGCTCGATGAGGTCTCGACCCTCCCCGCCGCCCAGCTGAGCGTGCTGAACATGGCCGAGGGCGAGGGGCTCCGCATGGGCGTCATCGCCAAGAACCTCGGCGTGAAGGTGCCTTCCGCGACAGAGCAGGTGGCCCGGCTGGAACGGGCCGGGCTCCTCGAAAGGCGCGCCGACCCGCTCGACGCGCGCGCCGTCGTCGTGCGCCGCACCCCGGCCGGTGACCGTGCCGCAGCCGAGGCCAACGGCGGCCGCAATGAGCTCATGGCAGCAGCTATCGCCACCCTGACCGAGGCGGAGCGCGCAGCCCTCGCCGCCGCGCTGCCGGTCATGGACAAGATCAACCAGTACTTCACAGAGACGGAGAAGCCCGCATGACCGCCGAACCCGGCGTCCGCTCCCACCAGACCAGCGCCCCGGCGTCACCCCAGGCGGGCCACCCGGCCGGCCACGAGGTCCTCGCTGCGGAGAAGGCCTCGTTCTTCCGCCAGCCCAAGGCGGTCTGGGCCACTGCCGCGGCCTCGGTGTTCGCCTTCATGGGGATCGGCCTCGTGGACCCGATCCTCCCGGCCATCGCCGCCAACCTGGATGCGAGTCCGAGCCAGGTCTCCCTCCTGTTCACGAGCTACTTCCTCGTCACGGCCGTCATGATGCTCGTGACCGGGTGGGTCTCCTCGCGGATCGGCGGGAAGAAGACCCTGCTCATCGGCCTCGCCCTCATCGTCGTCTTCTCGAGCCTGGCCGGCACGAGCCAGAGCGTGGCCGAGCTCATCGGGTGGCGTGCCGGCTGGGGCCTGGGCAACTCGCTCTTCGTGGCCACGGCGCTGGCCGTGATCGTGGGCGTGGCCTCGGGCGGGACGGCGACCGCGATCATCCTCTACGAGGCCGCGCTGGGACTCGGGCTCTCCCTCGGCCCGCTCGCGGGAGCCCTCCTTGGCGGATGGCAGTGGCGCATGCCGTTCTTCGGCACCGCCACCCTCATGGCCGTGGCGTTCATCGCCATCCTGGCCACGCTCCCCAAGACCCCGGCGGCTGCCCGGAAGACCAGGTTCCGCGACCCGCTCAAGGCCCTCGGCCACGCCGGACTGCGCTCGGTGGCGGGCAGCGCGTTCTTCTACAACTTCGGCTTCTACACGGTCCTCGCCTTCGTCCCGTTCATCCTCGGCATGGATGCGTACGGGATCGGCGCCGTGTTCTTCGGCTGGGGCGTCGCGCTCGCGGTCTGCTCGGTGTTCCTCGCCCCGCCGCTCCAGGCCCGGTTCGGCGACATCACCGTCCTCGCCGGAACCCTGTCAGGCCTCGCGCTCGTCCTCGTGGGCCTCGCCGTCGCGGCCGCGGTCCACGCGGTCCCGGCCGTCGTCGTGCTGACCATCGTGGCCGGCGCGCTGCTGGGCGTGAACAACACGGTCTACACCGAGCTCGTGATGGGCATCTCCGACGCGCCGCGCCCGGTGGCCAGTGCGGGCTACAACTTCGTGCGCTGGATGGGCGGGGCGCTTGCGCCCTTCATCGCCACGTGGCTCGGGGAGACCTTCGGCGCCCCCGTCCCGTTCTACGCCTCGGCGGCCGCGCTCGTGGTGTCGATCGCGATCGCGCTGGCGGGCCGGCGCTACGTCACCGCCCACGAGCCCTCCGCCGTTTGAGCGGCGGCTGCGGGGGAAGGTAACCACGACGGTGCGGTGTGTCCGCGACCGGGTGGGCCGCGTGGGAATGAAACCCCCACGGGTATCGTTGAGACTTCCAAGACCGCAGAAACACGTGAGGAGCGCGGGAATGGCAACCAAGAACATCACCGGCGAGCAGTTCGCCGACGTCATCGAGAACAACGACATCGTCCTGGTCGACTGGTGGGCGTCCTGGTGCGGCCCCTGCCGCCAGTTCGCGCCGACCTACGAGGCTGCTTCGGAGAAGCACTCCGACGTGGTCTTCGCGAAGGTGGACACCGAGGCCGAGCAGATGCTGGCGGCGCAGGCCAACATCACCTCCATCCCGACCCTGATGGCATTCCGCGAGAAGGTCCTCGTCTTCTCCCAGCCCGGCGCCCTCCCGCCGGCCGCCCTCGAGCAGGTCATCGAGGCGGTCAAGGGCCTCGACATGGAGGACGTCCACAAGAAGGTCGCCGAGGCGCAGGCCAAGGGCTCGGACAACTGAGCCTGCAGCGCTGACCACAGCGCGACGGCGCCGCCCCCCGCTGGAGGGGGAGCGGCCCCGTCGTCGTTACGCCGGGGTCAGCGCGCGTGCAGCGGTCAGACGCGCTCGACCTTGACGGGCTCCGCCAGGAGGGCGCTGAGGGACTCGTTGAGGTCCTGGACAGCGGCGCCCTTCGAGTGCGCGTCCAGCTCCTCCTCGGAGGCCCACAGCTCGGACAGGATGATCCGGTCCTCGGACTCCTCCGTGATCTCGTACTGGAGGCAGCCCGGCTCGCGCTGGACCTCCTCGATCGCGATGTCCAGGGCCAGCTTCACGCGGAAGAACTCGCCCTCGTTCGGGATGAAGGTCGCCTTCAGGCGCACGGGATCAGTCATGGTGGCCAGCCTACCGAGTTGGTAGCTTTCCATCATGCAGACGTCCTACACGGCAGGCGAGACGACGACGCCCCTGCTCGAGGAGACCATCGGCGCCAACTTCGCCCGCATCGCGGAGCGTTTCGCGGACCGCGAGGCCCTCGTGGAAGCCGCGTCCGACGCCGGCGCTGACGCCGCCCGACGCTGGACCTACGCCGAGCTCGCGCACGACGTCGATGCCGCCGCCCGCGGCCTGCTCGCCGCCGGGGTGGGCAAGGGCGAGCGGGTGGGCATCTGGAGCCCGAACTGCGCCGAATGGACCATCCTCCAGTACGCCACCGCGGCGATCGGCGCAATCCTCGTCAACGTGAACCCCGCCTACCGCAGCCACGAGCTGCAGTTCGTGGTGAAGCAGAACGGCATGCGCATGCTGGTCGTCGCCCCGAGCGACCGCACGAGCGAGTATGTCGCGATGGCCCGCGACGCGTTTGCCGAGTGCCCGGACCTGCGCGAGCTCGTGTTCCTGCCGGCGCCCCGCGCCTCGGGCGGGGCGGTCTACGAGGCGGGCGAGCCGGTGTCGCCCGAGGAGACCACGTGGGAGGCGCTCGTCGGGCGGGCGGGGGAGGTGCCGGCGTCGGCCGTCGCCGAGCGCGCGGCGACCCTGGCGCCCGGGGACCCGATCAACATCCAGTACACCTCCGGCACCACCGGGTTCCCCAAGGGCGCGACGCTCACGCACCGGAACATCCTCAACAACGGGTTCTCGATCGGGGAGCTCCTGCGGTACACCGAGGAGGACCGCGTGGTGATCCCGGTGCCCTTCTACCACTGTTTCGGGATGGTCATCGGCAACCTGGCCGCCTACTCGCACGGGTGCGCCACGATCCTCCCCGCGCGCGGCTTCAACCCCGCCGCGACGCTGGGCGCCGTGCAGGACTTCGGGGGCACATCCCTCTACGGGGTGCCCACGATGTTCATCGCCGAACTCGCGCTGCCCGACTTCTCCTCGTACCGGCTCGGCACGCTGCGGACAGGGGTCATGGCGGGCTCGCTGTGCCCGATCGAGGTCATGAAGCGCGTCATCGCCGACATGCACATGACGGACGTCGCGATCTGCTACGGCATGACGGAGACCTCGCCGGTCTCCACGATGACGCGCGACGGCGACACGCTCGCCCAGCGCACCGAGACCGTCGGGCGGACCATGCCGCACCTCGAGTCGAAGGTCGTGGGCCCCTCGGGGGAAACGGTCGAACGCGGCCAGATCGGGGAGCTCTGCACGCGCGGCTACGCCGTCATGGCCGGGTACTGGGACCAGCCCGACAAGACCGCCCAGGCCATCGATCCCGACGGGTGGATGCACACCGGCGACCTCGCCCGCATGGACCAGGACGGGTACCTCGTGATCGAGGGCCGGATCAAGGACATGGTGATCCGCGGCGGCGAGAACGTCTATCCGCGCGAGATCGAGGAGTTCCTCTACCAGCACCCGTCCGTCCAGGACGTCCAGGTCATCGGCGTCCCGGACGCGAGGTACGGCGAGGAGCTCATGGCCTGCATCATCCTGAAGCCGGGCGCGGAGCCGCTGACCGCCGCGGATATCGCCGACTTCTGCCGCGGCCGGCTCGCCCACTACAAGGTCCCGCAGTACGTGGACATCCGCGAGTCGTTCCCGATGACCGTGTCGGGGAAGATCCGCAAGGTCGAGATGCGCGAGGAGGCCATCGCCCGGCTCGGGCTCGGCTGAACAGCTCACGGGACGGCGGCGAGGAGCGCGGCCGGAACGACCATGAGCGGGACGAGCACGGCCCCCGCCGCCGCGTACCCCCACCACGAGATCGAGACGCCGAGCCGCCGCAGCTGCTCATGCCAGATCAGCGTGGCGAGCGAGGCCCAGGGCGTGATGAGTGGCCCGGCGTTGACGCCCACGAGCAGGGCGGCCAGGCGCGCCGGACCCCCCGCGGACTGTTCGAAGGCGAGGTACGCGGGAAGGTTGTTGACGAGGTTGGACCCGGCCGCGCCGACGGCTGCGACCCGGACGAGGTCCAGCGGCCCGCTCCCCGAGCCGAGCAGCGCCGCCGCGAGGTCACCGCCGCCAAGGTGCTGGAGCGCCTCCATGAGCAGGAACAGGCCCGCCGCGAACACCACCAGCTGCCACGGCACGAGCGCCCAGCGCAGGGCCCGCGGCCGCCGTGCCGCGAACGCGAGGACGAGCACTGCAGCCGCGGCCACCGAGGGGATCCAGGGGGCCAGGCCTGAGACGAGGCCCGGCAGCAGGAACGCGAGGACGACGGCGCTGGTTCCGAGCAGGACCCGATCGGCCCGAGCGCCGCCGTCTCCCTCCGCCGGCGTCCGGGACGCGCGGAGCGGGTCGTAGCGGGCGCGCAGGTCCTTCCGGAACAGCACGCCGACGGCGAGCACTGGCACGAGCGCGCACCACAGGGCGGGCAGCGCCATCCGGGCGGCGAATTCCACCGGCGACACGTTGCCCAGGGAGTGCAGGGCCAGGAGGTTCGTCAGGTTGGAGACCGGGAGCAGCAGGGACCCGGTGTTGGCGAGCCACACCGCCGTGAGCGCGAACGGCAGCGGCGGGAGCCGGCAGCTCCGGGCGAGCACCACGACGATCGGAGTCAGCAGCACCGCTGTCGTGTCCAGGGAGAGGAAGACCGTGGCCGTCAGGGACAGGACCGTGACGAGGCCCCATAGCAGCCAGGCCCGGCCCCGGCCCCAGCGGCGGAAGCGTGCAGCGATCCACTCGAAGAGGCCCGCCGCGTTGAACAGCTCGGTGACGACCGTGATGGCCGCGACGAAGGCGAGGATCGGAACCACCCGATCGGCGAGGGCGCCGACGTCCTCCCACGCCAGAAGGCCGGCAGCGACGGCCGCACCGCCGAGGACAAGGAGGACGGCGCCCACAGCGGCCAGAGGCATGGCGTCAAGTCTAGGGGTCACGCAGTGCGGGTCCGGACCGCCGCAGGGGGTGATCTCGGCGTCACTTGGGGGTGACTTCGGCGTCACTTGGGGGTGACTTCGGCGTCAGTGGGGGTGATCTCGGCGGGAGTCAGTGGAAGCGGTGGTCCTGGACCGTCATCCGGGCCCCGTACCGCGGCGCCCGGACGCCCGAGAGGTACAGCATGCGCACGATCCGCTGCCGGTGCCCGCGCCACGGCTCGAGGAGGCGCAGCATCCCGGCGTCGTCGGTGCGCTCGCCGGTGAGCGCATAGCCGACGAAGTGGGCGAGGTGGTAGTCCCCGACCGAGATCGAGTCCGGGTCCGCGTGCGTGCGCTGCGTGACCTCGGCGGCCGTCCAGATGCCGATCCCGGGGATGGACTGCAGCGCGGCTGCGGCCTCCTGCGCGGTCCGGGACGCGAGCCGCTCGAGCCCCGCCGCCGACCGCAGCGCGCGCATCACCGTGTCCGAGCGCTGGGGGCCCACCCCTGCGCGGTGCCACTCCCACGAAGGGATCCGCAGCCAGCCCTCCGCGCTCGGAGCGACCATGAGCCCCGCGGGCGCGACGGTTCCCGCACCGGGCGCCTGGGAGCCGTGGCGGCGCACAAGGTACCGGTAGGCGCGCCGGGCCTCGAGGGTGGTGACCTTCTGCTCGAGGATCGTGGGCACGAGCGCGTCGACCACGCGCCCCGTCGAGGGCAGGCGCAGCGCCGGGTTGCGGCGTCGTGCCTCGCGGACGAGGCGGGGCAGGCGCGCGAGGTACGCCTCGTCGTCGAACGCGGACCAGTCGTCGGTGAGGCCGAGCAGCGCGGGCGCTGACGCGACGGCCGACGCCGCGCCGTCGCCCCAGGCGCGGGCCCTCAGCGTCCCGGCGGCGTGGGTCAGCAGGAGCGAGGCGGGCCCCTCGGGTGTCCGGAAGGCCGCCCAGAGGCCGGCGGGGTGGGGCGCGAAGCAGGGGTCCCCATCGCCCCGCTGGAGGGGGAAGCACGTGGCGGCCAGGGAGTAGTGGTCGGGCGCAGGCCACGAGCCGTCGGCGTCCGCCGTTCCCAGGGCGGGAAGGGCGGCCCGGGGGAGGGGGTCGGCGAGCGTCACCGCATCATCCTGCCACGCGCCGACGACAAACGTGCGGCCGTGGCCGCGTGAACCCTTGACGTGCGCCGCTCGGTCCAAAACCATGCTGGTGGCGCTGGAAGCGGCGCCGTGGCGCTGACGAGGAAGGCGATGCCATGTCAGGGAAAGTCGTTCACTTCGAGATTCCCGCGGACGATTCGGGGCGCGCGGAGAAGTTCTATTCCGAGGCCTTCGGGTGGGGCCTCACGCCCGTCCCCGGGATGGACTACTGGATGGTCGGCACCACGCCCAGCGACGAGAACGGCACGCCGACCGAATCGGGCAGCATCAACGGCGGCATGTTCGTGCGCAGCGAGGAGTTCCCGCCCAAGACCCCCATCATCACCGTGGACGTCGAGGACATCGACGCCGCCCTCGCGACGATCGGGAAGCTGGGCGGATCGACCGTGTCCCCGAAGCTGCCCGTGGGGGAGATGGGCTTCGCCGCGTACTTCAAGGACACGGAGGGCAACATCCTCGGACTGTGGCAGAACGCACCGCAGCAGGGGTAGCGCCCGGGAGGCAGCTCAGCGGAAGTCCCGGCTCGACGTCTTCGCCCGCAGGGGCAGGGCCTCGAGCCGGTCCGCGACCAGGTTCGTGACGCCCTCCTTGGACCGTTCGAGCATGCCCCGGATCACCATGGCCGGTGCCTGCTGCGCCACCCGCCGGTACCGGGTCCAGACCCCGACGCTGCAGACCACATTGAGGATGCCCGTCTCGTCCTCCAGATTGAGGAACGTGATGCCCTGGGCCGTCCCGGGCCGCTGCCGGTGGGTCACGACACCGGCGGCCTCGATGCGGCTGCCCGGTTCCGCGGTGCGCAGCTGGTCGATGCGGAGCACGCCCCGGGCGTCGAGCACGTCCCTGGCGTGCCGGAGGGGATGGCCGTCCGTGGCGACCCCCGTGGCCCAGAGGTCGTAGGCCACCACCTCCTCCTCGCTCAGCTCCGGCAGGAGGGGCGGCTGGACGTACGGCTGGGAGCCGGGGAGCTGGCCCGGCCGCTCGAGGGCGGCGGCCCCCGACTGCCACAGCGCCTCGCGCCGCGTGAGCCCGAGGGAGTCCAGTGCCCCCGCCGACGCGAGCGACTCGAGCTGCTCCGCCGTGAGGCCCGTGCGGCGCGACAGCTCCGCGATGCCCCGGTACGCCCCGCCGGACTCCCGCTCGGCGACGATCCGCTCGGCGAGGTCCTTGCCGATCCCCTTGACGCTCGAGAGCCCCAGCCTCACCGCACGGCTGCCGTCGCGCCGGTGCGCGGCGGACTCGTCGGGTGCCTCCGGGTCGAACGGGCCGATCGGCGGCTGGAACCTGTCGAGGCACGCGTCGAGGCCGGCGGACTCCTCCCCGGCCCACGACGCCGGCGGCCAGGGCACCGTCGGCGGCCCCTCGGCGTCGTGCGCCTCGAGGCACGCGTCCGCGCGGGAGCGGAGGATGTCGGGACGGAGCACGACGACGCCATGCCGCCTCGCGTCCGCGACGAGCGTCTGCGGGGAGTAGAACCCCATGGGCTGGGCCCGCAGCAGCGCCGCGAGGAACGCCCCGGGGTAGTGCAGCTTGAGCCACGAGCTCGCGTACACCAGCACGGCGAAGCTGATCGAGTGGGACTCCGCGAAGCCGAAGTCCGCGAACGCCGCGATCTGGGTATAGATGGCCTTCGACTCCTCGGGCGTCAGCCCGTTCGCCGCCATCCCGGCGAAGAGCTTCTCGCGGAGGGTGCCGATTTTCTCCACGCCCCGCTTGGATCCCATGGCCCGGCGCAGGAGGTCCGCGTCCTCGGCGGTGCAGCCCCCGATCGCCATGGCCATCTGCATGAGCTGCTCCTGGAACAGCGGGACGCCGAGCGTGCGCTCGAGAACCGGCCTGAGGAGGGGGTGGGGGTAGGTGATGTCCTCCTCGCCGGCCCGCCGCCGGATGTACGGATGGACCGCCCCGCCCTGGATGGGGCCCGGCCGGATGAGCGCGATCTCGACGACGAGGTCGTAGAACTCCCGCGGACGCAGCCTCGGCAGTGTGCTCATCTGGGCCCTCGACTCCACCTGGAACACCCCGACCGAATCGGCGCGGCACAGCATGTCGTAGACGGCCGGCTCCTCCTTGGGGATGTCCTCGATCCGCCACCGCACGCCGAAGTGCTCCTCGACCATGTCGAAGCAGTACTGGAGGGCGGCGAGCATGCCCAGCCCGAGCAGGTCGAACTTGACCAGCCCCATCCACTCGCAGTCGTCCTTGTCCCACTGCAGGACGGTGCGGTCCTCCATGCGGGCATGCTCGATCGGCACCACCTCGCCCACGGGCCGCTCGGTGAGCACCATTCCCCCCGAATGGATGCCGAGGTGGCGCGGGTAGCCGAGGAACTGCTCGGCGAGCGCGAGGACCCGCGGCGGGATGCCGTCGGCCTCGGGCGGCCCCCCGGTTCCCGGGCCGGGCTGGCTCTTCGCGGCGGAGAGCGCGTCCCAGCGCTCGAGGCGCTTGGACCAGGCGTCCTGCTGGCCCTGGCTGTAGCCGAAGGCCTTCGCGACGTCCCGCACGGCGTTCTTGGGCCGGTAGCTCACCACGTTGGCGACCTGGGCCGCGTTCGCCCTGCCGTACTTCGCGTAGACGTGCTGGATGACCTCCTCGCGGCGGTCCGAGTCGAAGTCGACGTCGATGTCCGGCTCCTCCTCCCGCAGGCTCGACAGGAAGCGCTCGAACGGCAGGCGGTAGGCGATGCTGTCCACGGCCGTGATTCCGAGCAGGTAGCACACGGCGGAGTTGGCCGCCGACCCGCGCCCCTGGCACAGGATGCCGCGGCTGCGGGCGAACTGCACGATCTCGTGGACGATGAGGAAGTAGCCCGGGAAGTCCTTCTTCTCGATGACCGCGAGCTCCTTCTCGACGCGCTCGCGGACCTCCTCCGGGGGGACCGGCCCCCGCCATCCCGGGCCCGGGATGCCGTAGCGGTCCTCGATGCCGCGGTCCACGAGCCCGCGCAGGTGGGACATGGGGGTGTGCCCCTCGGGCACCTCCTGCTTCGGCAGCCTGGGGCGTGCGGAGCGCAGCGGGAAGGCGAGGCTGTCCGCGAGCCGCACGGTGTTCTCCACGGCCCCCGGGTAGCGGGCGAAGAGCCGGGCCATCTCCTCCCCGCTGCGCAGGTGGGCGCCGTCGCTCGCCGGCAGCCAGCCGTCGAGCTCGTCGAGGCTGCGTCGCGCCCGCACGGCGGCCAGGGCCGTCGCGAGCGGATGCCCGGACGGGCTGGCGTAGTGCACCGCGTTCGTGGCCACGCAGGGCAGCCCGACGCGGTCGGCGACGGCGGCGAGGGCGTCGTTGTGCGCACTGTCGAGCGGGTTCCCGTGGTCGTAGAGCTCGACGGCCACACCGTCCGCGCCGAACAGGGCGACAAGGTCCTCGACCGCGCGCTCGGCGGCGGCCTCCCCGTGGCCGGCGAGGGCCCGGCGCACCGCTCCCTTCCGGCAGCCGGTCAGCACGAGGCAGTGCCCCCTCAGCCGTTCCGCGAGGTCCTCCAGCGCGTACACGGGCCGGCCCTTCTCGGCGCCTTCGGCGAGCTGGGCGGCGGTGATGGCCGCGGCGAGCCGGTGGTAGCCATCCTCGCCGCGGGCCAGGACGAGCAGGTGCTCTCCCTCGGGGTCCGGCTCGCCGTTCTGCGGCCCGCCCAGCCCGAGGGAGAGCTCCGCGCCGAACACCGTCGGGAGCCCGTAGGCCTCGGCGGCCTCGGCAAGCCTCACGACGCCGTAGAAGCCGTCGTGGTCGGTGATCGCCAGGGCATGCAGCTCCAGGCGCACGGCCTCCTCGACGAGCGACTCGGGGGAGGAGGCCCCGTCGAGAAAGCTGTAGTGCGAATGGACGTGCAGTTCCGCGTAGGGGACCGCCTGCCCCGCCGCGCCGACGGACGACGGCGCGGGCCTGCCGTCGTGCGCGCCCTCCCCGAGCGCGGGGAGCGGGATGTAGGGGCCGCGCTTGCGCGACCAGGCGGGGCTGTCCCCGCCGTCATGCTCGATGGGCGCGCGCCCGGCATCGGTCCGGCTGGGGCGGCCGCGGAGGTCGTCCGCGGAGACCTCCTTGCCCTCGAGGATGTCGTGGAGGTGCTTCCACGGGATCGGCGGATTGTTCCAGCCCACGGGGCCTCCTTTCAGCCGTCGTCAGTCATAGCGGGCCTCCGCCCACCAGCGGCCGCCTTCCCTGAGCAGGAGCCAGGCCTCGCCGTCGCCGTCGAGGATCTGGAACCGCTCGGCCCTGCGGCTCTCGGCGGTGTCCCACCACCTCTCCCGCAGGGGCCACGGGCCTGCCCAGCTGCGGACAGGCCGACGGGCGGAGCCCGGTGCGGGGGTGAACCAGGCAGGCGCGGCCCTGAGGAGTCCGCGGTCGTCCACGTCCAGGGGCGCCGAGTCATCGCCCAGGAGCACCACGGGAAGGGGCTCGGGGAAGACGACGGCGGGCAGGGGAGGAGGGACCGACCCGGGCCACGGCCGCCCCGCGCGGTCCGCCGTGCCCGGCGGCGCGTCCTCGCCCCAGGGCACGAGGAGGCACCGTTCCGCCAGGAGGCGCCCGCCGCCCGAGGCCACATGGAGCACTGACCCGTGGCCGAGCATGGTCTGAAGACGGTGCAGGCCGTGGTCGAGCCGCTCGTCCACGCCCCCGAAGAGTGCCTGTGCCCGGCGTCCGAGGAGGTCCACGTGTTCGGGGAGCAGCCGGACCTGGACCACGGGAGCGGCCATCGACTCGCCCGACGAGCGCCAGGCGGCACCGCCGTGGCGGCGCGGATGCACTTCCTGCCCCGAGGACTGCAGCTGCCAGCGGACCCGGTCCAGAGCGTCGGCCGGGCTGAACTGGTTGGGGTGCCCCCAGGACCGCTCGGAACGGGCCCCCGATTCGTCGGTGATCACCACCCTCAGCTGGGTGCAGGCGAGGCCGGCGCGCATCAGCCCGCCGATGAAGTCCTCGGCCACCGGGCGCAGGGCGAAAGCGATCTGGTCCACCCGGTCGAGTCCGGGCTCGAAATCGGCCGTCCGGTCCAGGGGCGACGGGGGAACGCGGGGCACGACGGCGCGAGGGTCGCGGCCGCTCGCGCGGGCGTGCGCGGCGAGCCCTTCGTCGCCGAACCGGGAGCGGACGTCCGCGGCCGGAAGGGCGGCGAAGTCTCCGAGCGTGCTCAGGCCCAGCCGCTTCAGGAGCGAGGCGAGCCGGGCGTCGCCCAGGGCGCTGACGGGCAGGGGGGCGAGGAACCGGGCGGATCCGCCGGGGCCGACGATCCGGAGGGGACGCAGCTCGGCGGCGTCCCGGGCCGCCTGCTCGGCGGCGAAGACGGAGTCCGCGATCCCGGCCCGTGCCTCGAGCCCGAGGCTGGCCGCCGAGTCGAGCGCTGCGCCCCCGGCGGCCTCCTCGCTCCCGTAGTAGCGGGCGGCGCCGCGGGCCTTCACGGCGCACAGCCCCGGCCGCAGGACCTGCACTCCGGGGACGGCGGTCTCGAGGGCCCGCACGACGGGCTCGAATTCGCGGGCGGAGCGTTCCGGGTCGGCGGGAACCGTGGCGAGCTCGGGGCATCTGACCTGCGCCTCCCTGATCCGCAGCCCTCGCGCGACGCCGGCGGCCCGCGCCTCGGCAGAGCACACGGCGACCAGCCCCTTGTCGATGACGGCCGCCGCCACGCGGTCGGGGACCTCGCCGGCCAGCTGGGCGGCGATGAGCGGCCAGTCCGGGAACCACAGGACCAGGGCCCTCGGGACCCCGGACGGGGCGGCCCCGCTCATCGCGGTGCCCCACTCCGGCCCTGCACGCCGCCCAGCTGGGGGAGTGCCCCCGCCTGCGGGGAGGCGAGGTCGACGGCGGCCGTGCGGGTCCGGCCCCGCTGGCTCAGGGCGAGCTCGACCCGATGGCGCCGGAGATGCCCGTGCCCCTGCCCGAGCCCCTCCCAGCTCGAGGCCCTCGCCTCGAGGGCGCCCTCGCTCTGCGGCCAGGGGCCCATGACGAGCAGGACACCGGCCCGTTCGCGCAGCCGCGACCCCAGGCGCGACGCCTCGGCCGGGCGGACAGGACCCGCGGGCCGGGCCAGGACCACCGGCAGGACGTCCACGAGGGCGCCCACCGCCGTGAGCCACTCGGCCCCCGGGTCGGGAACGAGCACGAGCCGGTCGAGGTCGACACCGAAGCTGGCTGCCGCCTCGGCCCCGAAGTCCGGGAACCCCACGGCGCCGCACCAGTGGCCCTCGGCTGAGGGGCCCGCGAGGAGGGCCATCGCGACGGAGAGCGGGGTGTCGAGCGAGTAGGCTGTTCCGCCCCTGAGCCCTGCGGGGAAGAGGGACGAGAAGCAGGGGAGCACCGGGTGGGAGCCCTGATGGTTACGGCGCCCCTGGAGGGTGTGGATGCGTTCCTGGAGCTCGCGCAGCTGCCCGGCCGCGGAGACGGCTGGATCGGAGCTGAGTGCGAGGGACATAGAACTATTTTCGAAAATGTGTTCGAAGAAGTCAATCCGCGCCAGCGGCTACAGTTGGGGTCGTGAAGTATGCCAACTCCGTCGTCGAACTCATCGGGCACACGCCCCTCGTCAAGCTCCAGAAGGTCACTGAGGGCATCAAGGCGACGGTCCTGGTCAAACTCGAGTACCTCAACCCCGGCGGGTCCATCAAGGACCGCATCGCGCTGAAGATGATCGAGCAGGCCGAGGCGGACGGCAGGCTCGCCCCCGGCGGGACGATCGTCGAGCCCACGAGCGGCAACACCGGCGTCGGGCTCGCCCTGGTGGGCCAGCAGAAGGGGTACCGCTGCATCTTCGTCGTCCCGGACAAGGTGGGCGAGGAGAAGCGCGCCGTCCTCGAGGCGTACGGCGCCGAGGTCGTCGTCACCCCCACGGCCGTGGCGCCCGACTCCCCGCAGTCCTACTACGGCGTCTCAGACCGCCTCGTGACCGAGATCCCCGGGGCCTTCAAGCCGGACCAGTTCTCCAACCCCGGCGCCCCCGGCAGCCACTACGAGACCACCGGCCCCGAGATCTGGGCCGACACCGACGGCAAAGTCACCCACGTGGTCATCGGCGCCGGGACCGGCGGGACGATCACCGGCACGGGCCGCTTCCTCAAGGAGGCCAGCAGCGACCGCCCCGAGGCCGAGGGTGGCCAGGTCAAGGTGATCGGCGCCGACCCCGAGGGCTCCGTCTACTCCGGCGGCTCCGGGCGGCCCTACTTCGTCGAGGGCGTGGGCGAGGACATGTGGCCGGCCAACTACGACAAGTCGGTTCCGGACGAGGTGCTTGCCGTGACCGACGCGGAGTCGTTCGCGATGACGCGCCGCCTCGCCCGCGAGGAGGGCCTCCTGGTCGGCGGCTCGTCCGGCATGGCCGTCGTGGCCGCCCTGCGCGTGGCGAAGGACCTGCCCGAGGACGCGGTCGTCGTCGTGATCCTGCCGGATTCCGGCCGCGGCTACCTCGCCAAGATCTTCAACGACGACTGGATGCGCTCCTACGGCTTCCTTCCGGGCGCGGAGGAGACGACCGTCGGCGAGCTGCTCAAGGGCAAGGGCGACCGGCTCCCGGAGCTCGTCCACACGCACCCCAACGAGACGGTCCGCGACGTCATCGACATCATGAACGAGTACGGCATCAGCCACCTCCCGGTGCTCTCCGCCGAGCCGCCTGTGGTCATGGGCGAGGTCCTCGGCGCCGTCGACGAGCGCTCGCTGTCGGCCAAGCTCTTCCGCGGCGAGGCCAAGCTCACGGACAAGATCTCCGAGCACATGGGCGAGCGCCTGCCGGTCATCGGGTCCCTCGAGGGCCAGGCCGAGCTGCGGAAGGTCCTCAGCGAGGAGGACGCCGTCATGGTCACCTTCGTGGGCGCCCCGATCGGCATCCTGACCCGCCACGACCTCCTGGCCAACCTCAACAAGTAAGGGGACGACCACCATGCCACACAGCTCCAACGGACAGGCCGGGCAGGGCACCGGCTTCAACACCCGCGCGGTCCACGCCGGCCAGGAGTTCGAGCCGCGCACGGGCGCGGTCGTGCCCCCGCTGCACTTCTCCTCGACCTATGCGCAGGAGGGGATCGGCGGCCTCCGTGCGGGCTACGAGTACGGCCGCGGCGGCAACCCCACGCGCGACGCCCTCCAGGAGCAGCTCGCCGCGCTCGAGGGCGGCCGGCACGCCTACTCGTTCGGGTCCGGCCTCGCGGCCGAGGACGCGCTCATCCGCGCCCTCTGCTCCCCGGGGGACCGGATAGTCCTCGGCAACGACGCCTACGGCGGCACCTACCGCCTGATCTCGCGGGTCCTGAAGCCCTGGGGGATCGAGAACAGGCCCATCGACATGTCCCAGCTCGACCGGGTCCGCACCGTCGTCGAGCAGGGCGCACGGCTCGTGTGGGTCGAGACCCCGTCGAACCCGATGATGAAGATCACCGACATCACGGCCCTCGCGGACATCGCCCACGACGCCGGAGCCCTCCTCGTCGTCGACAACACCTTCGCCTCGCCGTACCTGCAGAACCCGCTCGCCCTGGGCGCGGACGTCGTCGTGCACTCGACGACGAAGTACATCGGCGGCCATTCCGACGTGGTGGGCGGCGCCGTCGTGCTCGACGACGACGAGCTGGCCGAGAAGGTCGGCTTCGTCCAGTTCGCCGTGGGTGCCGTGTCCGGCCCCATGGACGCGTTCCTGACCACCCGCGGCCTCAAGACCCTCGGCGTGCGCATGGAGCGGCACTCGGAGAACGCCCAGAGGATCGCCGAGTGGCTCGTGGGCCGCCCCGGGGTCGAGAAGGTGCTCTACCCGGGCCTGCCCGACCACCCCGGCCACGAGCTCGCGGCGAAGCAGATGCGCCGCTTCGGCGGCATGATCTCGGTCCAGTTCACGGGCGGGGAGGCCGCGGCGCGCAAGGTCGCGGAGTCCACCCGGCTGTTCACACTCGCCGAGAGCCTCGGCGGCATCGAGTCACTCATGAACTACCCCTCGGAGATGACGCACGCATCCGTCAAGGGCACCGAGCTGGCCGTCCCCGAGAACCTCGTCCGCCTGTCCGTGGGCATCGAGGACGTCGAGGACCTCATCGCGGACCTCGACGCGGCGATCGCACAGCTCCAGCCCTGACCCTTCCGGAGGACCGCTTTCCATGCCGCAGACCTCACCTGCGAAGCCTGCCCTGACCCAGGCGCCCTGGTTCCGTCCCACGGCGGTGGGAGTCGGCGCTGTGGTGCTGCTCGCCGTCGTCGTGCTGGTCGCGAAGTGGCTGCGCAGCACCGAGGCCGTGTCGCAGTTCATCGCGACGTACCCTGGCCACGCGCCGCTGCCCTCGTGGGCGCCCGAGGGGCTGCCCGCCTGGCTCAACGTGCAGCACTTCCTGAACATGATGTTCATCGTGCTGATCGTCCGCACGGGCCTGCAGGTGCGGTTCGTCACGAGGCCGCAGGGCTACTGGAAGCGCAACAACAAGGGCCTCGTCAAGACCAAGGGCCAGCCCAAGAAGATCAGCCTGGACCTCTGGTTCCACCTCACCCTCGACGCGCTGTGGGTGCTCAACGGGCTGGTGTTCTTCGTCCTGATGTTCGCCACCGGCCACTGGGTCCGGCTCGTGCCGACCTCGTGGGACGTCTTCCCGCACGCCCTCTCGACGGCGATCCAGTACGCCTCCCTGGACTGGCCGCTCGAGAACGGCTGGGTCAACTACAACGCGCTCCAGCAGCTGACGTACTTCCTCGTGGTATTCGTGGCCGCTCCGCTGGCGATCGTCACCGGCCTGCGGATGTCCGGCGCGTGGCCCACCAACGCCAAGGCGCCCCGCCTCAACAAGGCCTATCCCATGGAGTGGGCGCGGGCCCTGCACTTCCCCACCATGGCGTTCTTCGTCGTGTTCGTGATCGTGCACGTGACGCTCGTGCTCACCACGGGCGCGCTGCAGAACCTCAACCACATGTTCGCCGCGCACGACGGCGGCGACTGGCTCGGGTTCACCCTCTTCGCCGTCGCGGTGCTCGTCATCGTGGGGCTCTGGTTCCTCGCCCGTCCGCTTTTCCTGCGGCCGGTGGCCTCGACCATGGGGCAGGTCACCCGGAACTAGGCGCGGGCGAGCCCGCCCACCGGGGCGGGCCTGCCACAATGGCCGCATGAGCCAGCGCACGCCCTTCTTCCCGGCCCGGGAGCACCGGCTGCGTCTGGCCGAGCTGGGCATCCTGGACCGACGCCGCCTGTGGGCCGGGTTCGCCCTCGCCGTCGTGCTGCCGGCTGGCGTCGAGCTGGTGGCCGCGGCGGCCGGGTCCCGGGACGTGTCCCTGGCCATGCTGCTGGCGCTCGCGGCCGCGGTCGTGGTGGCCCTCGTGGGCGGTCTGTGGCCGGCGATCCTCGCCGCGGTCCTCGGGATGCTGGCCCTGAACTGGTTCTCGACCGACCCGGTGGGCAGCTTCGTGGTCGCGCGGGGCGAGTCCGTCGTCGAGCTCGTGGTGTTCCTCGCCGTCGCCTGCTCGGTCGCGCTCGCCGTGGGAGCCTCCGCGCGGCGGTACGAGCAGGCGAGGCAGGCCGCGGCGGAGGCGGACGCGATGAGCGAGCTCGCCGTCGGAATCCTCGGCTCGGCGGGGGACACGGGCGAATTCCTCGAGCGGGTGCGCGCGACGCTCGGGCTGCGCGCCGTCACGCTCGTGGCGAGGAGGACGGACGACGCCGGCCAGGTCGCCTCGGGCTGGGACGTGCTCGCGAGCGCGGGGGAGGCCCCGCCCGTCTCCCACGCGGCCGCCGACGACTCCGTCGCGCCGGACGGCTACTACACGCTGCTGGTCGGCGGCCACGCGCTCGACGCGGGGGAGCGGCGCATGCTTCAGGCGTTCGGGGCGTACCTCGTGGCGATGCGCCAGCGGGACCAGCTCGCCAGGAGCCGCGCCGACAACCGCCGGCTCGAGGAGGGCAACTCGATCCGCACCGCGATCCTCCAGGCCGTCTCCCACGACCTGCGCACGCCGCTGGCCGGGATCAAGCTGAGCGTGAGCAGCCTTCGTCAGCCCACGGTCGAATTCACCCGCGAGGAGGAGGCTGAGCTGCTCGGCACGATCGAGGACTACACGGACCGGCTCACGGGACTCGTGAGCAACCTCCTGGACATGTCGCGGATCACCGCGGACACCGTCCGGCCGCTCCTGCGCCCCGTCGCGTGGCGCGACGTCCTGCCCGCAGCCGCACTCGCCGCGGGAGACGCCGTCGACCTCATCCCGGCCAACGAGCCCAGGGTGGCCGCGGACCCCGTGCTCCTCGAGCGCGTGGTGGCGAACCTCGTCGAGAACGCCCTCCGCTACGCGCCGGGCGCCGCGGTCGAGGTCAGGGCGCGCAGCGGAGTGCCGGGTCCGGACGGGCGCCCTTGCGGGGAGCTGCGCGTCATCGACCACGGCGGCGGGGTCCCGCCCGAGGACCTGCTCGCGATCTTCCGGCCCTTCCAGCGCTCCGGCGATGCCTCGGCACGCGGCGGGGTCGGCCTCGGGCTCGCTGTCGCGAAGGGCTTCGCCGAGGCGATGGGCGGCCGCATCGAGGCGGAGGCGACCACCGGCGGCGGCCTCACCATGGTAGTCTCCCTCCCGCTGTGGGAAGGGGGACGGGCATGACCGAGCAGACCACCGTGCTGGTCGTCGAGGACGAGGCCCAGATAGCCCGGGCCCTGCAGATCAACCTGCGCGTCCACGGCTACGACGCCGTCACCGCAGGAAGCGGCGAGGACGCGCTCGAGCTCGCCGCCAGCCGGCGCATGGACATCGTGGTGCTCGACCTCGGGCTGCCCGGGATGGACGGCGTCGAGGTCATCCGGCGGCTGCGGGCGTGGACGGAGGTGCCGATCATCGTCCTCTCGGCCAGGCACGGCTCGGAGGACAAGGTCGAGGCCCTCGACGCCGGCGCCGACGACTACGTGACCAAGCCCTTCGGCCTCGAAGAGCTGCTCGCGAGGCTGAGGGCAGCGGCCCGGCGGGGACCGCGCGCCGAGGAGAATCCGCGGGTGCAGACGGGGGAGCTGAGCGTGGACCTCGCCGCCCGCCGCGTGGTCCGACGGGGCGAGGAGGTGCGCCTGACGCCGACGGAGTGGAGCATCCTCGCGCTCCTGGTGCGCCGGGCCGGAGCGCTCGTGACGCAGCGCGAGATCCTCACCCAGGTGTGGGGGCCGGCCTATGCGAAGGAGACCCAGTACCTGCGCGTGTACCTGGCCCAGCTGCGGCGCAAGCTCGAGGACGATCCCGCCCGACCCCGGCACCTGCACACCGAGGCCGGGATGGGCTACCGCTTCGACCCGTGAGGGCCGGCCGCCTCCCGACGGGTCCTCAGAGCCCGGCGGCCTTGGCGAGCTTCACGAGGGCGTCCCGGCCCGCGGCGGCATCCATGGCGGGCGTGCCCGAGCCGCGCGCGGGCTGGCCGATGCGGAAGCGGAAGACGTCGGCACCGCGGCCGACGAAGAGGTAGTACCCGACCTCGACCGCGGTCTTCTGCGCGACGAAGGCCGCCGAATCGCCCACCCCCGAGACCGGGTCAGCCGTGAACCCCTTTGGCGCGACGCCGTAGGAGCCCGCGGCGGCGGCATCGGGGAAGGAGATCGCGGACACCGACACCGTGTGGCCCGGCTCAGGCCCAAGCTTCATGGTGCACTCCCGCCTGACGGCGCCCGGGAAGCCCTCCACTACCGCATCCTCGCTCGCGAACGGCGTGAGCGAGGCCGGGGCGGTGGATCCGAGGGCAGCCCGCACCGACTCCTCCTTGAGGTTCACGCACGCACCGGCATCCGGAGCCGATCCGCCGGCCCGTGTGGGGGGCTCCGCGACGAAGGTGCTCTGGTCGCCCGAGGCGACCGCGTCCTGCCCGGACCCGGGGGAGCCCGCCCCCGCAGACGCGGATCCGGCCGCGGAGCCGGCAGCTGCGGAGGCCGTGCCGGTGCTGCGGGGCGAGGCGGTGTCAGCCGAGGCCGACGACGATGCCGACGCCGCGGCTGAGCTGCTGCTGGGCTGCGGCTGGGAGGGGGTGCATGCCGCGAGGGACAGCCCTGTGGCCAGGGACAGCCCCGCGGCCAAGACCAGCGTGACGGCCCGCGCCGGCGTGACGGCCCGCGCCGGCGCCGCGGTGCGTCCGGCAGCGCGGGCCGGCCTGTACAACGGGTCCACGATCATGAGTACTCCACGTCTCGGTGGTCCGCCCCCCAGCGTCCGGCCAGTATAGGCAGACGGGTCCGCGCCGGCAGATGGTCTGCGCAGCCGGATGCGGCGCGGGCCGCTCGGCTACCCTGAACGCATGAAGACCGCGCGTGTCACTGCCGTGTGCCGTGTCCACCAGCTGCTCTCCGACCCGGGTGCGGTGGGGGTCACCGCGATCGACAAGCGGCCCGTCGAGGGACCCGTGCGCGTGCGCCGGCTGGGCCTCCACGGGGACGTGCAGGCCGATCGCGCCAACCACGGCGGCGAGGACAAGGCCGTCTATGCGTACTCCGAGGACGACGCCGCGCTCTGGTCGCGTGAGCTCGGCCGCGACATCCCGCCGGGCCTGTTCGGCGAGAATCTGCGCGTCGAGGGCATCACAGCGAGCAATGCCGTGATCGGCGAGCGCTGGCGGTTCGCCTCCGGGGTGGTGCTCGAGGTGACGATGCCGCGCATCCCGTGCGCGACCTTCGCCCGGCGCATGGGCCAGGACGGCTGGGTGGCCTGGTTCACCCGGGCCGGGCTCTCGGGCGCCTACCTGCGGGTCGTGACCCCTGGCGACGTCGAGGCGGGCGCCCAGTTCACGGTCGAGCATGTCCCCGACCACGGGGTGCGGGTCGGCCAATGGCTGGCCGAGCCGACCCGCGAGCGTGCCGAGGCGCTTCTCGACGCCGAGGCCGACGGGCAGATCCGCCTCGCGGCGGCGCTCCGTCGCTACGTCGACAGTGCCGCCTCCCGCCCCGCCGTCTGAGGGTCACCTCCTGAGGGTCACCTTCTGGGAGTCACGTTCTGGGAGTCACCTCAGGTGACCCCCGGAATCTGACCCCCAGACGGAGTGCGGCGAGGGAGGCTGGGAGCGGTCGACGGCGCCCGTGCCCGACCCCTGTGCGCAACCTCACCGCCGCCGAACGACGGCGGTGACCGCGCGGCGTCGTGCGTGCCGTATGATGGATGTATCCCCCACTTTCCGGAACTCCCTTTTCCTGCCCAATTCTTGAGGCAGGACAGTACGCGTGTTGGGGCCCGCCGAGCGGGCAATCGCATAGGGGACACTCCGGCTGAAGGAAACGCTGTACGGGTGCATGTGGCGCCGAACGCAGCGAGAAGCCATGCCACGGGATTGAGACAGTGCTGGGCTTCGTCCCTGACCGCAGAGCCGGCACGGCTCGCCCGACCCGGAGGACACACGCATGTCTGAAACCGCCATCGCCCCCGACACCACCAACGAAACCCAGGCCCCCGAGGTCTCCGAGACCGTTGAGGCGCCCCAGCCCGCTGAGGCGCTCGAGCAGCAGCAGGCCGCCGAGACCGAGCCGGCTGCCGAGACGCAGCAGCCCGCCGAGAAGCCTGCGCAGGACGAAGAGAAGACTGTCCGCTTCGCCGATCTCGGCATCGACGGCCGCGTGCTCGCGGCGCTCGCAGAGGTCGGCTACGAGAAGCCCTCGCCCATCCAGGCCGCCACCATCCCGCTCCTGCTCGAGGGCCGCGACGTCGTCGGCCTCGCCCAGACGGGTACCGGCAAGACGGCCGCGTTCGCGGTCCCCGCCCTCTCGCGCCTTGCCGAGCTGCACGACCTCAACGGCCCGTCCCGCCAGACGCAGGCGCTTGTCCTCGCCCCGACCCGCGAGCTCGCGCTCCAGGTCGCGGAGGCCTTCACGTCCTACGCGAAGCACCTCGACGACTTCACCGTCCTTCCCGTCTACGGCGGCTCCGCCTACGGCCCCCAGCTCGCGGGCCTGCGCCGCGGTGCACAGGTCGTCGTCGGCACCCCCGGCCGCGTGATCGACCACATCGAGAAGGGCTCCCTGGACCTCTCCCAGCTCCAGTACCTCGTCCTCGACGAGGCCGACGAGATGCTCCGCATGGGCTTCGCCGACGACGTCGAGCGGATCTTCCAGGAGACCCCCGACGGCCGTCAGGTCGCCCTCTTCTCCGCCACGATGCCCTCGCAGATCCGCCGGATGTCCAAGCAGTACCTCAACCAGCCGGAAGAGGTCACGGTCAAGGCCAAGACGGCGACCGCCCAGAACATCCGCCAGCGCTACGTCCAGGTCATGGGCCCCCACAAGCTCGACGCCCTGACCCGCATCCTCGAGGTCGAGGACTTCGACGGGGTCATCGCGTTCGTGCGCACCAAGATGGCCACCGAGGACCTCGCCGAGAAGCTCAAGGCCCGCGGCTTCCAGGCCGCCGCCATCAACGGCGACATCGCCCAGGCGCAGCGCGAGCGCACCGTCGAGGCGCTGCGCGAGGGCAAGATCGACATCCTGGTCGCCACCGACGTCGCCGCGCGCGGTCTGGACGTCGAGCGCATCAGCCACGTCGTCAACTACGACATCCCGCACGACACCGAGAGCTACGTGCACCGGATCGGCCGCACCGGCCGCGCCGGCCGCAAGGGCGACGCCATCCTGTTCATGACGCCGCGGGAGAAGTACCTCCTGCGCGCCATCGAGAAGGCCACCCGTCAGGCCGTCGAGCAGATGCACCTGCCCACCGCGGAGACGGTCAACTCGCTGCGCATGAGCAAGTTCGCGGACCAGATCACGGAGACCCTCGAGTCCGAGGACGTCGCCATGTTCCGCGACCTCATCGCCTCCTACGAGGAGGAGCACAAGGTCCCGGCAGCGGAGATCGCCGCGGCGCTCGCCGTGATGGTCCAGGGCGACCAGCCGTTCTTCGTCAAGGAGCTGCCCGCGACGCCCGAGTTCCAGAAGCGCGACCGGAACAAGGACGGCTTCGGCTCCCGCGGCCCGTCCCGCGGCGCGACCGAGGGGAACGCGACCTACCGGATCGCCGTCGGCCGCCGCCAGCGCGTGATGCCCGGCTCGATCGTCGGGGCCCTCGCGAACGAGGGCGGATTCCACTCGAGCCAGATCGGCGGGATTGACATCCGCGCCGACCACTCGCTGGTCGAGCTGCCGGCCGAGCTCAGCTCCGAGCAGTGGAGGGCGCTCTCCAAGACCCGGATCGGCGGGGAGCTCATCAAGCTCGAGCTGGACACGGGCCGCCGCCCCAACCGCGAGCGCGACGGCGAGCGGTCCGACCGCAGCTTCGGCGGGCGCTCCGACCGTGGCGACCGTGGCGGCTTCGCCGGCCGTTCTGACCGCGGTGACCGCGGCGGGCGCGGGTTCGGCCGCGACGACCGCGGCTTCGGCGGGCGCTCCGACCGCGGTGACCGTGGCGGCTTCGGCGGCCGCAGCTTCGGCGAGCGGAAGCCCCGCCAGGCGAAGGACGGCGCCCACGGCCGCAAGTGGTGACGCCCAGGCTGTCCTGAGCAACGCGTGACTGGCGAGCCCGCCCCCGGATTCTCCGGGGGCGGGCTCCGTGCTTCCCGGGGAACTCCAAGGGATGCGTTTCAATCCTCGCGCTGCGGATAGGGGGCAGGGACACGGTTTCGATGCCGGCTCCCGGCCGGCCTAACTGAAAGGTTCCCCATGGGCTTCCTGGATGATGTGCGCAAGAACATCGAGAACGCGGCCGAGGACGTCAAGGGCCACCTGGACGACGCCATCCATCGCGACCGGAACGACGCGGACCTGAACGACACCGGATCCCCGGAGCCGGTCGGGGCGCCGGCCGACCCGACCACCGGATCCCCCGCGGACCCGAGCGTCTCCGAGGCTCCGGTCCAGGCCCCAGGGCCGGCGGTTGCGGAGCCGGCTGCCGCGGAGCCGGCGGCCGCCGAGCCGGCTGCCGCCCAATCCGCTTCGTCGGACCCCGCAGCCGAGCCTTCCGACTCCGTTCCGACCGGCACGCGCGAGGTCGTGGTCGAGCCCGGGGACACGCTCTCGGGCATCGCCGAGCAGTTCGGCGTGGACCTCGGAGCCCTCGTCGCGGCCAACGCGGACACCGTCCCGGACCCGGACCTGATCCACCCCGGGCAGGTTCTCCGCCTGCCCTGACGGCGGGGGAGGGGCGGCGCGGACAGCGGTCCGGCCCGATTTGTTCGCGCGGCCACCCTTCCGGTAAAGTATCTGTCTGTTGCCCCCCTAGCTCAGTGGTAGAGCGCCATCTTGGTAAGATGGAGGTCACGGGATCGATTCCCGTGGGGGGCTCTGTGGCGGTGTAGCTCAGCTGGTTAGAGCGCACGACTCATAATCGTGAGGTCCCGGGATCGAGTCCCGGCACCGCTACGTCAAGGGGTCCGTCGGAAGACGGGCCCCTTACTCGTACCCCGGGTCCATCACGCAGCCAGCCAGGAGCCGCCATGTCCGCGCGAGAACCCGCCTCCCGATCACGCCTCGTCTACGGCTGCATGGGCCTGGGCGGCCCGTGGGGTTCGTCGCACTACGGCCCGGCCGAGGTGGACCACGCGGCCGCCGTGATCGAAGCGGCCCGCAGCATCGGGATCGACCGCTTCGACCACGCCGACATCTACCGGGGCGGCACCTCGGAGTCGGTCTTCGGCGAGGTCATCGCGCGCAGCGCCGGCCTCCGCGGGCAGCTGTGGATCCAGAGCAAGGTCGGGATCCGCCTCGGCGAGGACGGGCTCGACGCCTACTACGACCTGAGCGCCGCTGCGATCCGTTCCCGCGTCGAGGGCATCCTCGCGCGCCTGAGGACGGACTACCTCGACCTGCTGCTCCTCCACCGCCCCGACCCGCTGCTCGATCCCGCCGAGGTGGGCGCCGCCGTCGTGCGCCTGCTCGAGGAGGGCACGATCCGCGCCATCGGAGTGTCCAACTTCTCCGCCGCCCAGATGCAGGCGCTCGCCGACCACCTGCCCGTGCCGCTCGCCGCCAACCAGCTCGAGCTGAGCCTCGGCCGGCCGGACTTCATCGAGAGCGGCATCCTCGTCAACCATCCCGGGGGAGCCGCCGTCAGCTTCCCGCACGGGACGCTCGAGCACTGCGCCCGGACCGGCGCCGAGGTGCAGGCATGGTCGCCCCTCGCGGGCGGCCGCTTCACGGGGCGCACGACGCCGCCCGGCGGCTCCCCGGACGACCGCACCCGGGCGGACCTCGCCACCGCCGACCTCGTGCGGAGGATGGCCGAGGAGCGGGACACTACGCCGGAGGCCGTGGTGCTGGGCTGGCTCATGCGCCACCCCGCCCGGATCGCGCCGGTCATCGGCTCGGCCACGCCGGAACGCATCCGCGCGTGCGCAGGCGCGGAGGACGTCGCCCAGTCGATGAGCCGCCCCGAGTGGTACGCGCTCCTCACCGCAGCCCGGGGCCGGCGCGTGCCCTGACCCGGCCGGGCTGACCCTGCCTCGACGCCGGTCTACGGACGCCCGGGCAGCACCAGCTCGAGGGCGTGCTCGTTGACGTGGTCCAGGGCCCGCCGCACCGCACCGAGCGCCACGGCGTCTCCGCCGAGCTCGGAGACCTGGACCTGGGCGGGCGTGTCGGTCAGGGACGGCAGCTCGGCCCGGATGCCGGGCAGGAGGGCCGCCGAGGCCCCCGCGACGGCGCCGCCGAGGACCACCAGCTCCGGGTTGAGCAGCGTCGAGAGCACGGCGACGACGCGCGCCATCCGCCCCGCGAGACGGGCGAGCACGCGCGCGGCGGCCGGGTCGCCGTCGTGCGCGGCCGCGAAGACCGCCTCCGCCGTGACGTCCGACGCCGCGAGCCCGCCGAGCCCTCCGCTCGCCGCCGCCTCCTCTGCGCCCCACTCGCGTGCGAGCTGGGCGATGCCGTGCGGGCCCGCGACGCCGTCGACGAGGTTCAGGAACGCGAGCTCGCCGGCGCCCCCGCTGCGGCCGCGCAGGAGCCTGCCGGACTCGATCAGCCCCGCGCCGAGGCGCTCGCCGGCAAGCAGGACGGCGGCGTCGTCGACACCGCGGGCCGCGCCCCTCCAGTGCTCGGCGAGGGCGGCGAGGTTCGCATCGTTCTCGAGCAGGACGTCCCAGCCGTGGCGCTCCCGCAGGCGCGCCGCCAGCCCCACGTCGAACTGCTCCCAGAATCCACGCGGGGTGGCGATCCGCCCCTCCCGGTCCACGGGGGCGGGCAGGCCCGCGCCGACGGCCAGGACCCGGTCGGGGCCGGTGCCCGCCGCCGCGAGCGCGGCCGCCGCCGTCGTGCTCACGACGTCGATCCTCGCCTCGCCGCGAGCGCCCTCGGGGAATGCCCCGGTCGCCGAGCCGAGGGCCGTGCCGTGCAGGTCGGCGACGAGGGCGGTGGCCTTGTGGGCTCCCATGTCGAGGCCGATCACGACTCCGGCGTCGGACCGGAAGGCGAACGTGCGCGGCGGCCGGCCGCGGGCCGGGCCGGAGCGCTCGGGCTCGAGCTCGGCGGCCCAGCCGCGCTGGACCAGGTCCTCGCAGACCGCGATCACGGTGGCCCTGGTGAGACCGGTTGCGGCGACGAGTTCGGTCGCGGTGAGCGCGGAGGCGCCGGCGCCGCGGAGGCGGCGCAGGACGGCGTCGGCGTTCGCGAGGCGCACGATATGGGGTCCCGCGGCGGGGCCGGTCCGCATGCCTTGACCTCCTTCCCAGCCGCGCGAATAATGGACTGCGGCTTTGATTTAGAGTCTAAATATAAATCCCCCGCATGGAACAACCCCCTGTGAACAGGAGGCACGGTGCCCGCCACCGCCCACGAGCACGACCGCACGAACCCCGCCGCCGACTGGTGGCGCCAGGCCGTCGTCTACCAGGTGTACCCCCGCAGCTTCGCCGACTCGAACGCGGACGGGATCGGCGACATCGCCGGCATCACCTCCCGCGTGGACTACCTCGCCCGCTTGGGCGTCGACGCCGTGTGGCTGAGCCCCTTCTACCCCTCGGCCCTCGCCGACGGCGGCTACGACGTGGACGACTACCGCAACGTCGACCCCCGCCTCGGGACCCTCGAGGACTTCGACGCCATGGTCGCCGCGCTCCACGGTGTCGGCATCAAGGTCATCGCAGACATCGTCCCCAACCACACCTCCGACCGCCACGAGTGGTTCGCGGAAGCCCTCGCCTCGCCCCGCGGCTCCGCAGCGCGCGAACGCTACATCTTCCGCGACGGGCTCGGCGAGAACGGCGAGCTTCCCCCGAACGGCTGGACCTCGATCTTCGGCGGCCCCGCCTGGGAGCGCGTGACCGAGCCGGACGGGACGCCGGGCCAGTGGTACTTCCACCTCTTCGCCAAGGAGCAGCCGGACCTCAACTGGGACAACCCCGAGGTCCACGAGGACTTCCTGAGGACCCTGCGCTTCTGGTCGGACCGCGGCGTCGACGGCTTCCGTGTGGACGTGGCCCACGGCCTCAAGAAGGACATGGACGCGGTCCACGACGACCTCGAGACCATCCACCGCGCGGACCTCTTCTCCCTGGGTGAGCACCCGCTCTGGGACCGCGACGAGGTGCATTCGGTTTACGCCGAGTGGCGCAAGGTGTTCAACGAGTACACCCCGCCGCGCACCGCCGTTGCCGAGGCATGGGTGCACGCCGACCGGCGCGCCAGGTACGCATCCCCCGAGGGACTCGGCCAGGCCTTCAACTTCGACCTCCTCCAGGCCGACTTCGACGCAGAGCAGTACCGGGCCATCATTGCCAAGAACCTCGCCGAGGCCGCGGCCACCGGAACGTCCTCGACGTGGGTCTTCTCGAACCACGACGTGGTGCGTCACGCCACCCGCTACGGGCTGCCGAAGGGCAGTGGCCGCTCGGGCCACGGCGCCGACGGCAAGGACTGGCTGCTCGACGGCGGCGACCCGGCCGAGGTGGATGCGCAGCTCGGGCTCCGCCGGGCGAAGGCCGCTACGGCGCTGATGCTTGCCCTGCCCGGCTCCGCCTACCTGTACCAGGGCGAGGAGCTGGGCCTCCAGGAGGTCGGGCGGATCCCCGAGAAGGACCGGCAGGACCCCACGTACTTCCGCAACCGCGGGGTGGAAGTGGGACGCGACGGCTGCCGCGTGCCGCTCCCGTGGGATGCTGCTCCCGCTGAGGGGTCCTCCTACGGCTTCGGCGGCGACGGCGCGCACCTGCCGCAGCCCGCGTGGTTCGCGGACTACGCCGTGAACCTCCAGGAGGCGGACTCCGCCTCGACCCTCGCCTTCTACCGCAAGGCGCTGGGCCTGCGCCGCGAGCTCCAGGGCGAGGAGCGCCTCGTCTGGGCCCAGACGGAGGACGACGACGTGCTCGCCTTCGAGCGTCCCGGCGGCTGGCGCGTGATCACCAACTTCGGGCCAGCCCCGATCGCACTGCCCGAGGGCGAGGTGCTCCTCGCGAGCGCCGAGCTCGACGGTGGCAAGCTCCCGGGCGACACTACCGTCTGGATCCGCGTGACGTCATAGGCACTGTTGCCCTTCCGTCCCCGCGCGGCGCGTGAAAGTCTGAAGGCAGCAATGCCCGCGCGGGGAATGGAGGAGCCATGTCTGACCTGAACGTGAGCTACGGGCTCGGTGCCCGCCACGAGGACCACGAGCTCGCCGAGGAACGCTGCTGGGCCCTCTTGGGCGCCTCCGGCGTGGGACGCTTCGGCTTCGTGCACGAAGGGCGCGTGGCCGTCTATCCGGTGGGCTACATCGTCCTGCACGGTTCGATCTTCTTCCGGACCAGCCGCGAGGGTTCGATCGCGAAGAGCCTCCCGCAGGCCGGCGTGTCGATCCAGACCGATTCCACCCAGCCCTCGGTTCAGGCAGGGTGGTCCGTCCTGATCAGCGGTGAGGCGGAGGTCGTCGAGGACAGCGAGGAGCTCACGCGTCTCCACGGCCACATGGAGAATGAGCCGTGGGCCGGAGGGATCCGGGACCTGTTCGTGCGGCTCGTCCCGCAGCATGTCTCGGGCCGCCAGGTGTACTTGGCGAAATAGCCGTTTCCGACTCGCGAGTAGTTAGTAAAATCGCTTGACATATTAGCGCCGACGGCGTGGACTGGACCTGTCGAGCCAGGCTGGGGAGCCCGATTCTTCGACTGAACGCACGTCAGGAGAGTCACAATGGCTGATGAGGAGTCCTCTGGGACGGCACGTCCTGCCGATGCCACGACCGGCGACGAGCGGAAGCTTCCCGAGGGGCGGCGGGCCGCAGTGGGCCTCCCCGCCGGGATCCGGTGGTGGGAGACCTGCGGAGGGTGGTCGTCGCGCTACGCGCTCGGCACCTTCTGAACCCCCCGGCCGGCCGCCCCGCAGCCGTCCTTGTCCGCCAGGGCGGGGCCGCACCGATGTGCCCAGCGGGGCCCCGGCGGGATACCGTTGATCCATGACGTCAACCACTGCCGCCGATCAGACCCGTCAGGCCCGCGAGGGTCGGATCATCAGCCCCGAGATCGCCCGCTCGTGGCTTCTCGTGAACGCGATGAAGACGGAGCTCTTCGACGAATCCGCGGCCTCGCGCGCCGACGCGATCATCCTGGACATCGAGGATGCCGTGGACCCCTCGCAGAAGGACGCCGCGCGCGAGAACGTCTCGCGGTGGCTTGCGGGCGGCGGCCGCGCCTGGGTGCGCGTCAACGATGCGACGAGCCCCTTCTGGGCCGACGACCTCGCAGGGCTCCGCGGGAACCCGGGCCTGCTCGGCGTCATGCTCGCCAAGACCGAGTCCGCGGACCAGGTGACCGAGAGCTTCCACCGCATGGACGGCAAGACCCCCGTCATCCCGCTCGTCGAGTCCGCCGTGGGCATCGAGGAGGCCAACCACATCGCGAAGGCGCAGGGCGCGTTCCGCCTGGCCTTCGGCTCGGGCGACTTCCGCCGTGACACCGGCATGGCCGCCACCCAGGAGGCCATGGCCTACCCCCGCGCCAAGCTCGTGGTCGCCTCCCGCGTGGGCAACCTGCCCGGCCCGATCGACGGGCCCACAGTCGGGACGAACCACCCCATCCTCCGCGAGCAGAGCGCGATCACCGTCATGATGGGCATGACCGGGAAGCTGTGCCTCGCCGTCGACCAGACCACGATCATCAACGAGGTCATCTCCCCGACTCCGAGCGATGTCGCCTGGGCCACCGACTTCATGCACGACTTCGAGGCCAACGGCCGCGTGATCCGCGACGGCTCGGACCTGCCGCGACTCGGCCGCGCCGAGAAGATCATGAAGCTCGCCACCGCCTTCGGCGTCCGGCCGGCGCTCTAGCAGGCCCGGCAGAGACCGTGCTCGACAGCTTCTGGGAGACCGCGTCCCCGCTGTACCGGAAGGTCGTGCTCTCGGGCATGGCCTTCCTCGGCGTGGGCATCGTCCTGAGCATCATCGCGAACCTCGGCCACATCGTGTGGCTCCTCTACGCCTCGATGGCGATCATCGGCGTCGGACTCGTCACGCACCTCGTGGGGCTCGGGATCCGCGCCCGTGACGCCCGCCGCCGGATGCAGCGCTGACCCGCCCCTCTGAAGGTCACCTCCTGGGGGTCACCTCCTGAAGGTCACCTCCTGCGGGTGGGCGCGTCACGTGACCCTCAGGACGTGACCCCCAGAGGGTTCTGGGGCGTGCGAGCCCGGCGGACGTGACTCCTGGCATGCTCGACCGCGTCCTCGAGCGTGTCGAAGAGGTGCCGGTGGTGCCGCAGCTCCGCGATGACCCCCACCTTGCGGACCAGCTCGAGGTGCTGCTCCTGCACCCCCTTGAGCAGGACGGTGATCCCGCGCGCCTCGAGCGTGCGGATCACTTCCACGAGCGCCTGCGCCCCGGTCGCGTCCAGATAGCGCAACTGGGACAGCCTCAGCACCACCACCTCGACGCCCTGCGCCGCGGCCAGGCCCGTGACCTCCTCCAGGATCCGGTCGGCTGCGCCGAAGAACATCAGGCCGTCCAGCCGGAAGACGGCGATGTGCTCGTCGCCGTCGTGCGCCGGCCCCGCGATGGGCTCGCGCCTCACGGTGCCGAGCTTCGCGAACTGGCGCAGCGTCAGCAGGGCCGCGGCGACGAGGCCGATCTGGATGGCCACGATGAGGTCGAAGGAGACGGTGATGACGGCCGTCAGCACGAACGCGAGCGCGTCGTGGCGCGTGGACCCGAGGATGCTCCTGGCCGTCCGCACCGAGACCATGCGCGCCGCCGTGACCATGAGCACGCCCGCGAGCGCCGCGAGCGGGATCTGCCCGACGAGCTGCGCCGCGAGGTACACGACCCCGAGCAGCACGAGCGCGTGCACGACGGCGGCGAGCCGGGTCCGGGCTCCCGAGCGGACGTTGACGGCGGTGCGGGCGATCGCCCCGGTGGCCGGCATGCCGCCGAAGAGCCCTGCGGCGATCGATGCCAGCCCCTGGCCCACGAGTTCGCGGTCCGGGTTGTAGGTCCCGGTCGTGCGCCCGTCGGGGCCCGCAAGCCCGGACGCGACGCGCGCCGACAGCAGCGACTCGATGGCCGCGAGCGCCGCGATGGCGAGGGTCGGTCCCGCCAGCCCGGGCAGGTCCCCGAGGCCGATCCCGGGCAGCGAGGGGGCGGGGAGCGACGTCGGCAGCTCGCCGATCCGCTCGACGTCCAGGCCCAGCAGCGCGACGGCGACCGCGGCGACCAGGATCGCGATGAGGCTCGCCGGCAGCGCTCTGTGGAGGCGCGGCACGAGCAGCATGACCGCCGCGACGAGCACGACGACGCCCACGCTCGCCCACGCGCGCGGCCACGGCGCCGTCGTGATCGCCTCGGCGGCGGCCACAGCGGTGTTGTGGCCGGGTGCGACGTGCGAGGACACGGCGAGGGGCACCTGCTGGAGGAAGATGATCACGCCGATGCCGAGCGTGAACCCCTCCACGACCGGCCAGGGGATGTACGCGACCGCGCGCCCGAGCCGGGACGCGCCGAGCGCCACGAGCACGACGCCGGCGGCGAGGCTCAGGAGCGCGACCGCGCCGACGCCGTGGGTCGCCACGATGGGGGCGAGGACCACGACCATAGCCCCGGTCGGCCCCGAGACCTGCACGTGCGACCCCCCGAACACCGCGGCGACGAACCCCGCGACGATGGCGGTCACGATCCCCGCCTCGGCCCCGACCCCCGAGCTCACCCCGAAGGCCAGCGCGAGCGGCAGGGCCACGATTCCCACGGTCAGGCCGGCGACGAGGTCCTGCCGCCACGACCGCCCCAGCTGCGCGTAGTCCGAGCGGCGGGGGAGGAGGGCGGCGGCGCCCGCGGCGGCCCTGGCCACGGCGCCGGTCCGGGCGGGCGGCGGGACGACGGCGCTCACCGGGCACCGCCGTCGTGCGCGGTGGTGGGCGCGGCGGCGGGTGGGGCGGTGCTGGACGCGGTGGCGCCGACCGCGGGCAGGGCGGAGGCGGCCTCGAGCTGGGCGCGCGTGTCGGCGAGGGTGTCGAGGAGGAAGGTGCGGGCGATCGCGAGGAGCTCGGCGATCGTGGGGTGGGTGAGGGAATAGGTCACCGTGTTGGCCGTGCGCACGCTCGTGACGACCCGGTGCCGCCGGAGGGTCGCGAGGTGCTGGGACAGGTGGGAGGCTTCGAGTCCGGTGCCTTCGAGGAGCTCGCTGACCGGGCAGGACTGGCCGGGGGAGTCAGCGAGGATCTCGAGGATGCGGATGCGTGCCGGGTGCGCGAGGCCCTTGAACAGGTTTGCCTTGATCTCGTACAGCGGCGTCTCGCGGGCAGTGAGCATGGACCCCTCCAGATGACGGATTGATGAATCCATCATATCGTCAGTCCGCACTTCCGGCCACCCGATAGGCTTTCCCCATGGCCATCAACCCCGACCTCGCCGGTCGCGTCTACCCGCCCGCGGAGGCGTACGACGTCGCGCGCGAGAAGATCCGCGAGTTCGCCCGCGCCGTCAAGGCAGAGCACCCCGCCCACTACGAGGTCGACGCTGCGCGCGCCCTCGGCCACGCCGACCTCGTCGCGCCGCCGACCTTCGCGATCATCGTCGCGCAGCGGGCCGACGCCCAGCTCATCGCCGACCCGGAGTCCGGGATCGACTTCTCGCGGGTGGTCCACGCCGAGCAGCGCTTCACCCTCCACCGGCCCATCGTCGCGGGGGACCGGCTCACCGCGGAGCTCCACGTCGACCAGGTCCGCGCGATGGGCGGCGGCGCGATGATCACGACGCGCGCCGAGATCACCGCCGACGGCGCCGCCGGTGCCGCCGAGAAGGTGGCCACCACCGTGTCGTCCATTCTCGTGAGGGGAGAAGGCCAGTGAGCGCCGAGAACGCTGCCGCCGGGACCGCCGCCGTCATGCCCGTCTTCGACCAGCTCGAGAAGGGCATGGAGATCGGCCGCCGCGAGATCGCCGTGACCCGCGCCGACCTCGTGAAGTACGCGGGCGCGTCGGGAGACTTCAACCCGATCCACTGGAACAATGACTTCGCCACCTCGGTCGAGCTTCCGGGCGTGATCGCGCACGGCATGTTCACCATGGGCGCCGCCGTGCAGCTCGTGACCGACTGGGCCGGGGATCCGGGCGGCGTCGTGGACTACCAGACCCGCTTCACCAAGCCGGTCCCCGTGGCCGACACCACCGGCACCGACGAGCCCGGCGCCGTCCTCGAGGTCGTCGGGACCGTCGGCGCGCTCGACGCCGAGGCCCGCACCGCCCGCATCGACCTCACCGTCACCGCGGGAGGGCAGCGGGTCCTGACCAAGGCCCAGGCCGTCGTCCGGCTCGCCTGAGCAGCCCCACGTGCTCCGGCCACCCGCCGTCCGGGCAGTGCCCACCGAGGTCCGACACTGGCACCTCGCCGTCGTGGCCGCCTACGCGGCGAGCGGCATCGCGTTCTCGAGCTGGGTGTCGCGGGTCCCCGCGCTCGCCCAGGACCTCGTCCTCACTCCCGGCGGCGTCGGGCTGCTCCTGCTGTGCATGACGCTTGCGTCGTTCGTCTCGGTCTCGGCGTCGGGCCTCATCGTGATCCGGCTCGGCTCGGCGCGCACCATCCAGACCGGGGCTGCCCTCGTCGGAGCGGGCCTGACGCTGCTCGGCCTCGGGGCGAGCGTGCTGCGCTCGCCGGTGGCGGCCGCGATCGGCTTCGCCGTGATCGGCCTCGGGACCGCGAGCTGGAACACGGCCTCGAACGTCGAGGGCGCCGCCGTCGAGCGGGCCCTGAGGCGGTTCATCATGCCCCGGCTGCACGGGTCGTTCAGCCTCGGCACGGTGGCGGGCGCCGTCGTCGGCGCGTGGGCGGCAGCCGCCGCCGTGCCGCTCGTGTGGCACCTCGGCGCGGCCGGCGTGGTGGTCGCCGCCACCGTGGTCACAGCGGGGTTCTTCCTCCGCGCCGATGCCGGCCGCCGGCCCTCCGCGGCGCACGACGCCGCTTCCTCGCCTGCCGCAGACGGCTCGCCGGACGGGGCTCCCGCTGAAGCCGCGGCCTCCGCACCATCACCCGGGGGCCGCGCGCAGGTCGCCGCGGCCTGGAAGGACCGCCGCACCGTGCTGCTCGGCGTCATGGTGCTCGGCCTGGCCTTGGCCGAGGGGGCGGCGGGGGACTGGGTCGCCCTCGCGCTCGCGGACGGCTACGGAGTCTCGCACGCTGTCGGAGCCGCCGGCTACTCGTTCTTCGTGGCAGCGATGGCCGCCGGCCGCTTCCTCGGCACGCCCGTGCTCAACCGGCATGGCCGCGTCCTGTCGCTGCGCGCGTGCGCGGTGCTGGCCATCCTCGGCCTCGCGCTGTTCGTGCTCGCCCCGGCCCTGTGGCTCGCGTTCGTGGGCCTCGTGGTCTGGGGCCTCGGAGCGTCCCTCGGCTTCCCCGTGGGCATGTCCGCCGCCGCGGACGACCCCGTCCACGCTGCGGCCCGCGTCTCGGTCGTCTCCACCATCGGCTACGGCGCGTTCCTGTGCGGGCCGCCCCTGCTGGGCTTCGTGGCCGAGTTCACCGGCGTGCGGTACTCGCTGCTGACAGTGCTGGTGTTCGTCGTCCTCAGCCTCGTCCTGGCCGGCCAGGCAGCCCAGCGCACGGTCGCGCCCATCCGGCCCTGACTCCTCCCCCTTGCGGGGTCCCTGGCGGCGCGTTGCGGGGTCCCTGGCGGCGCGTTGCGGGGTCCTTGGCGCGCGCCAGGGACCCCGCAAGAGGGTGGCAGGGACCCCGCAACAGGGGCGCGGCTAAGCTGGACGGGTGAGCCAGACCCTGCTGTCCTCCCTGACAACCTCCGCCGTGGGCGGCCCGGCCGCCCGCTTCGAGGAGGCGCGCTCCGAGGCCGAGATCATCGAGGCGGTGCGCGAGGCCGATTCCGCGGGCGAGCCGCTCCTGATCATCGCGGGCGGATCCAACCTCGTCATCTCGGACGACGGCTACCCCGGCACCGTGCTCAGGATCGCCTCCGAGGGAATCTCCGTGGACACCGCGGACACGTGCGGGGGCGCCTCGCTCTCGGTGCAGGCCGGGCACCCGTGGGACGAGGTGGTGGACTACGCCGTCCACCACGCGTTCAGCGGCCTCGAGGCGCTCTCCGGCATCCCCGGCTCGACCGGTGCGACGCCCGTGCAGAACGTCGGCGCGTACGGTGCGGATGTCTCGCAGACCATCTGGCAGGTGCGGACCTGGGACCGGGAGGCCGGCGCCGTGAAGACGTTCGTCCCTTCGGAGCTGCGGTTCGGCTACCGCGACTCGCTCCTCAAGCAGACCACCGTCAACGGGTCCCCCCGGTATGTGGTGCTCCGTGTCGACTTCCAGCTCCCGCTCGGGCGCATGAGCGCCCCCATCCGCTACGCAGAGCTCGCCCGCGGCCTTGGGGTCGAGCAGGGCGAGCGCGCCCACGCCCTCGATGTGCGCCGCCAGGTCCTTCGGCTGCGCGCGTCCAAGGGTATGGTCCTGGACCCCGCCGACCGGGACACGTACTCGACCGGCTCGTTCTTCACGAACCCCATTCTGGCCGAGGCCGACGCCGCGTCCCTGCCCGAGGGGGCGCCACGCTACCCGGCGGGCGAGGGCCTGGTGAAGACGTCGGCGGCATGGCTCATCGAGCGCGCCGGCTTCCCCAAGGGCTACGGCCTCGAGCCGGACAGCGTCACGGGCGGCCGCGCGTCGCTGTCCACCAAGCACACCTTGGCGCTGACCAACCGCAGCGATGCGACGGCGAAGGACCTCCTCGCGCTCGCGCGCGAGGTGCGGGACGGCGTCAGGGCACGCTTCGGGATCGAGCTGCACAACGAGCCGCTGCTCATCGGGATGGAGCTGTGAGCCGCGGGACCCGGCCGTGACCGGCGGGACGGACGCGGTGGCGGGCCAGGCGCGCCATCGCCTCGACGTCGCGGCCGCCGCCGTCCGGCTGTATGCCGAGCAGGGCTATGAGGCGACGAGCGCGGACCAGATCGCCGCTGCGGCCGGCCTCTCGCGCAGCACGTTCTTCCGGCAGTTCCGCTCGAAGGAGGACGTGGTCTTCGCCGACCACGACACGCTCCTGGGCCAGGCCGAGGACTTCCTCGCCGAACCCCACGATGACCCGTGGGACGCGGTCTGCCGCGCCGCCGAGCTCGTGTTCGCGCATTTCGCCTCGCTCGGGGACCTGGCACAGCTGCGCTATCAGGTGGTGACGCGGGAGCCCGGCCTGCGCGACAAGGAGCTCGTCACGACCTTCCGGTACGAGCGGCTCTTCCAGCGCTACCTCCGCCGCGCCGTGCCCGGCGTGGACCCCTTGGACGCGGTGCGCTTCGCCGCGACGGTGATCGCGACCCAGAACTACTGCCTGCGCGGGCTCATGCGCGGTGAGGAGGGCTTCAGCGCGGCCCGGCTGCGCGCCGAGCTCGACGCCGTGCGCCGGCTCTTCGGGGTCGCACTGGACGGGGCGGCGGCGCGCGAGGCTGGCGCGGTCGCCTCCGGCGGGACGCGTGCCGCCGGCGGAACTGCCGGCCCCGGCGAGGACATCGTCGTCGCCGTCTTCCCCCGCTCCGCCGCTCCGGCCGAGGTTGCCCGGACCATCGAGGACACGCTCCGGCGACGCTCCTGACACTCCGTTCCACTTGACCTGACACTCAGTTTCACGATTACATGGTGGCGTGCCCCACACCGCCGCCGCTCCCTCGCCCGCGTCCCGCGCATCCGCTCCCAGCCCGCGTCCGCTCCGCGCCATCGGCGTCGTCGGCGCCGGGCTGATGGCCAGCCAGCTCGCCACGCTCTTCGCGCAGCAGCTCCGCGTCCCGGTGACCATGAGCGACCTCTCCGCCGAGCGGGTGGACGCCGCGCTGGGCGCCATCCGGGCCCGGCTCGAGCGCGCCGAGGCCAAGGGCCGACTCGCCCCCGGGGAGGCCGCCGAGGTCGCGTCCCTCATCACCGGCACCACGGACCCGGCCGACTTCGCCGGCTGCGACGCCGTCATCGAGGCCGTCTTCGAGGAGCTGTCGGTCAAGCGCGCCGTCTTCGCCGCCGCAGAGGCAGCGGTCGACCCGCACACCCTCCTGCTGACCAACACCTCCTCTCTCTCCGTCGCAGCCATGGCCGAGGGGCTCGCCCACCCCGAGCGAGTGGTCGGCTTCCACTTCTTCAACCCCGTCGCGGTCCTGCCGCTGCTCGAGCTCGTCCGCACCCCATTCGCGTCCGAGGACGCGATGTCGACCGCCGCCGGCCTCGCCGCCGCGCTCGGCAAGACCGCCGTCCCGGTGGCGGACGCGCCAGGCTTCGTCGTCAACCGCCTCCTCACACGGCTCTTCTCCGAGACCCTGGCCGAGATCGAGGCGGCGGCCGCAGCGGGCGGCGACCCGCTCGCCGTCGACCGCGCACTCGCCCCGTGGAACCTGCCGATGACCCCGCTCACGCTCGTCGACTACATCGGCACCGGGGTCCAGCAGCACATCTGTGCCACCATGCACGCGGCCTACCCGGAGCGGTTCCCGCTCTCGCCGTGGCTCGCCGCCGCTGCCGGCTCCGGCGTGCGGCGGCTCCTCACGGACGACGGCGCGCTCTCGCCTGAGGCGGCCGCCCTCCTGCCGCGGCCGGTCGGGACCGTGCACGGCGCCGCTGCCGTCGACCAGACCCAGGTTCTCGAGCGCGTCCGCGCGGCCCTGGCCGAGGAGGTCCGCATCATGCTCGCCGAGGGCGTCGTCGCGTCCGCCGAGGACATCGACCGGTGCATGGTCCTCGGAGCCAACTACCCCGCCGGCGGGCTGAGCCCCCTCCTCGCCCCGCTCGCGGTCCGCTGATCCCCCACCCACCGCCTGAAAGAGAAGGCCATGCCCGACTACGACGTCTCCGCAGCCCTCGACACCGACTACTACTCCGTGTTCTCCGCCGTCGGCACGGTCAGCGCCGAGGACCGCGCCCACTGGGAGCGCGCCCGCGCCTTCATCGACGAGGCCCTGCCGCAGATGAACGAGTACTGGGACCGCGCCGAGTACCCCCTCCATCTGGTCAAGCGCATGGGCGAGCTCAACCTGCTCGCCGACGGCATCGAGGTCCCCGGCCTCGAGCCCATGAGCCCCCTCGCGGCGGGCCTGGTCAACATGGAGATCTCCCGCGGCGACGGCTCCCTTGGCACCGTCGTCGCCGTCCAGGGCGGCCTGGCCCTCCGCTCGATCGCGTTCCACGGCTCCGAGGAGCAGAAGGAGCGCTGGCTCGGCCCGCTCGCGCGCGGCGAGGAGCTCGGCTCCTTCGCGCTCACGGAGCCGGACCACGGCTCGGACTCGGTCTCCCTCGAGACCACCGCGCGCCTCGACGGCGACCAGTGGGTCCTCGACGGGGAGAAGAAGTGGATCGGCAACGGCGCCTCCGGCGGCGTGACCGTCGTGTGGGCCCGCGACGAGGAGGGCAACGTGCGCGGCTTCCTCGTCGAGCAGGACACCCCCGGCTACGAGGCCGAGGTGATCGAGGGCAAGGGCTCGCTGCGCGCGATCCACCAGGCCCGCATCCGCCTCGAGGGCGTCCGCATCCCGAAGGACAGCGTCCTGCCCGGTGCGAGGACGTTCAAGGACACCTCCACGGTGCTCGTTGCGACCCGTCTCGGCGTGGCCTGGTCCGCGCTCGGCCACGCGACCGCCGCCTACGAGGCCGCCGTGAACTACGCCGGCCAACGCGTCCAGTTCGGCAAGCCGCTCGCGAAGTTCCAGCTCGTCCAGGACCGGCTGTCCCAGATGCTCGCCGAGCTCACGAGCATGCAGCTGCACTGCGTCCACCTCGCGCGCCTCGACGCCGCCGGGGAGCTCCGGCCCACCCAGGCGTCCATGGCCAAGTACCACAACACCCGCAAGGCCCGCGCCATCGCCTCGACGGCCCGCGACCTCCTCGGCGGCAACGGCATCCTGCTTGAGAACCACGTGGTGCGCCACATGATGGACATCGAGTCGATCCACACCTACGAGGGCACCGAGAGCGTCCAGGCCCTCCTGATCGGCCGCGACGTGACCGGCGTGGGCGCGTTCGCCTGAGTCTGGAGGACACCCAATGCAGGCCAACTTCTCAGCGCTCAGCCCGCTGCGCTTCCTCGAGCGCTCCGCCGCGGTCTTCCCCGACAGGGTCGCGATCGAGCACGGCTCCCGCCGCCACACCTACGCGGAGTTCGGCGCCGAGGCCCAGCGCCTCGCGAAGGCCCTCGCCGCTCGGATCCAGCCCGGCGACCGGGTCGCGTTCCTCGCCCCCAACGTCCCCGAGCTGCTCATCGCCCACTTCGCCGTGCCGCTGGCCGGCGGGGTGCTCGTGGCGCTCAACACGCGCCTGGCGGCCCACGAGGTGAAGTACATCCTCGAGCACTCCGAGGCCGCGCTGCTGTTCGCCGACACGGAGCTGCTGGCGACGGTCGACGGCGTCGCCCAGCTCGGCGGGCCGGCGGCGGAGGTGCCGGTCGTCGTCGTGCCCGATACTGAGTCAGCCGGAGTGTCGGGGACGGGCGCGCCCGAGGCCGCGGCGGCCGTCGTGCGCGGTGCCCAGGGCCGCAAGCGCGAGCTCTACGCGGACCTGCTCGCCGCCGCGCCCGACGGGCCGGACCTGCCGTGGGGCGTCGATGACGAGCAGGCCCCCATCACGCTCAACTACACCTCCGGCACCACGGGGAAGCCCAAGGGCGTGCTCTATTCCCACCGCGGCGCGTACCTCAACGCGCTCGGCGAGGCCCACCACCAGGGCTTCGACGGGGCCACCCGCTACCTCTGGACCCTGCCGATGTTCCATTGCAACGGCTGGTGCACCCCCTGGGCGGTCACCGCGGCGGCGGGTACGCACGTGTGCCTCCGCGCCGTGCGCGCCGAGGCGGTGTGGGACGCGCTCGACGACGGCGTGACCCACCTGTGCGGGGCGCCCACCGTGTGCTCGATCATCGCGGACGCGGAGCAGGCGCACGGGCTCGAGCGGCCGCTCAGGATCACCACGGCGGGAGCGCCGCCGTCGCCGACCATCATCCGCCGTCTCGGCGACCTCGGCGTGACCGTGGTGCACGTGTACGGGCTCACCGAGGTCTACGGGCCGTACACCGTGTGCGAGTACCAGTCCGCGTGGGACGCGCTGCCGGCCGACGAGCGTGCCGCGAAGCTGTCCCGCCAGGGCGTCGGCATGGTCCAGGCCGAGACGGCGCGCGTCGTGGAGGTCGGCACCGGCCCCGAGCTGCGGGACGTGCCCGCGGACGGCGAGACGCTCGGCGAGATCGTGCTGCGCGGCAACAACGTCATGCTCGGCTACTACAGGGATCCCGAGGCCACCGAGCGCGCCTTCGAAGGCGGCTGGTTCCACACCGGCGACCTCGGCGTCATGCATCCCGACGGCTACATCCAGCTCAAGGACCGGGCGAAGGACATCGTCATCTCCGGCGGAGAGAACATCTCCACGATCGAGGTCGAGCAGGCCATCGTCTCCCATCCCGACGTGCTCGACGTCGCCGTGATCGGAGTGCCGGACGAGCGGTGGGGCGAGCGGCCCGTCGCGTTCGTGGTGCGCGGCAGGGGCTCGGAGCTCACGGCCGAGGTCCTCTCCGGGCACGTACGCGAGCTCCTCGCGGGATTCAAGGTGCCGCGCGAGATCCACTTCACCGACCAGCTGCCCAAGACCTCCACGGGCAAGACCCTCAAGCACGAGCTGCGCGCCCTCGCCGCAGTGGAAGGAGCACGATGACCGAGACCCAGGCCTCCTGCCCGGAGGTCCCTGCGAGGCGTACCCCGGACGATGTCGTCATCGTCGGCGCCGCCCGCACCCCGCAGGGCAAGCTGCTCGGCCAGCTCGCCGCGCTGAGCGCCGTCGAGCTCGGCGGCGCCGCGATCTCGGGGGCGCTCGGGCGGGCGAAGGTGGCACCCGAGGACGTCGACGCCGTCGTGATGGGCCAGGTGCTGCAGGGCGGGGCGGGGCAGAACCCCGCCCGGCAGTCCGCCGTCGCCGCGGGCATCCCGCTGACGGCGCCCGCGGCCACCGTCAACAAGGTGTGCCTCTCCGGCCTCTCCGCCGTGATCGAGGCGGCGCGCATGCTGCGACTCGGCGAGGCGTCCGTGGTGGTGGCCGGCGGGCAGGAGTCCATGAGCCAGGCGCCGCGGCTCGTGACCGGGACCCGTTCCGGATCCGCGTACGGGTCCATGGAGCTCATCGACGCCACCGCCCACGACGGACTCACCGACGCCTTCGACCACGAGGCGATGGGGCTGGCGACCGACCGGGCCAACGCGGCGCTCGGGCTCACGCGGGAAGAGGCCGACGCCGTCGCGGCGGCCTCGCACGTGCGCGCGGGCGCCGCGGAGGCCGCCGGGGTGTGGGCCGAGGAGATCGTGCGGGTCAAGGTCCCGCAGCGCCGGGGAGCCGTGGTCGACGTGGCCCAGGACGAGGGCATCCGCCCCGATTCCACCCCCGAGACCCTCGCCCGGCTCCGGCCCGCGTTCTCGGCGGACGGGACCGTGACCGCGGGCAACGCCTCGCCCATCTCCGACGGCGCCTCGGCGGTCGTGCTGACGACCCGCGCCGAGGCCGAGCGGCGCGGGCTGGAGGTGCTCGCCGTCGTGCGCGCTCACGGGCAGATCGCAGGGCCGGACACCACGCTGCCGGACAAGCCGGCGAAGGCCATCTCCGCGGCGCTCGCACGCGAGGGCTGGTCGGCGGACGATCTGGACCTCGTGGAGGTGAACGAGGCGTTCGCCTCCGTCGCCGCGCATTCCGCGGCGCTGCTCGGCGTGCCGATGGACCGCGTGAACGTCCACGGCGGGGCGATCGCGATCGGGCACCCGATCGGTGCCTCCGGCGCGCGCGTCGTCGTGACGGCCGTGCACGAGCTGCTGCGCCGCGGGTCCGGCCGGGCCGCTGTCGCCCTGTGCGGGGGCGGCGGGCAGGGCGACGCCCTCCTCCTCGAGCGCTGACCCCGCCTTCCGTCTGGGGGTCACCTCCTGGGAGTCACCTTCTGGGGGGCACGTTCTGGAGGTCACCTCACGTGACCCCCAGAACGTGACCCCCAGACCGGGGTGAGGACGCGGGCTGTCCCCATCCTGGGGGATCATGGGTCCATGGGCTCTTCAAGTGCTCCGCGGGGGATACGCACGACGACGCTCGCGCGCCTCAGGCTCGCGGCGCAGGGCCTGCTCCCGGTCGCCTCGGTGGGGGAGCGGCTGGGACCGGCCGCCGACCCGGCCGCGGCCGTGCGCCGGATGGCCGCCCTGCAGAGCCAGGACCTCCAGTCCGGACTCCTCGCCGTCGGGCTCCGCACGAGGGCAGGTACGGCGTCCGGGGTGGCGGCCTCTCTGGCGAGCGGCGCCGTCGTGCGCACGTGGACCATGCGCGGCACCCTGTTCACCGTGGCGGCAGAGGACGTCCGGACTTTCCTGGGCCTCGCCGCCGAGAGGGTCATGCGGCTCGCCTCGGCCCGCCACCGCGAGCTCGGGATCAGCGAGGAGGACGTCGCGGTGGTCCGCAAGGCTGCCGAGGAGCGGCTCCCGGGCCGGGGCATGACCCGTGCCGAGCTGTTCGACGTGTTCGAGGCCGCGGGGCAGCCCACCGCGTCCCAGCGCGGCATCCACCTCATCTCGATCCTCAGCCATCGCCTCGTCCTCGTGCAGGGTTCCCTGCGCGGGAGGCAACAGGAGTTTCGCCTCGCCGATGAGTGGCTGCCGCCGGGACCCGGCCTCGCCGGGGACGACGCCCTCGAGCACCTCGCGGCGCGGTACATCGCCTCCCACGGCCCCGTCGACGAGCGGGACTTCGCGTGGTGGCTCGGCCAGCCGCTCGGGGCCGTGCGCGGCCCCTTCGCCGCAGCCGCCGCGAGGTTCGAGACCGTGGCCCTGGACGGGCGGACGCTATGGTGCGCGCCGGAGGTGGCGACGGTCGCGGACTCGCGGGCCGGGGCGCGCGCCGTGGTCGCGCTGCCTGCCTTCGACGAGCTCGCGATTGGATACCCGGACCGGTCCGTGGCCATACCGGACGACTACCTGCAGCGGATCATCCCCGGCACCAACGGTGTCTTCAAGGCGATGGTCGCGGTCGGAGGGCGGGCGGTCGGGACGTGGACCAAGGGCGGCCGCGCATCGGCGCCCCGGGTTGAGCTCGAGCTCTTCGAGCCCCTCGGGCCTGCGGCGTCAGCGGGCGCGGCCAGGGCCGCGGCGCGCATCGAGGCCTTCTGGGCGGGATAGGGCGCGGGCCTGTCCCGCCGTGACTGGGCCCAGAGCAGCAGCCAGTCGTCAAGTGCTGCCGTGAGCCGCTTTTCCTGCGTCAATTGACTCAGGAGATGCGGCCGAGGGCAGCACATGCTGGGGATAGGAACGGGGAGGCTGGGTTATCCACAGCGTTTCCGGTCCCGTTGCGGGCTCTGCAGGCCGCCGCGAAGATCGGACCATGGACAGACCCACAGCCGAATCGCTGTTCGGCGCTCGTTGGCCAGCCACCTCCCTCGCGACGACCGCGGCTCTGCGCGATGCCGGCATCACCGACCGACTGCTGGCGCACGGTGTGCGGCTTGGAGTGGTCCTGCGTCTGCGGCGCGGCGTCTACATGCCGAATCACCGGTGGGTCTCGCTGAAGCCCTGGGAGCGGGACCGCGTGCGACTCGAAGCCCACATCGTGGGGACAGGCGGCAGCTCCGTGTACTGCCACAGCAGCGCTGCCATCCTCCACGGGCTGTCGGTGTGGAACCCGGGACCTGCCATCCACGTCGCCACCACGTACTCCGGAGCGCGTTCCAGTCGCTCACCCGATACCCAGACCCATCAGCTGGATCTCGCCCCGGAGGACATCGTCACAGCTCCCGGGAACGAAGCAGTGCGGCTGAACTCGATCGTGCGCACTCTGGTTGACTGCGCACGGTTCCTGCCGTTTGAGCAGGCTGTTGTCCTCGGGGACAGTGCCCTTCACCGGCGGCTCGTCCACCTTGAGGACCTGCGAGGAGCTGTGCTGGCTGCGTCCCGCCGAGGCCGTCGGCGAGCACTGGCCGTCCTCGATGCACTCGAACCAGCAACGGAATCGGTGGGGGAGACCCGGGCCCGTCTGCTCATGGTCATGCTCGGCTTTGCCCGGCCGGTTGCCCAGCTGAGGCTCAGCACGGCCGAGGGCGAATACCGGGCGGACTTCGCCTGGCCGGAACTCATGGTCATCATCGAGTTCGACGGGGAAGGGAAGTACATGGACTACGCCCCAACGCCCGACGTCCTGCTTGCCGAGCGCCGCCGCGAGACGCTGCTCATGGAACAGGGCTGGATCTTCGTCCGGCTGCGCTGGGCAGACCTCGACCGACCTGATGAGGTTCGGCGCCGCCTCGCGGCAGCCATCGCCCGCGCCGCACGTCAGTCAGCCTGAGCGCCCGTGCAGATCGGTGATTGCCCAAGGCAAGTGCTGCCTCTGGCCGCTTCTCCTGAGTGAATTCACGCAGGAGAAGCGGCCAGAGGCAGCACTTGTGGGTGGGTCCTCCGCCTGCAGGGCTGCGCGGCGCGCCGGCCGGCCTCAGAGCGTGCCGGTGGCGATCTTGAGCATGCGGCGCAGCGGCTCGGCGGCGCCCCAGAGGAGCTGGTCGCCGACGGTGAACGCGGCGATGTACTCCGGCCCCATCTCGAGCTTGCGGATGCGGCCCACGGGGATCTCGAGCGTGCCGGACGCCGCGACGGGCGTCAGCTGGTCCATCGAGGCCTGCTTCTCGTTGGGCACCACGCGGGCCCACTCGTTGTCGGCGTCGAGGAGCTTCTCGATCTCGGCCACGGAGAGGTCCTCGCGGAGCTTGAGCGTCAGAGCCTGCGAGTGCGAGCGCATGGCGCCGATCCGCACGCACAGCCCGTCCATGATGACAGGCTCGATCGCGGAGCCCGCCGCGGTGCCCAGGATCTTGTTCGTCTCGACCCCGGCCTTCCACTCCTCCTTGGACTGGCCGTTGCCGAGGTCGGCGTCGATCCACGGGATGAGGGACCCGGCCAGCGGCACGCCGAACTGCGTCGCGTCGACGCCGCCGCGCTGGGCCGCCAGGACCTTGCGGTCGATTTCGAGGATGGCCGACGCCGGGTCCGACAGCTCTGCGGCGACCTCGCCGTGGAGGGTGCCGAACTGCGTGAGCAGCTCGCGCATGTGCCGGGCGCCGCCGCCGGAGGCCGCCTGGTACGTCATGGACGTGCCCCACTCGACGAGGTTGTTGCGGAACAGGCCGCCGAGCCCCATGAGCATGCACGAGACAGTGCAGTTGCCGCCGACGAAGTCCTTGACCCCGGAGGCCAGTCCCTCGTCGATCACCTTCCGGTTGACCGGGTCGAGCACGATGATCGAGTCCTCGTTCATGCGCAGCGTGGACGCCGCATCGATCCACAGGCCGTCCCAGCCCGCGGCCCGCAGCTGCGGGTGGACCTGCTTCGTGTAGTCGCCGCCCTGGGCGGTCACGATGATGGGGAGCTTCTTCAGCGCCTCGATGTCGAACGCGTCCTGCAGGGCACCGGCATCGCCCCCGGCAGAACCGGCGAAGGACGGGGCAGCGCCGCCCGCGTTGGAGGTCGAGAAGAACACCGGGTCGATCGAGGCGAAATCGCCCTCATCCTGCATGCGCTCCATGAGGACGGAGCCGACCATGCCGCGCCAGCCGACGAAGCCTACCGAAGAAGTCATGCCTTCCATTCTACGGGGGCCCAGCGGCCGGCGCCTGTGGGCTCCCTCACCCGGCAGCGCCGACGCACGACGGCGCGCGGTCGCCGCCGCGGGCGGCCCTAGCCTCGGCGGAACTCCACGATGCGGTAGGGGACCTCGGTCCGGGAGGTGAGCCAGCCGCCGTCGTCCGGCTGGACCGACGCGAGCCGCCACTCGCTGCCCAGCTGGGGCGCGAAGGTGTCGCCGTCCACGTCCAGGTCGAGGATGGTCACCACGGCCACGTCGGCCTGCGGCATCGCCTCGGCGAAGATCTCCCCGCCGCCGATCACCCACACCCGCTCGCCGCCCTCGCTGCGGCGCGCCGTCTCGAGTGCCTCGTCGAGGGAATGCACGACGACGGCGCCCTCGGCCTCCCAGCCCGGCTGGCGGGTGACGACGATGTTCGTCCGGCCGGTGAACGGCCGGAAGCGCCCCGGGATCGAGTCCCACGTGCGCCGGCCCATGACCACCGGGTGGCCCGTGGTGGTCGAGGCGAAGTGCTTCATGTCCTCGGGCACGTGCCACGGCATGGTGCCGTCCCGGCCGATGACGCCGCCCTCTTGCGTCTGCGCCCAGATCAGGCCGATCTCGCTCGAATCAGTGCTCATACGGCGATGGGGGCCTTGATCGTGGGATGGTGCTGGTAGCCGAGCACCTCGAAGTCCTCGTAGCGGTAGTCGAAGAGGCTCTCGGGCACGCGTCCGATGGACAGCTGCGGAGCGGGGTACGGCTCCCGGGAGAGCTGCTCGCGCACCTGCTCGACGTGGTTGTCGTAGATGTGGCAGTCGCCGCCGGTCCAGACGAACTCACCCACGCCCATCCCGAGCTGCTGGGCGACCATGTGGGTCAGGAGCGCGTAGGAGGCGATGTTGAACGGGACGCCCAGGAACATGTCCGCGCTGCGCTGGTACAGCTGGCACGAGAGCTTCCCCGGGCCGTCCTCCTGCGGCTCGACGTAGAACTGGAACAGCGCATGGCACGGCGGCAGCGCCATCGTGGAGATCTCGGCCACGTTCCATGCGGAGACGATGTGGCGGCGCGAGTCGGGAGCGGTCCGGAGCGAGTCCATGACGGCGGCGATCTGGTCGATGTGGCCCCCGTCCGGTGTGGGCCACGAGCGCCACTGGACGCCGTAGACGGGACCCAGCTCGCCGGCGTCGTCAGCCCACTCGTCCCAGATGGTGACCCCCTGCTCCTGGAGCCAGCGCACGTTCGAGTCGCCGCGCAGGAACCAGAGCAGCTCGAGGGCCACGGACTTGAAGTGCACGCGCTTCGTGGTCACGAGGGGGAAGCCCTCGGACAGGTCGAACCGGATCTGGCGGCCGAACACACTACGGGTGCCCGTGCCGGTGCGGTCGCCCTTGTGCGCGCCATGCTCGAGCACGTCCCGCAGGAGGTCCTCGTAGGGGGTCGGGATCATGCCGTCCAGCCTATATCCGCTCGCTGGCATCGGCTGTCAGTCCTCGAACGGCTTGACCTGCTCGAGCGCCACGACCCGCGGCCGCCCCTCGAGCGGCACATGGAACACGATGACCTCCCCGGGGGCGAGGTACGGGTCCGACACGGGGAGCACGTCGTCGAGGCCCGGCTCGAGGTACTTCCTGAACTCGCCGAGCAGGGTCGGCAGCACCGGCCGGTGCGAGCACAGCACCGCTGGCCTGCGCTTGTCGAAGAGCCGGCCCACGACGTCGGCCGCCTTGTGCGGCTTGCGGGAGTGGCGGTGTTCCGTGAGGTGGTCGACGAGGCGGACCTTGACCTTGACGCCCGAGGAGCGGACGTAGGGGAGGACCGTGTCCACGCAGCGGCGCCAGGGGCTCGTGACCACGCGGGTCGGCTTCCACACCTGCAGGAGCCTCGCGACCGCCTGCGCCTGGCGGACCCCCGTCGCGGCCAGGGTGCGGTCGCCCTCGGCCTTCGTCCACGAACTGCGCGGCTTGGCCTTGGCATGACGCAGGAGGATCAGGGGGCGCGTTGCGAGCGCGCTGTCCCGCTCCGCGGCGACGAGGGCCTCGAGCGGGGCGACGTCGGTGCGGTTCGACAGGAGCACATCGGCCTCGTCCGGGGTGCACCAGTGGACCTGGTCCACCTCGTCGCCGTCCGGCACAGCACGTTGGGAGGCGTCGACGTGCATGGCCCAGTAGTGCACCGACTTGAGGCCGGCCGCCACGCGGTAGTGGGTGACGCCGAGCGGCACCCCCAGCGGAGCGTCGAGCCCGATCTCCTCCCGGATCTCCCGGGACGCGCACTCGTGGAGCGTCTCACCCGAGTCGAGCTTGCCCTTGGGCCAGGACCAGTCGTCGTAGCGGGGACGGTGGATGAGCAGCACCTCGAGACGGTCGCCCGCCCTCCGCCAGGGGATGGCCCCGGCCGCCCTGACGGCGACGTCCTCGCCCGGATGCGCGGTCTGGTCGGCGACGGGGGTGTCAGTCATCACCGGAGGCTCATGGCGCGCTGGCGGGCCCGCGAGGCCAGGAGCCACGACTGCACGTCCTCGAGCGGGCGGCCCTCGGCGTCGAGGTGGTGGCGGGTCCAGTGCCCCTCGCGGTCCAGATGCCACGAGGACGTCCGGTCGTCGAGGTAGCGGTCGAGGAGCGCAATGAGCTCCGCGATGTCGTCGCGGTTCCGCAGCTGGACGAGCGCCTCGACGCGGCGGTCGAGGTTGCGGTGCATCATGTCCGCGGAGCCGATGTAGACGACCGGGTTGCCGCCGTTCGCGAACGCGAAGACCCGCGAGTGCTCGAGGAACCGGCCCAGGATCGAGCGGACCGTGATGTTCTCGCTCAGGCCCGGGACCCCGGGCCGCAGGGAGCAGATGCCGCGGACGATGACGTCCACCTGCACGCCCGCCTGCGAGGCCCGGTAGAGGGCATCGACGATAGCCTCGTCGACCATCGAGTTGACCTTGATGACCACCCGGGAGCGCAGCCCGGCGCGCGCGTTGCGGATCTCCGTCTCGATGCGGTCGATGAGGCCTGACCGGACCGAGCGGGGGGCCACGAGCAGCCGCTTGAACGTCGACTTCGGCGCGTAGCCAGAGAGCTGGTTGAACAGCTTGGAGAGGTCCTCGCCGACCTGCTCGTCGCACGTGAGCAGGCCGAGGTCCTCGTAGTACCTGGCCGTGCGCGGGTGGTAGTTGCCGGTGCCGATGTGGCAGTAGCGGCGCAGGCCGTCGTTCTCCTGGCGGACCACGAGGGAGAGCTTGCAGTGCGTCTTGAGGCCCACGATCCCGTAGACCACGTGCACGCCGGCCTGCTCGAGCTTGCGCGCCCACGAGATGTTGGCCTGCTCGTCGAAGCGGGCCTTGATCTCCACGAGCGCGAGGACCTGCTTGCCGGCCTCGGCCGCATCGATGAGCGCGTCCACGATCGGCGAGTCGCCCGAGGTCCGGTACAGGGTCTGCTTGATCGCCTGGACCTTGGGGTCCGCGGCAGCCTGCTCGAGGAAGGCCTGGACCGAGGTGGAGAACGAGTCGTACGGGTGGTGCAGCAGGATGTCGCGGCGGCGCATCGCGGCGAAGACGTTCGCGGCCTTGGCCGTCTCGGACTCGTTGAGGAAGCGCGACGTGTGGGCGAGCTGCTTCGGGTAGTGCAGGTCGGCGCGGTCGATGCCCGCGATGACGCTGAGGCCGCGGAGGTCCAGCGGCGTGGGCAGCTGGTACACCTCGCTCTCCTCGACGCCCAGCTCCCGGACCAGCAGGGCCAGGATGTTCGGGTTGATGTCGTCCGTCACCTCGAGGCGCACGGGCGGCCCGAAGCGCCGGCGCAGGAGCTCCTTCTCGAGGGCCTGCAGGAGGTTCTCGGCGTCGTCTTCCTCGACCTCGAGGTCCTCGTTGCGGGTGACGCGGAACGTGTGCTGCTCGAGGACCTCCATGCCCGGGAAGAGCTGGTCGAGGTGCACCGAGATGAGCTCCTCGAGGGCGATGAAGCGGGCCGTCCGGCCTGCGACGGCGCCCGCGCGGGGCCCGTCGATCGAGATCAGGCGGGGGAGCTGGTCGGGGACCTTGAGGCGGGCGAAGAGCTCCTTCTCGCTGACCGGGTTCCGCACGACGACGGCGAGGTTGAGCGAGAGGCCGGAGATGTACGGGAAGGGGTGGGCGGGATCGACGGCGAGCGGGGTCAGGATGGGGAAGACCTGCTCGGAGAACATGCCGCGCAGCCGCGCATGTTCCTCGTGGGTGAGGTCGTCCCAGTGGACGATGTGGATGTTCTCCTTCGCGAGGGCAGGCCGGATCTGGTCCGCGAACACGCGCGCATGCCGCTCCTGGAGGCGGTGCGCCTCCTCGGAGATCTGCTCGAGGACCTCAATGGGGCTCAGGCCGGCCGCCGAGGGCACGGCGATCCCGGTCGCGATCCGCCGCTTGAGCCCTGCGACGCGGACCATGAAGAACTCGTCGAGGTTGGAGGCGAAGATCGAGAGGAAGGTGACACGCTCGAGGAGGTAGAGCTCCGGGTCCTCGGCAAGCTCGAGGACGCGGGCGTTGAACGCGAGCCAGCTGAGCTCCCGGTCCAGGAAGCGGTCCGGGCCCACGTCGCCCTCGGGGACCTGCTGCGGGGCGAACTCGGGGATGTCGATGCGGTCCTGCGTCGCCCGCGCCGCGGGCACCTCCGATGACCCGAACACGGGCACAGCGCGGGGTGCGACGGCCGCGGTGGGCGCGGCGGCGCCGTCGTGCGCGGACAGGGTCGAGGGGGTGGGGTCAGTCTGCGGCTCCGTTGCTGCACTGCTCTGGTTCTGGGCGGCTTCAGTCATGGTTCCTCCGCAGGAGCTTGGTGTGTCGGGTCAACACTACTAGGGCGCCGCCGCAGGGGCGCGGGCTAGGCGAGGGAGTAGAGGACGTCCCGGTCCCAGAGCGTGAACCCGAGGCGCCGGTACATGGCCACCGCGGGCAGATTGTCCGCATCGGTGTACAGCATGATCGTCGCCAGCCCGAGCGAGTGGAGGTAGTCGATCCCGTGCAGCGTCAGCGCCCGCCCCAGCCCCCGCCCCTGCGCCTCGGGCACCACGCCGACGACGTACACCTCCCCGAGGGCGCGGTGCTCTCCGTGCGCCGGGTGCACCTTGGTCCAGTGGAACCCGAGGATGCCGCCGTCGTCGTCGACCGCGAGGAAGAAGCCGCGCGGATCGAACCAGTCCTCCGCCATGCGCGCCTCGAGGTCGCTGCGGCGCAGGGAGCCCTGCTCCGGATGGTGGGAGAACGCGGTCCGGTTCGCGGCCAGCCACGCGTCCTCGTCGCGGCCGGGCTCGAACGTGCGGATGTGCACGCCCTCGGGGAGGGGCTCGGCGGTCTCGTGGGGGTGGCGGACGAGGACCATCTTCCACAGCTGGCGCTCGGGCACGAACCCGTAGTGCGTGGCGAGCTCCGCCGCGGCCTCGTGGTTGCCGTGGGACCAGGCCTTGAGGCCCTTCAGGCCCGTGGCGCCCCGGAGCTCCTTGATGGCCTCCACGAGCCTCATGCCCACGCCCTGGTTGCGGTAGTTCGGGTGCACGGCCAGCTCAGCGACCCCCGCGCCGTCCTCGCCGAACGCGATCGCGGCAAGGCCCGCGAGGTCCTCGGGCGCCGAGGAGCCCGACGTGTCGTCGAGGGCGTGGACGGCGACCGTCACGATCTCCTCGGACCGGGTGTCGGGGGACTTCATCAGCACGGTGGTCTGCTCGGAGAGGGAGGGGTTGCCGTCGGACTCCTCGGCGGCCTCCAGCAGGGCCTGGATCTCGGCCCAGAGAGCCTGCGGGACGCGGCCTTCGACAACGGTGACGGGCCAATCCTGCGGGTATGCGCTGGTCATGTAGGCAAGGCTAGCGAAAAGGCCGCCGATTGGGGTGTTTCGCACGACGGCGCCCGGCTGGCGCGCGTTTTGACGCCGCAGGCCGCCTCGGGTACTCTCAATGTCCTGTCGCCGGGCGCACCGGCGGCCGAGGGGGATCCACCAGTGGGGTGGCTTTGATACGTTCGACCCGTATGTCCTCCACCCTTCCCGAGGGCCCCGCATCCACCGTGCGGGGCCCTCGGCGCGTCCAGGGAAGCCCCGGCGCGTTTCGGGTACGCCAAATGCGGCTCCTCGGTCTTTCAGGTACGCGAAATGCGGCTCCAAGGCGTTCCGGGTACGCGAAATGCGGCCTGGCTGGATCTCGGGCACGGCGCGCACGACGCCGGGTGCGCACCGAGCGCGAGCCGGCTCGCCGCCGTCGTGCGCCGGCCGACCCTCGCCGCGAGCCGGCGCGTACCCGAGACGCTCAGGGGCGTGATTTGGTGTACCCGAAGCCCTCAGGGGAGGGCTTTGGTGTACCCGAAACGCTGGTGGGGGCGGGGGTCAGGCCTCGCTCAGTTCGTCCTCGTTGAGGCGCGTGAGCGTGAGCCGGTAGCCGACATTCCGGACGGTGCCGATGAGCCCCTCGTGGTCCGGCCCCAGCTTCGCCCGGAGCCGCCGCACGTGCACGTCGACAGTGCGGGTGCCGCCGTAATAGTCGTAGCCCCACACCTCGGTGAGCAGCTGCTGGCGGGTGAACACCCGGCCGGGGTGCTGGGCGAGGTACTTCAGGAGCTCGAACTCCTTGAACGTCAGGTTCAGGGCCTCCCCGTTGACCTTCGCAGTGTAGCTCGCCTCGTCGATCACGACGCCGGCCGCGCGGATCTCCGTCTCCGGCTCCTCGGCGGCGGACGTCTTCGAGATGGCGAGCCGGATGCGGGCCTCCACCTCGGCCGGCCCGGCGGAGTCCAGGATGATGTCGTCCACGGTCCAGGCCGAGGACACCGCTGCCATCCCGCCCTCGGTCAGGATGAGGATGAGCGGCGCGCCGAGGCCGGTCGCGCGCAGGAGCTGGGTGAGCGAGCGCGAGCCGACGAGGTCCTTGCGCGCATCGAGGAAGATGACGTCGGCGGGATCGGCGTCGAGCAGCGCGGTCGGTTCGGCCGGCAGGATGTGGACCCGGTGGTTCAGCAGCTCGAGGGCCGGGAGGATGTCCACTGACGAGCCGTTGGCGTTCGTCAGAAGCAGGATGTGCGACATGGTTCCTCCCGAGGATCTGGCTGCACGGCGTCGGGCAGGGGTACCTTTGACGCCGATTATAGGCGCGGCCCGGCCCAGACCCGCCGAAGGCAAGTCACAGACCGGTGCCCCGGTGAGGCAGGATGGCAGGGTGATGAGGGCACAGACGGGAACAGCGCGGTGAAGTCCTGGGTGAGGTCCGTCGCGGGAGGTGCGATCGCGATCGCCGGCACGGCGCTCGCGGTCGGGTCGAGCCTGGGCGGCCCGCTCGTGCAGCTCGCCGGGGTCGCGGCCGTGGCCGTGGCCGTCGGGTTCGGCTGGCCCCACTTCCTGGGGATTCCGGCCCGCAAGACCAATGGCGCCGTCATCGCGCTCGCCGGGGTAGCGTCGGCGGCGGCGGTCACCTTCACTTCGGGACCCGAGCTCCTCTCGTGGACGCCCCTCGCCATCGCGGTCGGCGTCATGGCGGTCGTCGTCGTCCAGCTGCTCCGCGGCACGGGGCAGAGCCACCGGCTCGAATCCGCGTTCGGCGCGAGCGCGGGCGTCCTGCTGTGCTGCCTCGGGTCCGGGTGGATCGGCACGGCCCGGCTCACCGGTGCGGGCTCCATGCTCCTCGTCGCCGGGATCAGCACGGTCGTCGCCCTCCTCATCGGCATGATCCGGTGGCCGGACACGATCGTCGCCCCGCTCGCCATCGTGTTCGCGGGCCTCGCGGCGCCGCTCGCGGGACTGGTCCTGACGGGGATCTCGGTGCTTCCGGCGACGATCGCCGGGGTCGTGATCGGTGCGGTTCTCGCCGCGTTCCGCAGGCTCAACAGCACGCGCAGCATCCGGCTGGCACCGTTCGGCGTGGTCGCGCTCGGGCTCGCGCCGGCGTTCGCCGTCGGGTCGATCGCGTACTTCCTCGACCGGATGCTCGTCGTCTAGCACAGCGTCCTCCCCGCAGCTGGCACGGGGTCCGGGCGCCCGGCGCTGTGGCCAGCCTCACGGGCAGCGGGCCCCGCCCGAGGCGCTACGATGGGCCGTATGAGCGTTGTTGCCTTCGAGATCTTCTTCCTTGTCCTCCTCGCCGTCGCGGGTATCTCCATGGCCTGGTTCGCCGGCCTCGTCGTGTGGAAGCTGTTCAAGGGCCAGCGCTGACCCGGCGGCAGCGGCCGCGCTGCCGAAGGAAGACCGCACCGTAGCACCGAAGAAGGAGCCCAGTGCCCATCGAGATCCCGTCCGGCCTGACCCCCGAGCTTGTCCCGCTGTCGTGGCTCATCGGGGAGTGGGAAGGGCGGGGTCGGCTCGGTGCCGGAGAGGCCGGGGACGAGCACTTCGTCCAGCATGTCGTGTTCGCCCACAACGGCTTTCCCTATCTCCAGTACACCGCTGACAGCTGGCTCTCCGACGAGAACGGGAACCGGCTGCGGCCCCTGTCCACCGAGACGGGCTTCTGGCAGCTCGACAGGCCCCTGCAGGACGCCGACGGCGGCCCCGGCCTGACCCCCGCCGACATCGTCCCGGCCTACAAGTCCGCCGACGAGGTCGAGACCCTGCGGAACAACCAGGACGGGTTCGACATCACGGTCACGATCCTGCATCCCGGCAGCATCGCCGAGCTCTACTACGGCCAGATCAAGGGCCCCCAGATCCAGCTCAGCACCGACGCCGTCCTGCGCGGCGCGCACGCCCGCGACTACAAGGCCGCGACCCGGATCTTCGGCCTCGTCAACGGCGACCTCTTCTGGCGCTGGGACGTCGCCGCGGGCGAGTCTCCGCTGGCCCCGCACGCGTCGGCGATCCTGCACCGGACCTCCTCGCCGTCCGCCGCGCAGCCGCCGACCGAGTGACCTGCCGAGGGTGTGGAGTGAAATCGGCCCCCGAGGCGTTGGAACGGACATGACCTCTTCATCTCCTCTGCTCGCCCGTCCCGGTGCCGTCGAGGCCGGCGGCGCCGACGCGGGCGTCGCGGCTCACTACGGCGATCCGCTGCGGGAGCAGCGGGAGCTCGCCGCCGGCCGCGCCGCCGTCGACCTCTCCCACCGCGGCATCGTCACGGTCTCCGGCCCGGACCGCCTCTCGTGGCTGACGACGCTCTCCTCCCAGCAGGTCGCGTCCCTGGCCCCGGGTGAGTCCAGTGAGCTGCTCCTCCTGAGCGTCCAGGGCCGCATCGAGTACGACGCGCGGATCGTCGACGACGGCGAGCGCGCGTGGCTCCTCGTCGAGGGCGCCGAGGCCCCCGGCCTCGCGGCCTGGCTCACCTCGATGAAGTTCATGCTCCGCGTCGAGGTCGAGGACGCGACCGACGCGTGGGCCGTGCTGGCCGGCACGCGCCGCTTCGCCGCGCTCGACCCCTTCGGCCCCGGCGGCGCCCCGCTGACCTGGGCAGACCCGTGGCCGCGCGTGGCCCCCGGCGGCTACTCCTACGCCGTGGTCGGCGAGGACCGCCATCCCGGCCTCGACCGCCCGTGGTTCGAGCACGTCGTCGAGCGTTCGCGGCTCCAGGACGCGGTCGCCGCGCTCGAGGCCGACGGCGTCGGGCTGGCCGGTGCCATGGCGTCCGAGGCGCTGCGCATCGCCGCATGGAGGCCGCGCTGGGGCCTCGAGACCGACGAGCGCACCATCCCCCACGAGCTCGACCTGCTCCGCACCGCCGTGCACCTGGCGAAGGGCTGCTACAAGGGCCAGGAGACGGTCGCGCGAGTGCACAACCTGGGCCACCCGCCGCGGCGGCTCACGATGCTCCAGCTCGACGGCTCCGGGCACACGCTCCCGGCCGTCGGCAGCCCCGTGTTCGCCTCGGCAGGCGGGGCGACGCACGACGCCGGCGCGCGCCAGGTCGGGCAGGTCACCTCGGCTGCGCTGCACTACGAGATGGGGCCGATCGCCCTCGCCGTGCTCAAGCGGTCCGTGGACCCGGCAGCGACCCTCGTGGTGCGCGGCGAAGCGGAGGGCGAGGACTACGCGGCAGCCCAGGAGCTGATCGTCGCCCCGGACGCCGGCCAGGTCGTCGGCCGGCCCACAGGACTCCTCAGGAGGAACGCATGAGCGAGAACAACGACGCCCCCGCGCCCGACGACGACGTCATCGCCCTCGCCGGCAGGCTCTTCGATGCCGCACGGGCCGGGGACGAGGCCGTGCTGCGCGCGTACCTCGACGCCGGGGCGCCGGCGTCGCTCGCCAACCAGTCCGGCGACACGCTCGTGATGCTGGCCGCCTACCACGGCCACGCGGGCGCGGTCCGGCTGCTGGGGGAGCGGGGCGCCGACGTCGAGGCCGCGAACGACCGCGGCCAGACCCCGCTCGCGGGAGCGGTGTTCAAGGACTACGGGGACGTCGTGGACGCCCTGCTGGCCCTCGGCGCGAGCCCGGATGCGGGCATTCCGTCCGCGCGCCAGGCGGCCCACATGTTCGGCCGGTCCGACCTCCTCGACCGGTTCGGGACGGCCGGCTGACCGGTTCCCCGTCCCCCGGGCCTGCCCTCGGGGCCGGGCATGGGGAGTTCTCCCCGTCGGCTGGGGACGCGCCGGACAGGTGCGTTACCCTCGGGGGGTGCCGCTGCGCCTCTCGGGGAGGCCCGGCGGCTGACATCTCGCGGAACCGGGACCAGTGCGCCGTGCGCTGGCCGGCGCGACTGACGGGGGGACCGCTTTGCGACGAGCCGGGGGGCTGCGCCAGCACGCGCCGCGCATTGTGACTGCCATTGCGATGGCGTGTGTGGGGGCGGTCCTCGTTACCGCCGCGATCCTGTACCCGGGCTTCAGGTCGGTCTCCGCGGACCTCAACGACGGCGGCGTCTGGGTCACCAACGGCTCCATGAACATGGCAGGCCACCTCAACTTCTCCTCCAAGGTCCTCGACGGCGGCGTGGCCGCCCGCTCCAAGACCTTCGATGTCGTCCAGCAGTCACGCTCGGTGGCCGTCCAGGACAAGGGCGTCGCCACCCTGAGCCCCGTCGATTCGGCCGAGGTGCGCCTCAGCGGCGACCTCCCGTTCAGCGGCACCGGGACCGCGGCGTTCGGGAGCACGACGGCGGCGCTCGCCGACCCGGGCACGGGCCGTGTGTGGGCCCTCCCGCTCGAACGGCTCTCGGGGTTCAACCCCGAGTCGACGGAGCCCAGCGCGCAGGACGTCCCCGGCGCCGTCGCCACCGTCTCGTCCGAGAACGAGGTCGTTGCGGTCTCACCGGCCCGCAGCGAGATTGTGCGCATCCCCGAGGGCCGCGAGGCCACGTTCACCACGGTCGACGGCCTGGCCCCGAACGCGAAGGTGCAGCTCGCCACCGTGGGGAGCGACGCCGTCGTGCTCGATCCCGGCAGCGGGACCCTCCTGCTCCCCGGCGGGCAGAAGGTCCAGCGCGACGACTTCCGCAATGCGCAGCTGCAGCAGTCCGGTCCAGCGGCCGGCGACGTCGCCGTGGCGACGGCGAAGGCCCTGGTGCTCGTGCCGCTCGGCGGGGGTGCCGGCCGGCAGCTCGACGCCGCGCAGGGCCGCCCCGGCCTGCCCGCACGCCCGGTCCAGCAGGGCGGCTGCGTCCACGCCGCGTGGTCCGGGACGGGCATGTACGTGCGCGACTGCGGCGGCCAGACCGAGACCAAGGACATCCCCTCCGCCAAGCCGGACTCCGAGCTCGTGTTCCGGGTCAACCGCGACATCGTGGTGCTCAATGACGTCCGCGGGGGCAACGTGTGGCTCGTGACCGAGCAGATGCAGCTCGTGAACAACTGGCAGGAGATCGTCCCCCAGAAGCAGACCAAGGACGGGGACAAGGAGGACTCGGCCGAGATCATGCTCCAGAAGGAGCTGCCGGACCGGACCGAGGAGAACAGGCCCCCCACCGCCATGCCGGACGACTTCGGCGTGCGCCCGGGCCGGACCGTGATCCTCCCCATCCTGCTGAACGACACGGACCCCGACGGGGACGTCCTCACCGTGCGGCCCACGGGCACGGCGGCGCGGATCGGCCAGGTGCAGCCGATCTTCAACGGGGCTGCCCTGCAGATCGTGGTCAACGCCGGCGCCGCGGGCAGCGACGGGTTCGAGTACGAGGTCTCCGACGGCCGCGGGGGCACGGCCTCCGCACGGGTCAACCTCACGGTGCGGGACGGGTCGTCCAACGCCGCGCCGCGCCAGCTGCGCGCGAACACGATCGCCGTCGAACAGGGCAGCACGGTCTCCCAGAACATCCTCGGGGACTTCGTCGACCCCGATGGCGACGAGCTCTTCCTCGCCGGCGCGAGCACCCCTGCCCCCGGGGACTCGGTCCGCTTCCAGGCCGACGGAACGGTCGTCTTCACGGACGGCGGCCTGGGCCTGGGCAAGAAGGAGATCCGCGTGCGCGTCTCCGACGGCCGCGACGTCACCGAGGCGACGATCTCCGCGGACGTGCGCGCCGTCGGGAGCCTGCCCCCGCAGACCACGCCGGACCACGTCCGCACCGGAGTCGGCGAGCCGATCGTGGTCTCACCGCTTGCGAACGACATCGATCCCTCCGGGAAGGGCCTGCGGCTCCTGCGCGTGGAGCCCGTCGCCGGGCTCGACATCGTCATGAACTCCGAGGACGGCACCTTCTCGGCCCAGGCGGCCGAGCCCAAGGTGTACTACGCCGTCTACCTCGCCTCGAACGGCGCCGCGACGGCGCAGGGCCTCGTGCGCATCGACGTCGAGGCGGCGAAGACCGACGGCGGGGCGCCCGTGGCGGTGCGCGACGTCGGGCTCCTGCCCACGGGCGGGAGCGTGCTCGTCGACCCGCTCGCGAACGACACCGACCCCGCGGGAGGCGTCCTCGTCGTGCAGTCGATCTCGCTGCCCTCCGACGCGCCCATCACGGTCTCCGTCATCAACCACGCAATCCTGAAGATCACGGACACCCGCGGCCTCAAGGAGCCCCTCTCGATCGGCTACGTCGTCTCCAACGGGGACAAGACAGCGAGCTCGACCGTGACCGTGACGCCCGTGCCGCAGCCGGCCAAGCTCGAGCCGCCCGTGGCGAAGGGCGACGAGGTGGTGGTCCGTGCGGGGGACACCGTGACGATCCCCGTCCTCGCCAACGACTCCCACCCCAACGGCGCCCCCATCACCCTCAGCCCGAAGCTCGTCGAGGTCCCGGACGCGGCCACGGGGCACCTCTTCGTGGACCAGGACACCCTGCGCTTCTCCGCCGGCCCGAACCCCGGGACCGTGTACGGCATCTACGAGGTCGTCGACCCCGCGGGCCAGAAGGACTCCGCGAAGGTCACCATCACCATCCGCGCGGACGACCCCGCCCAGAACGCCATGCCCGTGCCGAAGAACCTCACCGCCCGCGTCCTCGCCGGCCACACCGCGAAGGTCGCCGTGCCGCTGGACGGCGTGGACCCCGACGGCGACTCCGTCACCATCACCGGCATCGAGAAGCCGCCCGCCCTCGGCACCGCGATCGTCAAGGACGGGTACATCGAGTACAGCGCGGCGAACAACGCCTACGGCAAGGACACCTTCACCTACGTCGTGGAGGACCGCTACGGCGGCCGCGGCGTCGCGACGGTGCTCGTCGGCGTCGCCGCCACCCCGAACAGGAACCAGGCCCCGATCCCGGGGGACGACAAGGTCTCGGTCCGCCCCGGCCGGCCGGTGTCCGTCGACGCCCTGGCCAACGACACCGACCCCGACGGCGACACGGTCCGCCTCGTCTCCGACGGCTTCGAGGTCCCGGACGGGGCGGCCGCGCGGGCCGACCAGGGCCGCGTCGTCGTGACGGCCCCGGCCGCGCCCGGCACGGCGACGGTCCGCTACACGGTCGACGACGGGCGCGGCGGGCGCGCGATCGGCAGCATCATCGTCGACGTCAGCCCCGAGGCGGAGCTCAAGGCGCCGATCGCCCGGGACGACCGGGTCAACGCCATGGACGTCGCGGGCAGGACGACGTTCGCCGTGGACGTCCTGAAAAACGACGAGGACCCCGACGGCGTGGCAGGCGACCTCAGGGTCGAGGTCCCGGCCAGCGCGGCCGCGGCCGGGACCACCGTGAACGGGCGGACCGTGAACGTCGCGCTGGCCCAGCAGCCGCAGGCCATCCCATACACCGTCACGGACGTGGACGGGCTCTCCTCGACCGCCATCATCTGGGTCCCAGGCCTGCGCGACCAGCGGCCGGTCCTGAAGACCCTGAACCCGGTCCACGCCAAGGCCGGCGAGCCGGTCGAGCTGAAGCTCGGCGACTACGTCACCGTGCGTCCCGGCCGCGCGCCGCGGATCACGACCGAGGCTGGGGTCACCGCCATCGCCTCCGACGGGCAGCCGCTCGTGAAGGACGCCGGCACCCTCCGGTACGCGGCGCGCAAGGACTACGGAGGACGGGCCTCGATCACCTTCGAGGTCACGGACGGCTCCGGCCCCGACGACCCCGGGGGCCTCAAGAGCGTCCTGACGATCCCGCTCGATGTCGAGCCGACCGCCGACAAGCCCAACACCCCGCCCACGTTCGCCACGAGCGTGCTCGAGACGGCGCAGGGCGAGGACGGCGCGCGGCTGGACCTCCGTGCTGCCACGACGGACCCCGACCCGGGCGACATCGACCGCATGTCCTTCCGCCTCACCGGCGGCGCCCCCGAGGGGGTGGACGTCAGCCTCGACGGCTCGGTCCTCGTCGCCAAGGCAGGCAGCGCCCAGCGGGGCGCCGCGGGGCAGGTCGGCATCGAGGTCGACGACGGCCGCGGCGGCAAGGTCTCCGGGGCGGTCGAGGTGCGCGTTGTCCGCTCGACCCGGCCGCTCGCTGTCGCCAATCCCGACGCGGTGCCTGAAGCGCAGGCCGGCAAGCCGGTCGACATCCCCGTACTCGCCAACGACGCCAACCCGTTCCCGGACAAGCCACTGCGGCTCCTGAACGCCGCTGTCGGCTCCGGTGGGGGGAGCGCGCGCGTGGACGGCGATCGCGTCGTCGTGACCCCCGCCGCGGGCTTCCACGGCCAGCTCACCGGCTCCTACCGGATCCAGGACGCCACCGGGGACGGCGACCGCGAGGTGGAGGGGCAGTTCACGGTCACCGTCCGCGACAGGCCCGACGCGCCGAGCGCGCCCGTCGTCGACAGCATGTCGAGCCGCCAGGTGGTCCTCCACTGGGCTCCGCCGGCCAACAACGGCGCCGAGATCACCGGCTACAAGGTCGGCTTCGCCGGCGGGAGCCAGGATTGCCCGACCAACACGTGCACCATCGGCGGGCTGACGAACGGGACCCAGTACACGTTCACGGTCATCGCGGTCAACGCTGTCGGGCCGTCCGCACCCGGCCCTGCCTCCGCCCCCGTGACTCCGGACGCCAAGCCCGCGGCCCCCGCGGCGCCCGTGCTGACGCGCGGCGACAAGGCGATCTCGATGGCCTGGACGGCCCCCGCGAACGAGGGCACCCCGATCCAGAGCTACACCATCGAGCTGTCCTCGTCGCAGGGCCTCCAGCGGAAGACCGTCGGCCCGGTCACCCAGCTCACGTGGGACGGCCTGACCAACGGCGTCGAGTACCGGGCGCGGATTCAGGCGAAGAACGGCGCGAAGGACCCGTCGGACTGGTCCGCGCTCTCGGCCGCCGCCAAGCCGGCCGGGCCGCCGCTGGCGCCCGGGGCACCCCAGGCGGCTCGCACGACGTCGGCCGTCAACGGCGGCGCCGTCGACGTCGTCTGGGCCTCGGAGCCGCTCAAGAGCAACGGCGAGCCGGTCACCGGATATGTCGTGAAGGTCTACCGGAACGGCGCGCTCGAGAAGACGACCGCGCAGACTGCGCAGACGTCCTTGCAGGTCACTGGCCTCGACAACTCGTCCAGCTACACGTTCTCCGTCGTGTCCTCGAACAAGGTGGGATCCTCGCCGGAGGGGGCCCGAAGCAACGCTGTGACGCCCTACGGCCGGCCCGGCGCCGTGACCACCCTGTCGGCGACGCCGTACGACACCACCGGCGACGGGCACCAGGTGAAGCTCGCCTTCACCGCGCCCGCCGACAACGGCGACGCGATCTCCGGCTACCAGTACGCCGTCAACGGCGGCGGCTGGCAGAACCTGGCCGCGAGCCGGGTGGTCGGGGGCCTGGCCAACGGGACGAACTACTCGTTCATGGTGCGCGCCGTGAACTCGGCGGGTCCGGGCCCGAACGGCAACAGCGACGCAGCCAACCCCTACGGCCGGCCCCAGACGCCGGTCGCCAACGCCGCCCAGAACGGCATCCGGGTCAACATGACGTGGAACACCGGCGGCTACGACAACGGCCGGCCCACGAACGTGACGGTGACGATCGACGGCGGCCAGGTCACCAACGACGGCGCCGCGACGGTCGGCAACGGGCCGGACGAGGCGCACTCGATCACGCTCAAGGCCTGCGTCCAGGGGGAGCCCACGAACTGCTCCACGAAGTCGGACTCGGCCCGCACGGCGTCGCCCTCGGCGACACTGGCCCAGGGCCCACGCGCAAACGACCCCCAGTGCACGTCCAATGCGTGCTGGTACTTCGACGTCACGGGCCGGAACTTCCACCCCAACACGAGGGTGCACGTGCAGTGCTACATCGACTCCGCGCCGAACCCGCACGTCTTCGCCGAGTACTGGGACAACACAGACGGCAACGGCTACTTCCGCAACAACCAGTACTGCTTCCTGGGCAAGAACTCGATCAATCCCTGGTCCAACGGCTGGGCAGTGGTCGACGACGGCAAGGGCGGCCGCGCGAGGACCAACAACAACACGTGGTAGCTGTGGTTCTCGCCACGGGCGAACTCCTGAGGACCCACACTGTCCTGAAGAAGTGAGACCCTTGTCCGGTGGAAAACGTCGAACGGCCGTGGGCCGCCCTCTGGTCCCTCGTCATCGGGTTCTTCATGATCCTCATCGATACGACCATCGTGTCGGTGGCGAACCCCGCGATCATGCGGGCCCTCGGGGCGGACATCAACGCGGTCATCTGGGTCACGAGCGCCTACCTGCTCGCGTACGCCGTGCCGCTGCTGATCACGGGCCGGCTCGGTGACCGCTTCGGCCCCAAGAACATGTACCTGGGCGGGCTCGTGGTCTTTACCCTCGCCTCGCTGTGGTGCGGCCTCTCGGGGAGCGTGGGTTCGCTCATCGCGGCGCGCGTGGTGCAGGGGCTCGGCGCGTCGCTCATGACGCCGCAGACCATGGCGGTCATCACGCGCATCTTCCCGCCGGAGCGTCGGGGCTCCGCGATGGCGATCTGGGGCTCGACGGCGGGCGTCGCGATGCTCGTCGGCCCGATTCTGGGCGGCGTCCTCGTGGACGGGGCCGGATGGGAGTGGGTGTTCTTCATCAACGTCCCGGTCGGCGTCGTCGGCTTCCTCCTCGCGGCGCGGCTCGTCCCGCGCCTCGCGACGCACGCGCACCGCTTCGACTGGCTCGGCGTCGTGCTGAGCGGCGTCGGCATGTTCCTGCTCGTGTTCGGCATCCAGGAGGGCCAGACCTACTCGTGGGGCACGATCTCCGGGCCGCTCACGGTCTGGGAGCTGATCATCGCCGGGGTGGTGGTCATGGCGCTCTTCGTCGTGTGGCAGTGGCGCAACCGGGCGGAGCCGCTCGTGCCGCTCGGCCTGTTCAGGGACCGCAACTTCACCCTCGCGAACGTCGGCATCACCACGGTGGGCTTCGCCGTGACGTCGTTCGGGCTGCCGACGATCTTCTACTACCAGCTGGTGCGCGGCATGACGCCGACCCAGTCGGCGCTCATGATGATTCCGCTGGCGGTGCTGTCCGGTGCGCTGGCGCCCGTCGGCGGCAAGCTCGTGGACCGCGGGTACGCGAAGATCATGAACATCGGCGGGATGCTGCTCTTCGCGTTCGGACTCGTGCTCTACGCAGTCCTCCTGACCCCGGACATGCCGATCTGGGCGCTGCTCATCCCGAGCGCGGTTGTCGGTCTCGCGAACGCGGGGCTGTGGGGACCGCTCGCGACCCTCGCCACGCGGAGCCTCCCGCCGCAGCTGGCCGGCGCGGGCTCCGGGATCTACAACACGACCCGCCAGATCGGGGCAGTCCTCGGGTCCGCGGCGATCGCGGCCCTCATCCAGGCGCGCCTTGCGGCCGAGATGCCCGGCGGCGGCCAGTCCGGCCCCGCTGGTGATTTCGCCGGGGCGGCGCTGCCGCCCATGCTGCATGCGCCGTTCTCGGCGGCGATGGGCCAGTCGGTGCTCCTCCCGGCAGCGGTGGTGCTCGTCGGGTTCGCCGTCGCGTTCTTCTTCGTCAAGGTGCCCGCGGCGCCGAAGCCGGCTCCGGCGCCGAAGCAGCCCGCCCCCCGCTGACGCCGCGACGCCGAGGTCGCCCCGTGTGCGCGCGAGGTCACCCCGTGTGCGCCCGAGGTCACCCCGTCTGCGCCCGAGGTCACCTCGTGTGCGCCCGAGATCACCCCTTCTGCGCCCGAGATCGCTCGACGGGGGGTGATCTCGGCGTCAGTGGGGGTGATCTCGGCGTCAGTGGGGGTGATCTCGGCGGGTCAGGGGGTGCGGGGTCCGAGCCGGATCGAGGCCAGCTGGCCCGCAGGGGCGATGCCGAGCGAATCGACGAGGCGCAGCGCCGCCGTCGTGTGCGACGGCACCGCCACCTGGACCACGAGGCCGTCGGCCAGGGCCTCGTGCGCCGCGATCGAGGCCACGAGCCGCCCCAGCCCGCGCCCGCGGTAGGCCGGTGCCACGAGCACGGACAGGTCGGCAAGAAGCCCGCCCTCCTCGCCGTACGCGGCACAGGCCGCCGGGCCATCGGGGAGCATCAGCGTGAAACGGTGCTCCCGCCGGGTGAGGCCGGCGGAGCTCACGTCGTCGGGCGGACAGCGCATCTCCAGCTCGATCGCCTCGGGCGTCCCCCGGGAGACCTCCGGCTCGACGTCGGGCTGCTCGAGCGGGAGGTCGTCCGCGAAGCCCAGGACGGCGGTACGCAGCCCGTGTGCCCCGTGCCCGGCGAGCCTCAGGAGCGCGCGGCCGGACACGAGGTCTTCAGGCGCACAGTCGGCGGCCGCCTCCACGAGTTCCGTCGGCCCAGCGATGGCCAGCTGCCCGAAGAGCACGACGGCGACCAGCTCCTCGGCGTCGTCGCGGCACCCGAGCAGCCGCGCGCCGTCGTCCGCGAAGGCCAGGTCGGGGAGACCCAGCCGGCGCGCCCAGACGAGCCGCACGATGTCGCGGCTCCCCTGGTGGAATGTCCCTGCAGTGCCCACGTCTCAGCCGAAGAGGACGGCGGCCTCGTCGTAGCGGTGCTGGGGGACGGTCTTGAGGCGGCCGAGGGCGGCGTCGAAGCCGACATGGACGATGTCGGTGCCGTCGAGGGAGACCATGGTCCCCCAGCGGCCCTCGACCACGGAGTCGATTGCGGCCATGCCGAGCCGGGTGGCCAGGACGCGGTCGAACGCGGTGGGGACGCCGCCGCGCTGGATGTGGCCGAGGATGGTCGCGCGGGTCTCGATGCCGGTGCGGGACTCGATCTCGGGTGCCAGCTGCTCGGCGATGCCGCCGAGGCGCGGCCGGCCGAAGGTGTCCAGGCCGCGCTCGGAGTGCGGGGCGCTCATGCCCTCGAGGACGAAACCCTCGGCGACGACGACCAGCGGGGCGCGTCCGCGTTCGTGGGCCAGGCGCACCCAGGTCGCGACCTGGTCCATGGTGACCCGCTGCTCGGGGATGAGGATCGCGTGGGCGCCGGAGGCCATGCCGGCGTGCAGGGCGATCCAGCCGACGTGGCGGCCCATGACTTCGGCGATCATGCAGCGGTGGTGGGACTCGCCGGTCGTGCGGAGCCGGTCGATCGCCTCGGTCGCGATCTCCACGGCGGTGTCGAAGCCGAAGGTGTAGTCGGTGGCGTCGAGGTCATTGTCCACGGTCTTGGGGACGCCGACGATCTTGAGCCCGGCGTCGGTGAGCCTCTTCGCCGCGGCGAGCGTGCCCTCGCCGCCGATCGCGATCATGGCGTCGATGCCGAGCCGGTCCATGTGGCCCTTGATGACCTCGGGGCCGCCGCCGTTCTCGAACGGGTTGGTGCGGGAGGTGCCCAGGATCGTCCCGCCCTGCTTGGCGATGCCGCGGACGCTCGTGCGGGGGAGGTCGACGATGTCGCCCTCGACGACGCCGCGCCACCCGTCGCGGTAGCCCACGAACTCCTGCCCGTGGACGGCGATGCCCTTGAGCACGGCTCCGCGGATGACTGCGTTGAGGCCGGGGCAGTCGCCGCCGGAGGTGAGGATGCCGATCTTCATGCAGGGCCTTTCCGTGGTGGGTACGGCTAGCCCCGCAGATGCGAGGGCCGCCGTGCTTGCTCGAGGCGCCCCGTTGAGCCCACGGCGATTGTATCGGCGGCCTCTTCGTGATGCACACCACAGCCGAGGCCGGGTGTCACGGTTCCGCGCGTTCCTCCGGTGACCTGACACCGGCCGGCCCGCGGCGGCCTCGGGCGGCTGCCACCGCGCCGCCCACCACGAGTCCCAGGCCCCCGACGAGGAGCAGGACGACGGCGACCATCCCTGGGTCGACGGCGAACCACCCGAGGCGTCCCGCCACGATCAGCGCGGCGAGGGCGACGACGACGGCGCCCCAGATGACTGTTCCCAGGCTCGGTCCCTGCCGGTACTCACGCTCCGTGCTGGGCTGCGTGCTCATCTCACCGCTCCTGTTGGATCTCGATGCTGCTCATGGTCGCGTGCACGCGCACGACGAGGGCGGAGCCCGCCCGGTCGGCGTTGTACGTCTCGGAGTCCTTGGCAGTGATGCCCGAGAGGGACTTGGACCCGAAGTTCACGGTGCTCAGGACGGAATCCGCCTCCACCCGCACGGGAACATCCTTGGGGACCGTGATCTTGAGGCTGCTCATCGTCGCGTCCACCGGAACCGCCGCATCGGAGGCGAGGGTGCCTGCGGTGTCCAGCGCCCGCAGGTCGAGCTGCCCCGAGGCTCCCGTGAGCGAGTAGCCGGCGGTCGCCTGCGCCACTGTGCTGGGCGACAGGTCCACCACCCCGGGTGTCTGGCTCAGCTGGTAGGCGGGCTGCGTGACCGCGGCTCCTGCCAGGGCTACGACGGCGAAGAAGGAGAGGATGCCGCTCGAGCGCCCACGCAGCCCGGCGACGATGATGCCGATGCCTACCACCGCGGCCGCGACGGCCCAGATGGCGCCTGAGGCCGGGTCGACGAGTGGGGTCCCCGCGAGCTGGAAGGCGAGCAGCACCGCGGCGACGATGACCGCGAGCCCGACGACGACGGTCGCGTACGGTCCGCCGGGCCCGGGCCGGGAGGGGCGCACCACGGTCGGTGCCGGGGCGCCGGGCGCGTGCCCGGACGGTGCTGGCGCCGTTCCGTACGCCGGGCCGTATGGAACGGCCGAGGCATAGAGCGGCGGCGGCACATCGTCGGGTGGCACGGCGTTGTCCGCCGGCACAGCGGCGTCGGGTGCCACGGTGGCGTCGGGCAGTAACGCTGCCCGGCCGCCGCGAGCGGGCGGACCGGGCGATGCTGGTCACGATCAGTACGGCGACGGCCAGCCAGAAGACGCCCCACACGGCGCCCCAGACGGGCCCGCCACTGCCGGCCTCGTAGGCCAGGCCGGTCCGTGTCCCGCCTAGGCCGAGGACCGAGGCTACGAGAGCGCCCGTCATGCCCCCGGTCCAGTGGCCGTGGATGGCCTGCTGGAGGTGGATGCGGCCGTCGGGCTCGGGAATCAGGAGCCAGAGGACCCCGTAGACGAGAAGCCCGGCTCCGAGGAGGATCGACGCGACGACGAAGAGGGCCCGCACGAGGATCGGGTCCACGCCCCACCGGTGGGCAAGCCCGCTCGCGACGCCTCCTGCCCAGCGGTCGGTGCCGCGGGAGATGCCGAGCGTGCGGACCCAGGTGAAGAAATCTGTACCGGCGTGTCCGGAGGGCTGGATGGGAGCCCCTGGGGCTCCTTGGGCTGGGTGGCTGCTCATGACTCGGTCCTTCCAGACACGACACGGCGGGCTGGGCCGCTGATTCCAGTGTCCGGCCGGGCCGCACCCCCCTCTAGAGGCCTTGGGCCTCTGCCTGCGGCCAACGGCAGAGGCCCGGCCCCTCACGAGGGGCCGGGCCTCGTGGGCCGGGCCTCGCGGGCCGGGCGTCAGGCGCAGCGTCTGTCGAGCTCAGACCGTCGGGCCTGTCCCGACGCCGGGCCCGGCGGATCCGCCCTTCCCGATGCTCCTGTTGTTCAGGAAGTCCTCCAAGATGATGCGGTCATCCTGGCCGGGGATCAGGATCCACGCCGCGAGGTAGGCGAGGAAGGCGGGCCCGGGGAGGAGGCACAGGAGCAGGAAGCCGATCCGGACGAACGCGACGTCCACGTTGGCCCTGGCCGCGAGGCCTCCGAGCACCCCTCCCAGCATGCGTCGCGGTCCGCGCTTCAGGCCGCTCGAGCGGATGGCGGCAAAGAATTTGTCCATGGTTCCTCCTGGTCTCTCACTCGGTCGCGTACGGGCTGGCGCCGTGGGGACCACCCTCGGAAGGATGCTCGCCCGCGGGGGAGGCGCCGGCGTCGTCCGCCGTACCCCGCCTCCTGCGTGAGGCGAGCAGCCCGCCGATGACGAGCCCCAGCCCAGCCAGGAGGAGCACCCCTGCGGCCGCGAAGCCCGGGTCGACGGTCAGCCATCCCAGCCGGTTGGCCAGCATGAGCGCTCCCACTGCTATCACGACTGCCCCCCATACGATGGTTCCCACGGCGGGCCCCTGCTTCTCCACGGGGCCGGTATGCACGCCGGCGGATGCGCCGCTCGCGCCGTAGTCGGTGCTCATGTCAGTTCTCCTTGGTGATCTTGACGTCGCTGAGGTTCGTGTCGAGGGCCAGGACGAGCGTTCCGCCCGGCCGGTCGGCGTTGTAGCTCTCCGAGCCCGACTGCCGCAGCCCCGCGATGCTCCTGCTGCCCAGCTCGACACTGCTCAGGGTCGTGTCGGCGCGGACGGTGACGGGGACGTCCTTGGGGATCTCGATGGTGAGATCGCTGAGGCTCACGTCGATCGGGACGGTCCTGTCCGAGGCGAGGGGGCCGGCGTCGTCGAGTGCGCTGAGGTCGATGCGGCCCTGCGCAGCGGTGACCTGGTAGCCGTGCTCGGCCTCGGTGACGGTCGACGGCGTGTAGGCGACCCGGGTCGGGCCGTCCGAGCGCCAGGGGAATCCGTCCGCGTGCAGGGCCCTCTCGATCCCGAGCGACAGGGCGGCGGAGACGAGGGCGATCACCGCGAAGAGCGACAGGATGCCCGCGGTGTGCCCGCGGAGCCCGGCCACCACGATGCCTGCGCCGATCACCACTGCGGCGGTGGCCCACATGGCGCCCCCCGAGACGCTCACGGCACCGGCGAGGGTCAGCGCGAGGAGGGTGCCGGCCGCGAGCGCGGCGATCCCGACGACCACGGTGGCGAACCCGGCACCTGGGCCGCGCCTGCGCGGTCGCGGGGGCAGCGGCGGGGGTGTGGGGACCGGCGCCCAGCCCCCTGCCGGCTGCCCTCCTGCCGACGGCGCGTAGGGGCCCGCGTACGACGGCGCGGTGGTCGCCTTGGCGTAGTAGGCGTCGCCCGGCTCGGGCGCCGGGGCCCCTGCGTAGTGCGCGGCGGGGGCCGGGGTGCTTCCCGGGACGCCGCCGGACGGGGTGCTTCCCGCGACATTCCCGGGCGGCACAGCCCCGGGGACAGCATGCCGGCGTCGGCTGCCGCGCACGATGCTGTAGACCGCGAACGCCACGACCGCGAGCCAGAACAGCCCCCAGAAGGCGCCGCCGAACCCGCGCTCGCCGAACCAGAACCCGGCCCTGGCGCCGCCGAGGCCGAGGATCGTCACGATCAGGCCGCCGGTCATGCCGCTGGTCCAGTGGCCGCGTCCCGCTTCCTGGACGTGGATGCGCCCGTCGGGCTCGGGCAGGAACAGCCACAGGAGGCCATAGGCGAGGACCCCGATGCCGAGGAAGATCGCGGCGACGATGAACAGGCCGCGGATGAGGATCGGGTCGACGCCCCAGCGGTGGGCGATGCCGCTCGCGACGCCGCCCACCCAGCGGTCCGAGCCGCGCACGACGCCGAGCCCGCGCACCCAGCCGAAGACGTCGCCCTGGCGGGGTGGCCGGGAGGGGCGGCCCGCGGACGGCGGGTAGGCGCCGGGCTGGGAATCCGGCTGGGGGCCGACTGACTGTGGGCCCGGCGGCGTGCCCGGCTGGGGGCCAGTCGGCTGGGGGCCCGGGGCGGGGTCCGGATCAGGGTGGTGGGACTGGGATTCGGTGCTCATGCCTCAATCCTTCCGCTGGCACCGCGGCCCTCCCATGGGGGCCTCCCCTGAGCGGACCCTGAACGGACCCGGGGAAGCGGCTCGGAGCGTCCCTGAGGAGGCCCCAGCGTGCTTGGATGAATGCATGAGCACCGTGCCCGTCCGTCCAGCCCTGGTCCGGGGCGAGGACCGTGTGGTCGCAGGCGTCTGCTCCGGCCTTGCCCGCCATCTGGGCCTGCGCGTGGACCTGGTCCGCTGGGGCATGGTGGCGGCGGCCTTCCTCGGCGGGGCCGGGATCGTCCTGTACGCGTGGCTGTGGATCATGGTTCCCACGGCGGCGGAGGCTGCCCGTCGCGCGGCCCGCCGACCGGCGTCGCCCATCGCACCGGCGGTGGCGGCCGCCCCTCCGCCGGAGCCCGGGCCCCCGCGCCCCCGCCAGCTGCCCCGCTACACGCGGGAGATCCTGCTCGGGGCGGTGCTCGTCATCGGGGCCCTCGTGCTGGGCGGACAGGTGTTCGGAGTGGACGTTCCGGTCGACACGGTGGTCCCGATCGCGGCCATCCTCGGCGGCGTGGCGCTCGCGTGGATGCAGCTCGACGAGTCGCGCCGGCAGAGCCTCGTGCGCGGCGCGGGGGCCGAGCGCTGGACGGGCTGGCTGCGGCTCGGGGCCGGGCTGGCCCTGGTCGTCGCGGGCGTGGTGCTGGCCGTCTCGGGGGGCCAGTGGAGCGTCATCGGGACGGCGCTCATCGCGTCGTTCGCGGTGATCGCGGGTGTGGCGCTCGTCCTGCTCCCGTGGGGGCTCAAGTTCTGGCGGGAGTACGGCGCCGAGCGTGCCGCCCGCGTGCGCGAGGAGGAGCGCGCCGAGATCGCCGCCCACCTGCACGACTCCGTCCTGCAGACCCTCGCCCTCATCCAGCGGCGCGCGGGGAGCGAGGCCGACGTCGTGCGGCTCGCCCGCGCCCAGGAGCGCGAGCTGCGCGAATGGCTGTACCGGGACGCCCGGACGTCGGGCGGGTCGTTCGAGGACCGCCTCACGGCGCTCGCCGCCGAAGTCGAGACGGCGGTGGGCGCGCCGATCGACGTCGTTGTCGTGGGCGTGGCGCCCGACGCCGCGGGGTCGGCGGAGCAGGGCAACGGCGCCTACGATGCGCTCCTGCAGGCCGCCCGCGAGGCGATGCTGAACGCGTCGCGGCACGGCGGCGGCGGTCCGGTGTCCGTGTATGCCGAGTCCCGCGGAGGTGCGGTGGAGGTGTTCGTGAGGGACCGGGGCCCCGGCTTCGAGCTGGAGGCGGTGCCAACCGACCGGCTCGGCGTGCGGGAGTCCATCATCGGCCGGATGCGCCGCCATGGGGGCGAGGCGACGATCGCGAGCGGTCCCGGCGGCACCGAGGTGCGGCTGCGGCTGCCAGGAACGGAGGAGACATGAGCGAGAACGCCGCGGGGGGAGCCCGCCCTGTGCCTGTGAGCGTGGTGATCGTGGACGACCACACGATCTTCCGGTCTGGACTCAAGGCAGACCTCGGAGAGGAGGTGGAGGTGGTCGGCGAGGCCGGGACGGTCGAGCAGGCCGTCGAGGTGATCGAGCGGCTCCGACCGCAGGTGGTCCTGCTCGACGTCCACCTCCCGGGCGGGCTCGGCGGGGGAGGGCGCGAGGTCCTCACCCGGTGCGCGCCGCTCCTCGGCGAGGTTCGCTTCCTGGCCCTGAGCGTTTCCGACGCCGCGGAGGATGTCGTCGCCGTCATCCGCGCGGGCGCCCGCGGCTACGTGACGAAGACGGCGTCGGGGCCGGAGATCACGGACGCGGTGCTACGGGTGGCAGGCGGCGACGCCGTGTTCTCGCCGCGGCTCGCGGGCTTCGTCCTCGACGCCTTCGGCACCTCCGCCGTCGCGGACGACGATCTCGGGAAGCTCTCGGCCCGCGAGCTCGACGTCATGCGCCTCATCGCGCGCGGGTACTCCTACAAGGAGACGGCCAAGGAGCTCTTCATCTCGGTCAAGACGGTCGAGACGCACGTCTCCGCCGTGCTGCGCAAGCTCCAGCTGGCCAACCGCCACGAGCTCTCGCGCTGGGCCGCCGACCGCCGGATCTGGTGACCTCACCCCTCTCCCGCCGAGGTCACCCCGTGTGGGCGCGAGGTCACCCCTTGCAGCGCCGAGGTCACCCCGTGTGGCGCCGAGGTCACCCCGTGTGGGCGCGAGGTCACCTTTACGGGACGCACGACGTCGCGTGGCGCCCTGGGCGCCGAACTCGCGTCAGGCGACCACTCGCCGTCGTGCGCCCGGAGCAGCGCGGACGAGGACAGCTGGACGAAGAGTGCCCGTGCCATCCACAAGTTGTGGAAACCGCTACTTGTGGATGACACGGGCACTTCTGGTGCGGCCTGAGGTGCTTCTCCCGCTCGGACGGCCGGCACGGGGTGACCTCGGGCCCACATGGGGTGACCTCGGCGCCACAGGGGGTGACTTCGGCGACTTGGGGCGTGCCGCCCGGCCGCGGGCTACTTGGCGGTGCCGAGGAGCTCCTGGATCCGGCCCACGCCCTCGGCGAGGTCAGCGTCGCCGAGGGCGTAGGAGAGGCGGACGAAGCCGCTCGGGCCGAACGCCTCGCCGGGGACGATCGCCACCTCGACCTTGTCGAGGATGAGCGCCGCGAGCTCGGCCGAGGTGGCGGGGCGGACCCCGGCGATCTCCTTGCCCAGGAGGCCGCGGACGTCCGGGTAGACGTAGAAGGCGCCCTTCGGCGTCGGGCAGTTGACGCCGTCGATCTCCGAGAGCATCTTCACCATGGTCTGGCGGCGGCGGTCGAAGGCCGCTTTCATCTCCTGGACCGCGTCCAGCGGTCCGGACACCGCGGCGAGAGCGGCCATCTGCGAGACGTTCGCGACGTTGCTCGTCGCGTGGGACTGCAGGTTCGTGGCGGCCTTGATCACGTCGGCGGGCCCGACCATCCAGCCCACCCGCCAGCCGGTCATCGCGTACGTCTTGGCGACGCCGTTGAGGATCACGACCTTGTCGCCCAGCTCGGGCGCGGCGGTCGCGATCGAGGTGAACGGGACGCCGTCGTACGTGAGGTGCTCGTAGATCTCATCCGTGACGACCCAGAGGCCCTTCGAGGCAGCCCACCGCCCGATCTCGGCGACCTGCTCCGGGGAGTACACGGCTCCCGTCGGGTTCGACGGCGAGACGAAGAGGAGGATCTTGGTGCGCTCGGTCAGCGCGGCCTCGAGCTGGTCCACCGTGACGAGGTAGCCCTGCTCGGGGCCCGCGAAGACCTCCACGGGCACTCCGCCCGCGAGGCGGATGGCCTCCGGGTACGTGGTCCAGTACGGGGTGGGGAGGAGGACCTCGTCGCCCGGGTCGAGGAGCGTGGCGAACGTGTTGTAGACGGCCTGCTTGCCGCCGTTGGTCACGAGGACCTGGCTGGCGGCGGCCTCGTATCCGGAGTCGCGGAGGGTCTTCGCGGCGATCGCCTCGCGGAGCTCGGGAAGGCCCGCGGCGGGGGAGTAGCGGTGGTACTTGGGCTGGCGAGCGGCCTCGATCGCGGCATCGACGATGTACTGGGGGGTCGGGAAGTCCGGCTCGCCCGCGCCGAAGCCGATCACCGGGCGCCCGGCCGCCTTGAGGGCCTTCGCCTTCGCGTCCACAGCAAGGGTGGCGGATTCGGCGATGGATCCGATGCGCTGGGAGATGCGGGCGGAGGTCATGGGGGCATCCTTCGTGAGCGGTGGCGGGGTCGCCCTCTACTCTAGGCGGTACGGGCCTCTCGCGCCGCGCGCGTGGCGGGGCGAGTTCGACGCCGGCCCGGAATATGCGTAGACTTGATCCTCGGCGCTGGAACTCCTAGGGCCACCTGCCTTCCGCGGACGATGCGCGTCCGAGCCCGGAAGCTTGGTATGGTGGTCCACGGTGATTCCGCCGTCGAGGCGGTGAACCGCCATAGGGTAGTGGCGCAATTGGTAGCGCAGCGGTCTCCAAAACCGCAGGTTGCAGGTTCGAGTCCTGTCTACCCTGCGCAAGGAATAGCCCGGCTGGTCCGGGCTTTTCCAGCACCCACAGAACGGATCCGGCGGGGATGTCCTGCGGGCGATAAGGGAGTAAGCGAGGAATCGGTGACCGAAACAGCTGCGAGCAGCTCGGCGGGCCGCCCCAAGCAGGCCAGGAAGCTCGGCTTCTTCGGCCGCATTGCCCTCTTCCTCCGACAGGTCATCGGCGAACTCCGCAAGGTCGTCACGCCGACGCGCCAGGAGCTGCTCAACTACACCCTGATGGTGCTGGGGTTCGTCGTCGTCATGATGGTCGTCGTCTCCGTCCTGGACTTCCTCTTCGGGATCGGTGTCGGCTGGGTCTTCGACGGGACGTCGCCCACTGACAGGTAGGCCGGGTCCGCAGACCGTGGCCCGGGTGCTGGAACGAGATCCGGCACCCCGGACCGGGGTGTGCGGATGACGCATTTAAGTCGCAGATGAGGAAAGCAGGAGACTAAGTGTCTGAGCACGAGCTCGAGGATCGCGGAACCGAGCACGAGGAGACGGCCTTCGAGCCGGCCTTCTCCGATGCCGCCGACTCCGCGGCTGCCCCTGCCGCCCCCGAGGACGAGGCCACCTTTGAGGACGAGGCTTCGGCTGAGGCTGAGGCTGAGACGGACGACGAGGCGTCGGCTGAGGCCGAGACGGACGACGACGAGGCTGTCGCCGCCGAGGCGTTCGGCGCGCCGGGCGTCCACATCGAGACCGAGGACGAGCTGGCCACCGAGGGCACCGACGAAACCGAGTCCGATGAGGTCGAGGCTGACGAGGCCGAGGCCGAAGAGGCCGCCGAGCCGGAAGCGCCGGTCGACCCCGCCGAGGCCGCAGCCAAGGCTGCCGAGGAGTTCCGCGCCAAGCTGCGCCGCCAGCCGGGCGACTGGTACGTCATCCACTCGTACGCAGGCTACGAGAACCGCGTGAAGGCCAACCTCGAGACCCGCATCCAGACGCTGGACATGGAAGACTACATCTTCGAGATCCAGGTCCCGATGGAGGAAGTCGTCGAGATCAAGAACGCCCAGCGCAAGGTGGTCAACCGCGTGCGCATCCCGGGCTACGTGCTCGTGCGCATGGACCTCACCGACGCCTCGTGGGGCGCCGTACGCCACACCCCGGGTGTCACCGGCTTCGTGGGCAACGCCCACAACCCGGTCCCGCTGACGCTCGACGAGGTCTTCTCGATGCTCGCGCCTGTGTTCGAGCAGGAGCAGGCCGCCGAGGCCAAGGCGGCGGGCAAGGCCGGCCAGCGGGTTCCCTCCGCGCCGGTCGCGGTCGACTTCGAGGTCGGCGAGTCCGTCATCGTCAAGGAGGGCCCCTTCGAGACCCTCCCCGCGACGATCTCGGAGATCAAGCCGGAGTCGCAGACCCTCGTGGTGCTCGTCTCGATCTTCGAGCGCGAGACCCCGGTAACCCTCGCGTTCAACCAGGTCTCGAAGATCTAGGGCCCTGCCCGCGCAGCCCAGCGCGGGGCAGGACAACTGAAGATTTCGCCCCGGGGCCGGACGCCTTTCCGGCCCCGGGGCGGCGGACTGCCTGGCCATGGCAGTCACCACCGGTGCGGCGCTCCTGCTGCACCGGGAACCAGAAGAAGAGAAGGACCCTACATTGGCTCCCAAGAAGAAGGTCACCGGCCTCATCAAGCTGCAGATCCAGGCAGGCGCCGCCAACCCGGCCCCGCCGATCGGTCCCGCGCTTGGCCAGCACGGTGTCAACATCATGGAGTTCTGCAAGGCGTACAACGCCGCGACGGAATCCCAGCGTGGCAACGTCATCCCGGTCGAGATCACGGTCTACGAGGACCGCTCGTTCACGTTCATCACCAAGACCCCGCCGGCCGCTGAGCTGATCAAGAAGGCTGCGGGCGTCGGCAAGGGCTCGGCCACGCCGCACACCGTCAAGGTCGCCAAGCTCACCGACGCGCAGGTCGAGGAGATCGCCAAGACCAAGCTCGAGGACCTCAACGCGAACGACGTCGAGGCCGCGAAGAAGATCATCGCGGGCACGGCCCGCTCGATGGGCATCACCGTCGAGGGCTAGTCCCTCCTGACCGGGGTTTCGGCTCCGCAACCACCGGGGCCTTTGCCCCACCTGAGAAGTCCGTGGCAGGGCCTAGCGCGGCCCACAACGACCACACCTGCACAAGGAGATCAAGAGCAGCATGGCAAAGCGCAGCAAGGCATACGAGGCAGCAGCCGCCAAGATTGAGGCCGGCAAGCTGTACAGCCCGGCCGAGGGCGTCGCCCTCGCCAAGGAGATCAGCTCGTCGAAGGCGGACGCCACCGTTGAGGTCGCGTTCCGCCTCGGCGTCGACCCCCGCAAGGCGGACCAGATGGTCCGCGGCACCGTCAACCTCCCGCACGGCACCGGCAAGACCGCCCGCGTCGTCGTGTTCGCGACCGGTGACAAGGCCGCGGCCGCTGAGGCCGCCGGCGCCGACATCGTCGGCTCGGACGACCTCATCGAGCGCATCCAGGGCGGCTGGACGGACTTCGACGCCGCCGTGGCCACCCCGGAGCTCATGGGCAAGGTCGGCCGCCTCGGCAAGATCCTCGGCCCCCGCAACCTCATGCCGAACCCGAAGACCGGCACGGTGACCCCGGACGTCGCGAAGGCCGTGACGGACATCAAGGGCGGCAAGATCGACTTCCGCGTCGACAAGCACTCGAACCTGCACTTCATCATCGGCAAGAGCTCGTTCGACGCCCGCCAGCTGGCCGAGAACTACGCGGCCGCCCTTGAGGAGATCCTCCGCCTCAAGCCGTCCGCGTCGAAGGGCCGCTACATCCAGAAGGCCACCGTCGCCACGACGTTCGGCCCGGGTGTCCCGGTCGACCCGAACGCGACCAAGGTGATCCTCGAGGGCTGATCGGCCCACGGCGCCTCGACACTGAGAGCCCCCTCCCCGAGCAGGGAGGGGGCTCTCGCGTTCCCCGGGGAAGCATGCCGCCCGCCACTAGACTGGCGCCCATGAGGAGGCTTCCATGAGCCGGGACCCCGAGGCCGGCCAGCGCAGCGCCGACATGCCGCGCCGCGTCGCCGGCCCGGAGCGCCGCAACGCCGCCGCGCCCCGCCGCGTCGCGGGCCCGGCGACCACGGCGGAAGCCCACGCGCTCTTCGCTGCGGGGACGGCCGCCGTCGTGGGTGTGGCGGTGGCGCTCGCCGCCTTCGCCGGGCGCAGGCCGGCGCTGTCGGGAGACAACGGGGTCGGCGACGTCGCAGCGATCGTGGCCGGGGCCGCGGCACTGGTGTCCTTCCCGGTGGCCTACCGGCGCTCCTATGCCGACCCGGAGCGCCGCTGGCTCGCGGAACGGCCGCTCTGGCGCCGGCTCCTCGGGCTCGTGGCGCTGTCCTTCGCGCACGCAGCGATCGCGTTCATGGTGACGTGGGCGAGTTTCCAGATCTTCCAGCGCGCGTTCACCGGCTTGACGCTGGACGCCTTCGCCGCCTCGCTCCTGACGGCGGTGGCAGGTGGTCTCGCCGGCTACTCGTCGCACCAGTCCGGCTCTCGGATGGACAGCTACGCCCTGTCCAACCTCCTCGCGACCTTCCTGGCGGCGGGCGTGCTGACCTCGATGGTCACCACCAACCGCACCGACTGGTGGGAAGTGAACTTCAGCGTGCTCGGGGCCGCCGACTACGGGGTCTCGCTCACGTTCAATGCCACGCTCGTCACGGCCGGCGCCGTCATCACGCTCCTGGCGGAGTACATGACCCGCGACCTGAGGTCGCTGGACCTCTACAGGCGCCGGGCCCGCTCGTCTCTGGGCCCCACACGCGAGCGCGCGCTCCTCGCCAGCCTCGTGCTCCTCGGGGTCCTCCTCGCGGGCGCCGGACTGATTCCGGTGGACGTCTTCATGCCGCTCCACAACACACTCGCGACGGCGATGACGGCCGTCTACACGTTCCTCGTCCTGCGCGCGCCCGCGTGGCTGCCCGGGCTGGGCCGGACGTTCTACGCCGCTGGGTACGTGATGCTGGGGGCGGCGGTGCTCTCCGTGCTCATCTGGTGGCCCCTCGCGTACTACAACATGACGGCCATGGAGCTCGTCGTGGCGGGCGTCATTCTCTCATGGCTTGTGCTCTTCACAAGGAATGTCGCGGCCGCTGTCGAGGACAGTCGCGTGACCGATCCAAATCCGGCATCCGATTAGCGCAGATTTTCCTTCGCTAGGGTCCTTGGTCCTTCACGCCGGTCTGACCCGCTTCCTAGAGTGTGGCCATGGCTGCCGGACCAATCCGCCCCGGGCTGGACGGAAGCGCATCCGACGCGATGCTCGCGATGGGTCGCTTCTTCACCCGCTGGGACGAGACCGATGATGGGCGCGCTGTGTTCCGCGAGGGCGGGCGCGCAGGGGATGTGTTCTACCGGGACCGGTGGAGCCACGACAAAGTGGTCCGCTCGACCCATGGCGTGAACTGCACGGGCTCGTGCTCGTGGAAGGTGTACGTGAAGGACGGCATCATCACGTGGGAGTCGCAGCAGACCGACTATCCCTCGGTGGGCCCGGACCGTCCCGAGTACGAGCCCCGGGGCTGCCCCCGCGGTGCGGCCTTCTCGTGGTACACCTATTCGCCCACGCGTGTGCGCTACCCGTACGTGCGCGGCGTGCTGCTGGAGATGTACCGGGAGGCGAAGCAGCGCCTGGGGGACCCCGTCGAGGCCTGGGCCGACGTCGTGTCGGACCCGGAGCGGCGGCGCCGCTACCACCAGGCCCGCGGCAAGGGCGGCCTCGTGCGGGCCAGCTGGAACGAGGCCACCGAGATGGCGGCGGCCGCCCACGTCCACACAATCCGCACGTACGGGCCCGACCGGTGCGCGGGTTTCTCGCCGATCCCCGCGATGTCGATGGTGAGCCACTGCGTCGGGACACGCTTCGTCCAGCTCATCGGCGGCGTCATGACGAGCTTCTACGACTGGTACGCGGACCTCCCCGTGGCCAGTCCACAGGTGTTCGGGGACCAGACGGACGTCCCCGAGTCCGGCGACTGGTGGGACTCCACCTACCTGGTCATGTGGGGCTCGAACGTCCCGGTGACCCGGACCCCGGACGCGCACTGGATGGCCGAGGTGCGCTACCGCGGCACGAAGGTGGTCGTGGTGAGCCCCGACTACGCGGACAACACGAAGTTCGCCGACGAGTGGATGCCCGCGCAGGCGGGCACCGATGCGGCCCTGGCCATGGCCATGGGCCACGTGCTGCTCACCGAGTTCTTCCGCGACCGGCAGGTCGGCTTCTTCACCGACTACGCGCGCCGGTACACCGACCTCCCGTTCCTCATCACGCTCGTGCAGGGGCCCGACGGCGCGGGGCTGGTGCCGGGAAAGTTCCTCACCGCCGCGGACCTCCCCGACGGCCAGGACCAGGGCGGCCAGGACGGCACCGAGGATGCGAAGTGGAAGACCGTGCTCCTCGACGACGCGACCGGCCAGCCCGTGGTGCCCAATGGTTCGATCGGCTTCCGCTACAGCGACTCCGGCGAGGGCAAGTGGAACCTTGACCTCGGCGACGTCGTGCCGCGCCTGAGCCTCCACGGTGATCCCGAGGGCGGCACGGCCGAAGTCCTCCTGCCCTGCTTCGAGGCCCCAGACGGGTCGGGGTCGGTACTGACGCGCGGGGTCCCGGTGCGCGAGCTGGGGGGACGCACCGTGACCACCGTGTTCGACCTGATGATGGCCCAATACGGCGTGGCGCGGCCGGGCCTGCCCGGGGAGTGGCCTGCGGGGTACGACGACGCGTCCAGCCCCTACACTCCCGCCTGGCAGGAGGCCATCACCTCAGTCCCGGCGTCCCAGTGCATCCGGATCGCGCGGGAGTTCGCCCGCAACGCCGAGGAGTCCCAGGGACGCTCGATGGTCATCATGGGCGCGGGAATCTGCCAGTGGTTCCACGGCGACGCGACCTACCGCTCGATCCTCGCCCTCCTGCTCCTCACCGGCTCCATGGGCCGCAACGGCGGCGGCTGGGCGCACTACGTGGGCCAGGAGAAGACCCGCCCCATCACCGGGTGGGTCTCGCTCGCGAACGCCCTCGACTGGAGCCGGCCGCCGCGCACCATGACCGGGACCTCGTACTGGTACATGCACACCGGACAGTGGCGCAACGACGGGTACTCGGCGGCCTCGCTCGCCTCCCCGCTGGCGGAGGGCCACCTCGACGGCATGCACACGGCCGACGCGATCGCGCAGTCGGCACGGCTCGGATGGATGCCGTTCTACCCGCAGTTCGACCGCAGCCCGCTCGCGGTCGCGGATGAGGCGCACGACGCCGTCGCGTCGGGTGCCGCTGCCAGCGAGGCCGAGTACGTGGCGGCACAGCTCAAGCAAGGCACGCTGAAGCCCGCGATCGACGACGTCGACGCCGAGCAGAACTGGCCCCGGACCCTCGTGCTGTGGCGCTCCAACCTCATGGGCTCCTCCGCGAAGGGCAACGAGTACTTCCTCAAGAACCTGCTCGGTACCCACAACAACGTGATGGGGACTGCGGCAGAGCCCGGGATGCCGCGCCCGCGCGACGTCGCGTGGCACGAGGAGACGCCCGAGGGCAAGCTCGATCTGCTCATGTCCGCGGACTTCCGCATGACGAGCACGACCCTGCTCTCCGACATCGTGTTCCCGGCCGCGACCTGGTACGAGAAGTACGACCTCTCATCGACCGACATGCACCCGTACGTCCACGCGTTCACGCCCGCGATCGATCCCCCGTGGGAGGCCCGGAGCGACTTCGAGATGTTCCACGGGCTCGCCCGCGAGTTCTCGATGCTCGCCCGCAAACACCTCGGGGTCAGACGGGACCTCGTCTCGGTGCCCCTGCAGCATGACACGCCGGGGCAGCTGGCCCAGCCCGGCGGCGTCGTGCGCGACTGGCGCGACGGCGACGTGCCCGCTGTGCCGGGCAAGACCATGCCCGTCTTCACGGTCGTTGAGCGCGACTACACGGCGATCGCGGACAAGCTCGCCGCCGTCGGGCCGCTGGCACGCGAGAAGGGCTTCACGGTCAAGAACGTCACCTACCGGCTCGGGCACACCCTCGACCGGCTGGCCGGCAGCAACGGGGTGATGTCCCACGGGCCGGCCGCGGGCCTGCCGGCGATCGACACCGACGCCAAGCTCGCCGAGGCCATCCTCGCCTTCTCCGGGACCACGAACGGCGAGCTGGCGGTGCAGGGCTTCAAGGACCTCGAGGTGCGCACGGGCCGGCGGCTCGCCGACCTCGCCGAAGGGTCCGAGGAGAAGACGATCCGGTTCGCCGACACGCAGGTTGCGCCCGTCCCCGTCATCACCTCGCCGGAGTGGTCCGGCTCGGAGACCGGCGGCCGGCGGTACGCGCCGTTCACCATCAACGTCGAGCGGCTCAAGCCGTGGCACACGCTCACGGGGCGCATGCACTTCTTCCTGGACCACGACTGGATGCGGGACCTGGGGGAGGCCCTGCCGCTGTACCGGCCGCCGCTGGACATGAACCGGCTGTTCGGCGAGCCGAGGCTCGGCGGCGACGGCCTCGAGATCACCGTCCGGTACCTCACCCCCCACAACAAGTGGTCCATCCACTCCGAGTACCAGGACAACCTGTTCATGCTCTCGCTCTCCCGCGGCGGCCCCACGTGCTGGATGAGCCGCGAGGACGCGGAGGCGATCGGCGTGAAGGACAACGACTGGATCGAGTGCGTGAACGCCAACGGCGTGTTCGTGGGGCGGGCGATCGTGAGCCACCGCATGCCGGCCGGCGTCGTGTACGTCCACCACGCGCAGGAGCGCACGATCGATGTCCCGAAGTCAGAGGCGACCGGCCGCCGCGGGGGCATCCACAACTCAGCGACCCGGCTGCTCGTCAAGCCGACCCACCTCATCGGCGGGTACGCGCAGCTCGCGTACGCGTTCAACTACCTGGGCCCCACGGGGAACCAGCGAGACATGGTGGCCACCATCCGCAGGCGTTCCCAGGAGGTGCAGTACTGATGAGGGTCATGGCCCAAGTGGGCATGGTGATGAACCTGGACAAGTGCATCGGGTGCCACACGTGCTCGGTGACCTGCAAGCAGGCCTGGACCAACCGCGCCGGGGTCGAGTACGTGTGGTTCAACAACGTCGAGACGCGCCCCGGCCAGGGCTACCCCCGCCAGTACGAGGACCAGGAGCGCTGGCGCGGCGGCTGGGAGCTGAACAAGCGCGGCCGGCTCCGACTCAAGGGCGGCGGCCGGGTCAAGAAGCTCCTGGGCATCTTCGCCAGCCCCGTCCAGCCCGAGCTCAAGGACTACTACGAGCCCTGGACCTACGACTACAGGAACCTGGTGGAGGCGCCGCTCGGCGACGACTTCCCCGTGGCCCGCCCGAAGTCCCTCATCACCGGTGAGGACATGAAGGTCACCTGGAGCGCCAACTGGGACGACAACCTGGGCGGGTCGGCTGAGCATGGGCTGCAGGACCCGATCGTGGCGAAGCTGCGCGAGCAGGAGAAGGCGCAGCAGGAGAGGGCGCAGGAGCAGCGGGCCGAGGCGGAGGAGAAGATCCGCTTCGAGTTCGAGAAGACGTTCATGTTCTACCTGCCGCGCATCTGCGAGCACTGCCTCAACCCCTCGTGCATGGCCTCATGCCCCTCGGGCGCGATCTACAAGCGCAGCGAGGACGGGATCGTGCTCGTCGACCAGGACCGCTGCCGCGGCTGGCGCCAGTGCATCACGGGCTGCCCGTACAAGAAGATCTACTTCAACCACAAGAGCGGCAAGGCCGAGAAGTGCACCTTCTGCTACCCGCGGGTGGAGATCGGGCTCCCGACGGTGTGCTCGGAGACGTGCGTGGGCCGGCTGCGGTACCTGGGCATCTTCCTGTACGACGCCGATGCCGTCACCGCCGCGGCGTCCGTGCCGGACGAGAAGGACCTCTACCGCGCACAGCTCGACCTCATGCTGGACCCCGACGACCCGGAGGTCATCGCCGCCGCGCGGCGGGACGGCATCCCAGAGGACTGGCTCGACGCGGCCCGGCGCTCGCCGGTCTACAAGCTCGCGAAGGTCTACGAGGTCGCCCTCCCGCTGCATCCGGAGTACCGGACCATGCCGATGGTCTGGTATGTGCCGCCGCTCTCGCCCGTCATCGACCTCCTGTCCGACCAGGGGCACGACGCCGAGGACGCCGGGACCCTGTTCGGTGCCATCGAGGCCCTGCGCATCCCGCGCGAGTACCTCGCGGAGCTGTTCACGGCGGGCGACACGGCCGTCGTCGACCGCGTGCTGCGCCGGCTCGCGGCGATGCGCGCATACATGCGCGGGATCTCCCTCGGCACGGGCGCGGACGAGTCGATCGCGGCGAGCGTCGGCATGGAGGGCGCGGACGTCCAGGAGATGTACCGCCTCATGGCGATCGCCAAGTACAGCGAGCGGTACGTCATCCCCAAGGCCCACGTCGAGGAGGCGCACAACCTCGAGGAGCTCGGCTGCGCCCTCGACTTCGACGAGGGTCCGGGGATGTATCCCTCGGACGCGTTCGGCGAGGCCAGCGGGCGCCCCGTGCCGGTCGCCGTCGAGACGTTCCACGCACTCAAGGACCGCCAGACCACAGAGGGGGAGTCCCAGCCCGGGTCGCTGCGCGGCCGCGTGAACCTCCTCAACTGGGACGGCCGGGGCGTGCCCGAGGGCCTCTTCCCGGAGGGGAACGGCGCGCCGGGGGAGAAGGGCCCGGGGTCATGAGACGCCACGAGCATGCGGTCCTCTACGCCGCCGCGGCGCGCCTCCTCGAGTACCCCGACGAACGCTGGCGCGACGGTCTCGGGCTCGTGCTCGCGGCCCTCGCCGAGCAGCGGGGCCCGCTGCCGCGGCTCCTCGAGTCGGCCGCGGCCCAGATCGCGGACGACGCCGCCGAGGCCGCCCGCCGCTGCTACGTCGAGACGTTCGACATGTCCCGCAAGCACGCCCTCTACCTCTCCTACTGGACCGACGGCGACACGAGGCGCAGGGGAGAGGTCCTTGGCTCGTTCAAGCGGCGCTACCGCGATTCCGGCTGGCTCGTGGACCTCGACGGCGAGCTGCCGGACTACCTTCCCCTCGTCCTCGAGTTCACGGCCCGCGCGGACTACCGCTCTGGCCGGGCGCTCCTGGCGGAGTACCGCGCGAGCCTCGAGCTCCTGAGGATGGCCCTCGCCGATGCTCGCTCGCCGTACGCGTCCGTGCTCGAGGCCGTGTGCCGGTCCCTCCCCGGGGCGTCTCCGACGAGCCGGGCCGAGGCCATGGCGCTCGCCGGGCCCCCGCGCGAGGCGGTCGGGCTCGACCCGTACGACCCCAGGCTGCTCCCCATGGCCCAGGAAGGGAACCTCTGATGGACGTCCTGCTGTGGGGCGTGGCCCCCTACCTGATGGTGGTGCTCCTCATCGGCGGGAGCATCTGGCGCTACCGCTACGACCAGTTCGGCTGGACCACCCGGTCCTCGCAGCTGTACGAGTCCCGGCTCCTGCGCATCGCCTCGCCCCTGTTCCACTTCGGGCTGGTCTTCGTCATCGCGGGCCATTTCGTGGGTCTCGTCATCCCCAAGGCGTGGACCGAGGCGCTCGGGGTGACGCAGGAGCTGTACCACTTCCTGGCCCTGTCGGTGGGGCTCATCGCCGGCGTGTGCACGCTGCTGGGCATCGTGCTGCTCGTGTACCGGCGCCGCCGCACCGGCCCGGTGTTCATGGCCACCACCAAGAATGACAAGGCGATGTACATCTTCCTCGTGGGCGCGATCGCGCTCGGGGTCTGGACCACCCTCGTGAGCACCGTGTCCCCGAACCCCCACGCCTACGACTACCGCGAGACCGTGAGCCCCTGGTTCCGGTCGCTGTTCGTCTTCCAGCCGGACGTCGCCGCCATGGCCGCCGCGCCGTTCGAGTTCAAGTGGCACACGGTCGTGGGCATGGTCCTCTTCGCGATGTGGCCCTTCACGCGCCTCGTCCACGCCTTCACCGCGCCGTTCCACTACCTGTTCCGCCCGTACATCGTGTACCGCTCGCGCGACGTCGGGCCCGCGCCCGGGAGCCGCGCGCCCCAGCGCGGCTGGGAGCGGACCGGCGCCCGGGACCGCGACCGCGCCCGCTGAGAGGGGACAACGACTGTGAGCACCGCACCTGAGCCCGCCCGCACCGGCCAGTCCGACCCGGACGCTGCGAGACCCGGCGCGCCCCGCAACCTGACCCTCGCGACCCTCGCCTCGGTCGTAGGGTTCTGGGGGTGGACCGTGATCGCCCCGCTCGGAACGTTCTACGCGAAGGACATGGGCCTCAACGCCGCCCAGACCGGCCTCCTCGTCGCGATGCCGGTCCTGGTCGGATCCCTCGGCCGCATCGCCGTCGGCGTCCTCACGGACCGGTTCGGCGGCCGCCGGCTGCTGACCTGGATCCTGTTCGCCACCGCCCCCCTCGTCGTGCTCGTGGCGCTCGCGGGGAGCCTCAAGTCCTTCGGGCTCATGCTGCTGTTCGGGTTCTTCCTCGGGGTCGGCGGCACGGTCTTCACGGCCGGCATCCCGTTCTCCGCGGCCTGGTATCCGGCCTCCCGGCAGGGCTTCGCCACCGGCATCTTCGGCATGGGAATGGGCGGCACGGCCCTCTCCGCATTCCTCACCCCGCGCCTCGTCGGCTGGATCGGGTACTGGCCCACGCACATCGCGATCGCGGTGCTGCTCGTCGTGACGGGCCTGATGGTGCACTTCGCGATGCGCGAGTCGCCGACGTGGAGGCCCGCCGGCGCGGGGACATTCGGCAAGCTCGTCCAAGCCGCGAAGCTGCCTGTGACGTGGCAGCTGTGCTTCCTCTACGCGGTCGTGTTCGGCGGGTTCGTCTCCTTCAGCACCTACCTGCCCACGTACCTGCGGGACATCTACGACTTCAACCTCACCGATGCCGGGACCCGCACCGCGGGCTTCGCGCTCGCCGCAGTCGTGGCACGGCCCATCGGCGGGATCATCGCGGACCGGCTCGGCCCCAAGCCGGTCGTCGCCGTCGCCCTGGCCGGGGTGGCCGTGCTCGCGTTCATCGTGAACCTGCAGCCCTCCGGCGAGGTCGCGACGGGCGCGACCTTCCTCGCGATGGCCGCAGCCCTCGGTCTGGGCACGGGGGGCGTGTTCGCGTGGGTCGGCCGGCGCTCGCCGGCGGGGATGGTCGGCGCCGTGACGGGCGTGGTGAGCGCCGCGGGCGGCCTAGGCGGCTACTTCCCGCCACTGATCATGGGCGCCACCTACAACGCCGCAGAGCGCTCGTACGCGATCGGGCTCCTGCTCCTGGCCGGGACCGCGATCGTCGCCCTTGTCCTGACGCTCCTCATGGCCCGCAGGCAGGCCTCGGCCTCGCCGGCCGGGGCACGGGCCTGACCCGGCCCCCACCCGCGCACGACGCCGCGTGGGCGGCCCGCGGGTGCGGCCCACCCGGCGTCGTGCGCGCCACAGTCGCGCGAGCCCTGTACCGCCAGGACCGCCCCGGGTGCGAGACTGGGCCCCATGCTGCTCGACGAGCTCGTCGCCACCGCGGAGGCGGTCACGTCCACCCGGTCGCGGCTGGCCAAGGTCGAGGCGCTCGCGCAGCTGCTGCGCCGGGTCGCCGACGAGTCGCCGTCGGAGGTCGCCACCGCCGTCGGGATGCTCGTCGCGAAGCCGCGGCAGGGCCGGGTGGGAGTCGGCTGGCGGGGGCTCGCGCAGGTGCGGGACGCCACCCCAGCCGCCGAGGCGCCGTCGCTCACGGTCCGCGACTTCGACGAGCTGCTCGACCGGCTGGCCAGCACGTCAGGGGCAGGGTCCGCGGCGGCGCGGACCGACCTCCTGGGCGGCTTCCTGCGCCGGGCGACAGAGCGCGAGCAGCGGTTCGCCATCGGGGTCCTGCTGGGGGAGATGCGCACGGGAGCCCTCGAGGGCGTGCTCGCCGATGCGGTCGCAGCGGCAAGCGGCCGGCCCATCGCGCTCGTGCGGCGCGCGGCGATGCTCTCGGGCGATCTCGGCGAGACTGCGCGGATCGCCCTCGCCGGGACCGAGGAGGACCTGACGGGTGTCGGGCTCGTCGTCGGGCGCCCGGTCCTGCCGATGCTCGCCGCCTCGGCGAAGACCGCGGCCGAGGCACTGACCTCCACTGGGGAGGCGTCGGTGGAGTTCAAGCTCGACGGCGCCCGGATCCAGGTCCACCGCGCCGGCGACGACGTGCGGGTCTTCACCCGCAGCCTGGCCGATATCACCCACCGTGTGCCCGAGGTGGTCGCGGTGGTGCAGGGCATGCCTGTGCGTGACGTCATCCTCGACGGCGAGACGCTCACCCTCGACGAGGGCGGGGCGCCGCGGCCGTTCCAGGAGACCATGTCCCGATTCGGCGCGGAGCAGGCGCGCGAAACCGTGCTGCGGCCCTGGTTCTTCGACGTGCTCCACATCGACGGGAGGGACCTCCTCGACGAGCCGCTCGCCGTGCGCCGGGCCGAGCTCGCGACGCTCGCGCCGGACCATGTCATTCCCGGCGAGGTGACCGACGATCCCGAGGCCGCGGAGCGGATTTCCCGTGAGGCGCTCGCGGAGGGCCACGAGGGCGTCGTGGTCAAGGCGATCGGCTCGCCGTACGCTGCCGGGCGCCGCGGCTCGAGCTGGATCAAGGTCAAGCCGGTCCACACCTATGACCTCGTCGTCCTCGCCGCCGAATGGGGCAGCGGCCGCCGGCGCGGCTGGCTCTCCAACCTCCACCTCGGCGCGTACGACCCGGCGGGGGAGTTCGGCGAACCGGGCGGATTCGTGATGGTCGGGAAGACGTTCAAGGGCCTCACCGACGACCTCCTGCGCTGGCAGACCGAGCACTTCCCCACGCTCGAGGCCAGCCGCGACGCGCACACGGTCTACCTCGAGCCCATCACCGTGGTCGAGATCGCCATCGACGGCGTACAGCGCTCGCCCCGCTACCCGGGAGGCATCGCGCTCCGATTCGCGCGGGTCAAGCGGTACCGCGACGACAAGCGCCCCGACGATGCCGACACGATCCAGGCGCTGCGGACCCTGCTGCGCTGATTTGGAGCGCTGGGCGGCGTCCAGTACAGTGGAAGGACCAAAGACCGCCGGTCGTTGGCTGTCGTGTGCCGAAAGGCGGGGCACGGCACCCATCGAAGGTCCCCGACAGGGGCGGCCTGCGCAGGTGAACCGAGCGAAACGCTCCCGGCCCCGGCCGAGACTCCAACGCCCTGTGCATCTGCGCGGGGCGTTTTCCGTGTTGCGGACCGCCCCCTCCGGCGTCAATTCCCCGGAAGGAGGGTTATGGCAACGCCTACCAAGGTGGCAGCTGTCGAGGAGATCACCAAGGATTTCCAGGAGTCGAACGCTGCGGTCCTGACCGAATACCGCGGGCTCACCGTCGCCCAGCTCAAGCAGCTGCGTCGTTCGCTCGGCACTGAGAACAAGTTCTCGGTCGTCAAGAACTCCCTGACCGCCATCGCCGCGAAGGAGGCTGGCGTCGAGGCATTCGACGGCCAGCTTGCCGGTCCGACCGCGATCGCGTTCATCAAGGGTGACGCCGTTGCGGCCGCCAAGAGCCTGACTGACTTCGCCAAGGACAACAAGCAGCTCATCATCAAGACGGGCTTCTTCGAGGGCAAGGCCCTCGACGCCGGCGAGGTTGCCGCTCTCGCGGCGCTGGAGTCCCGCGAGCTGCAGCTCGCCAAGGTTGCCGGCGTCCTCAAGGCGCCCATGGCCGCGGCTGCACGCATCATCGACGCCCTGCGTCTCAAGCTCGAGGAGGAGGGTGGCGCTTCGGCTGCCGCCGAGGCTCCCGCTGCTGAGGCTTCCGACGAGGCTGCGGCTCCGGCCGAGGCCCCCGAGGCGGCCGCCGAAGAGGCCTGAGCCTCTTCCCCCACCCCATACTCCGGCGTGCCGCCTGACGGCGGGCGCCACCTAGCGAAAGGACGCCAACCATGGCGAAGCTCACCCAGGACGAGCTGATCGAGGCCTTCAAGGAGCTCACCATCATCGAGCTCTCCGAGTTCGTGAAGAAGTTCGAGGAGGTCTTCGAGGTCACCGCTGCTGCCGTGGCCGTTGCCGGCCCGGCCGGCGGTGCCGGCGAGGCCGCTGCCGAGGAGGAGAAGGACTCCTTCGACGTCATCCTCGAGGCCGCTGGCGACAAGAAGATCGCGGTCATCAAGGAGGTCCGCTCCCTCACGTCGCTCGGCCTCAAGGAGGCCAAGGACCTCGTCGACGGTGCTCCGAAGGCCGTCCTCGAGGGCGCCAACAAGGAGGCTGCCGAGAAGGCCAAGGAGGTCCTCGAGGCCGCCGGCGCCACGGTCACCCTCAAGTAAGCTCCGCGCTTCCTGCGCCAGGGCCCCGCAGCCGACTCCCGTCGGCGGCGGGGCCCTTCCGCGTCCCAGCCCTCGCCGACGTCACCCCGTGTGGTGCCGAGGTCACCCCGTGTGGGCGCGAGGTCACCCCGTTGCCTCAGAGGGGGTCGCTGATGTCCGCGACCGTCGCATCCAAGGCCCGCACAAGCTGGTCGGCATCCACGAACGCGCTGCGCCCATGCGCCCCCGCGCCCATCGAGACCCTGCCCCTGATTGCCGCGTCGGCGACGACCGGCCATTCTGTGGTGGACCCCAGGGGAGTGATCGTCCCGCGCTCGTACCCCGTGGCCTCGAGCGCGACGTCGGCCGGGGGCATCGAGAGCCGGTTCACCCCCAGCAGCGCGCGCAGCTTGGGCCAGGAGATCTGCCGGTCGCCCGGGATGAGGGCGAAGAGGAACGTCCCGTCCGGCCGCTTCACCACGAGGGACTTCACGACCTCCCGCGGCGAGATCCCCAGATTCGCCGCGGCCTCCTCGAGGCTGCGGGCGCGGCCTCGGTCGGCAACCTCGACGTCGAGCCCGTGCTGCCGCGCGGCCGCCAGGAAGCGGGCGTGGCCGTCCGCGCCCGGCGGAGGGGCGCCGTCGTGCGTCACGGCCGCCACTCAGTCTCGGTAGAGCAGGAGCGCTTCGCCCTGCCCTCCGCCGCCGCACAGTGACACGGCGGCGCGGCCCGAGCCGCGGCGGGCGAGCTCGTGCGCGGCGTGCCCCGCAAGGCGCGCGCCGGAGGCGCCGATCGGGTGGCCGAGGGCGATCGCCCCGCCGTGGAGGTTGCACTTCTCGAGCGGGTAGTCCAGATCCTTGAGCGACTGCACCGCGACGGACCCGAAGGCCTCGTTGATCTCGATGAAGTCCAGGTCCGCGGTCGTCCAGCCCGCACGGGAGAGCGCGTTCTGGATCGCGTGCGAAGGCTGCGAGTGCAGCGAGTTGTCCGGCCCGGCCACCTGCCCCGGCCTGCCCACGACGGCGAGCCACTCGAGGCCGTGCTCCTCGGCGTACGCACGGCTCGTCAGCACGAGGGCCGCGGCGCCGTCGGAGAGCGGCGAGGAGTTGCCTGCCGTGATGGTGCCGTCGGTCGCGAAGGCGGGGCGCAGCGGGGCGAGGGTCTCGAGGGATGTGTTGGGCCGCACGCCCTCGTCCTCGGCGATCACGATGGGATCGCCCTTGCGCTGCTTGACCTCGATGGGGGCGATCTCCTTCTCGAAGACCCCCTCCTTCTGGGCGATCGCGGCGCGGACATGGGACGCTGCGGCGACCTCGTCCTGGGACTTCCGGTCGATCCCCAGCGTCAGGTTCCGGGTCTCGGTGGAGAGCCCCATGGACTCGCCGTCGAAGGCGTCGGTGAGGCCGTCGTGCGCGGCGACATCGAGCGCCGCCACCGTCCCGTAGGTCCAGCCCTGGCGTGAGCCGGGCAGCAGATGCGGGGCGCGGGACATCGACTCCTGGCCGCCGGCGACGACGACGGTCGCGTCCCCGGCGCGGATCATCCGGGCGGCGTCGATCACCGCGGTGAGGCCGGAGAGGCAGACCTTGTTGATGGTGACGCAGGGGACGTTCCAGCCGATCCCGGCGCCAATGGCGCTCTGCCGGGCCGGGTTCTGGCCGGCCCCGGCCTGGAGGACCTGGCCCATGATGACGGCGTCGACCGCCGAGGCCCCGACCCCGCTGGCCTCGAGCGCGGCGTGGATGGCATGGGTGCCGAGGTCGACCGCGGTGAACGAGACGAGCTGCCCGTTGAGGCGGCCCTGCGGGGTGCGGACGGCCGACAGGATGACAACGTCGTTGGTGCCTTCGCTCATGGTTCTCTCCTTTGCTCTCTGTGAGAAAGGCTACAGCCGGGGAAGCCCCCACCGCACAGCCCGGACACCCTGAAACCGGCGCAGCTGCGGGTGTACAGTGGTCAGCGTGCGACGGAGCGAACCGCGCGGCCGGCGGGCACCGAACGGTGCACTTGACCTTGGCCGCTGCGTGCGCTAGACACGTGTGCCTTTCTGCGGTATGGTGATTCTTTGCGTTCTCCCTTTAAACCGTTGCCTTCATATAGCGGTGGGCTCTCGGGACGGCATCACGCTCAACTGAAACAGGTTGGGTGGGTCATGCCTCGTCTGGGGAGGGTGCGGACAATCCTGAAGGTCTGTGGAAGGATCCCTCTTGGTCGCCTCGAGCACCTCTGAAACCCAAACCGCTACCACCGACGGTGCAAACCGCCGGCTCTCTTTCGCCAAGATTCACGAACCGTTGGATGTTCCGAATCTGCTGGCCCTCCAGACCGAGAGCTTCGACTGGCTCGTCGGCAACGAGCGCTGGCAGGCCCGCGTCGCGAAGGCGCAGGCCGAGGGCGATGACAGCGTCGCGACGACGTCCGGCCTCGCGGACATCTTCGAGGAGATCTCACCCATCGAGGACTTCCAGGGAACCATGTCCCTGAGCTTCTCGGATCCTGAGTTCGCCGACCCGAAGTACACGATGGCGGAGTGCAAGGACCGCGACGCCACCTACTCGGCCCCGCTGTACGTCAAGGCCGAGTTCATGAACAACAACACGGGCGAGATCAAGCAGCAGACCGTGTTCATGGGCGACTTCCCGCTCATGACGGACAAGGGCACGTTCGTCGTCAACGGCACCGAGCGCGTCGTCGTCTCCCAGCTGGTCCGCTCGCCGGGCGCCTACTTCGAGCGCACCGCAGACAAGACGAGCGACAAGGACATCTACACCGCGAAGATCATCCCGTCGCGCGGTGCATGGTTCGAGCTCGAGATCGACAAGCGCGACCAGGTCGGCGTCCGCCTCGACCGCAAGCGCAAGCAGTCCGTCACCGTGCTCCTCAAGGCGCTCGGCTGGACCGAGGGCCAGATCCTCGAGGAGTTCGGCGAGTACGACTCGATGCGCGCCACGCTCGAGAAGGACACCACGGAGACCCGCGAGGACGCGCTCCTCGACATCTACCGCAAGCTCCGTCCGGGCGAGCCGCCCACGGTCGAGGCCGCCCAGTCCCTCCTGGACAACCTCTACTTCAACGTCAAGCGCTACGACCTCGCCAAGGTCGGCCGCTACAAGATCAACCGCAAGCTGGGCATCGACCGCCCGCTCTCGGACCCGACGGCGTCCATCCTCCACATCGAGGACATCGTCGCCATGATCAAGTTCCTCGTCGCGCTCCACGCCGGCGAGAAGTCGATCAAGGGCACGCGCGACGGCGAGGAGATCGACGTCCGCGTCGAGGTCGACGACATCGACCACTTCGGCAACCGCCGCATCCGCGCCGTCGGCGAGCTCATCGAGAACCAGGTCCGCACGGGCCTGTCCCGCATGGAGCGCGTGGTGCGCGAGCGTATGACGACGCAGGACGTCGAGGCGATCACGCCGCAGACCCTCATCAACATCCGTCCCGTCGTGGCCGCGATCAAGGAGTTCTTCGGAACCTCCCAGCTGTCGCAGTTCATGGACCAGAACAACCCGCTCTCGGGCCTGACGCACAAGCGCCGCCTCTCGGCGCTCGGCCCCGGCGGCCTGTCCCGCGACCGCGCGGGCATGGAGGTCCGTGACGTCCACCCGTCGCACTACGGCCGCATGTGCCCGATCGAGACCCCTGAAGGCCCGAACATCGGCCTCATCGGCTCGCTCGCCTCCTACGGCCGCATCAACCCGTTCGGCTTCATCGAGACGCCGTACCGCAAGGTGTCCAACGGCGTCGTGTCCGACCAGGTCGACTACCTCACCGCGGACGACGAGGCCGAGGTCCAGATCGCCCAGGCGAACTCGCCGCTGAACGAGGACGGCTCCTTCGCTGAGGAGATGGTCCTCGTCCGCCAGCGCGGCGGCGGCGGCGAGCCCACGCTCGTCCCGGCCGACGAGGTCGAGTACATGGACGTCTCCCCGCGCCAGATGGTGTCGGTCGCGACCGCCCTCATCCCGTTCCTCGAGCACGACGACGCCAACCGAGCTCTCATGGGCGCGAACATGCAGCGCCAGGCCGTGCCGCTCGTCCGCTCCGAGGCGCCGGTCGTCGGCACCGGCATGGAGCGCTCGGCCGCCGTGGACGCGGGCGACGTCGTCGTGGCCAAGAAGGCGGGCGTCGTCACCGAGGTCTCGGCGGACCTCGTCGTCGTGCTCAACGACGACGGCACCGAGACGAACTACCGGATCGGCAAGTTCGCCCGCTCGAACCAGGGCAACTGCTACAACCACCGCGTGCTCGTGAACGAGGGCGACCGCCTCGAGGTCGGCGGCATCATCGCCGACGGTCCGGCGACGGATCAGGGCGAGCTCGCGCTCGGCAAGAACCTCCTCGTGGCGTTCATGTCGTGGGAGGGCCACAACTTCGAGGACGCGATCATCCTCTCCCAGCGCCTCGTGGCCGAGGACGTCCTGTCCTCGATCCACATCGAGGAGCACGAGATCGACGCCCGCGACACGAAGCTGGGCGCCGAGGAGATCACCCGTGACATCCCGAACGTCTCGGAGGAGGTGCTCTCCCAGCTCGACGAGCGCGGCATCATCCACATCGGTGCCGAGGTCGAGGCGGGCGACATCCTCGTCGGCAAGGTCACCCCGAAGGGCGAGACCGAGCTGACCCCGGAGGAGCGCCTCCTGCGCGCGATCTTCGGCGAGAAGTCCCGCGAGGTCCGCGACACGTCCCTCAAGGTTCCCCACGGCGAGTCCGGCACGGTCATCGGCGTGCGCGTGTTCGACCGCGACAACGACGACGAGCTGCCCCCGGGCGTCAACCAGCTCGTGCGCGTCTACGTGGCCGCCAAGCGCAAGATCACTGACGGCGACAAGCTCGCCGGCCGCCACGGCAACAAGGGCGTCATCTCCAAGATCCTGCCGGTGGAGGACATGCCGTTCCTGCCCGACGGGACCCCGGTCGACGTCGTCCTCAACCCGCTCGGCGTCCCCGGCCGCATGAACGTCGGCCAGGTCCTCGAGCTCCACCTCGGCTGGATCGCCAAGACCGGCTGGAAGGTCGAGGGCGATCCGGAGTGGATGAAGAACCTGCCGAACATGCCGCGCGAGGTCGGTCCCAACCAGACCCTCGCCACGCCGGTGTTCGACGGCGCCCGCGAGGAGGAGATCTCCGGTCTGCTCGACTCGACGAACGTCACGCGCGACGGCGACCGGCTCATCGACTCCTCTGGCAAGGCCCAGCTGTTCGACGGCCGCTCCGGCGAGCCGTTCCCGGACCCGATCTCCGTGGGCTACATGTACATCCTGAAGCTCCACCACCTCGTGGACGACAAGATCCACGCCCGCTCCACCGGCCCGTACTCGATGATCACCCAGCAGCCGCTCGGTGGTAAGGCGCAGTTCGGCGGCCAGCGCTTCGGTGAGATGGAGGTGTGGGCCCTCGAGGCCTACGGTGCCGCGTACACCCTCCAGGAGCTCCTGACGATCAAGTCGGACGACATCCACGGCCGCGTGAAGGTCTACGAGGCGATCGTCAAGGGCGAGAACATCCCCGAGCCGGGTGTGCCCGAGTCCTTCAAGGTCCTCATCAAGGAAATGCAGTCGCTGTGCCTGAACGTGGAGGTCCTCTCCGCCGACGGCCAGACGATCGAGATGCGCGACGCGGACGATGCAGTCTTCACTGCCGCGGAAGAGCTCGGCATCGACCTCTCCCGCGACGAGCCCAGCTCCGTCGAAGAGGTCTGACCCCCTTCCGCACCGGCAGACGAACGACTTAGAGACACGAGAGATAAGGGACCACATTGTCCAGCGAATCCTCCTTCGGCCTCATGCAGATCGGCCTCGCGACCGCGGAAGACATCCGCAACTGGTCACACGGCGAGGTCAAGAAGCCGGAAACCATCAACTACCGCACGCTCAAGCCCGAGAAGGACGGCCTCTTCTGCGAGAAGATCTTCGGCCCGTCCCGTGACTGGGAGTGCTACTGCGGCAAGTACAAGCGCGTGCGCTTCAAGGGCATCATCTGCGAGCGCTGCGGCGTCGAGGTGACCCGTGCCAAGGTCCGCCGCGAGCGCATGGGCCACATCGAGCTCGCCGCGCCCGTGACGCACATCTGGTACTTCAAGGGCGTCCCGTCGCGTCTGGGCTACCTCCTCGACCTGGCTCCGAAGGACCTCGAGAAGGTCATCTACTTCGCGGCCTACATGATCACCAAGGTCGACGAGGAGCGCCGCCACGAGCAGCTGCCCAACCTCCAGGCCGAGCACGACCTCGAGCGCAAGCGCCTCGTGGACACCCGCGACTCCGACATCGCCGCCGTCGCCCGTGACCTCGAGGAGGAGCTTGCTCGGCTCGAGGGCGAGGGTGCGAAGGCCGCGGACAAGAAGAAGGCCCGCGACCTCGCCGACAAGACGATGGCGACCATCCGCAAGCGTGCGGATGCCGACATCGAGCGCATGGAGGCCGTCTGGGACCGCTTCAAGAACCTCAAGGTCGCCGACCTCGAGGGCGACGAGGCGCTCTACCGCGAGCTCCGCGACAAGTACGGCATGTACTTCGAGGGCTCCATGGGCGCCGAGGCGATCCAGAAGCGCCTCGAGACCTTCGACCTGGAGGGTGAGGCGGAGACGCTCCGCGAGATCATCCAGAACGGCAAGGGCCAGCGCAAGACCCGCGCGCTCAAGCGCCTCAAGGTCGTCAACGCGTTCCTCACCACGGACAACAAGCCGCAGGGCATGGTCCTCGACGCCGTCCCGGTGATCCCGCCGGAGCTGCGCCCGATGGTCCAGCTGGACGGTGGCCGCTTCGCGACCTCCGACCTGAACGACCTGTACCGCCGCGTGATCAACCGCAACAACCGACTCAAGCGCCTGCTTGACCTCGGCGCGCCGGAGATCATCGTCAACAACGAGAAGCGCATGCTCCAGGAGGCTGTGGACTCGCTGTTCGACAACGGCCGCCGCGGCCGCCCCGTCACGGGCCCGGGCAACCGTCCGCTGAAGTCGCTCTCGGACATGCTCAAGGGCAAGCAGGGCCGGTTCCGCCAGAACCTGCTCGGCAAGCGCGTCGACTACTCGGGCCGTTCGGTCATCGTCGTCGGCCCGCAGCTCAAGCTGCACCAGTGCGGCCTGCCGAAGCAGATGGCGCTCGAGCTGTTCAAGCCGTTCGTCATGAAGCGGCTCGTGGACCTCAACCACGCGCAGAACATCAAGAGCGCCAAGCGGATGGTGGAGCGCTACCGCCCGCAGGTGTGGGACGTGCTCGAGGAAATCATCACCGAGCACCCGGTGCTGCTCAACCGCGCACCTACGCTGCACCGCCTCGGCATCCAGGCGTTCGAGCCGCAGCTCGTGGAGGGCAAGGCCATCCAGCTGCACCCGCTCGTCTGCGCGGCGTTCAACGCGGACTTCGACGGCGACCAGATGGCTGTGCACCTGCCCCTGAGCCCGGAGGCCCAGGCGGAGGCGCGCATCCTGATGCTCTCCTCGAACAACATCCTCAAGCCGTCGGACGGCCGCCCGGTCACCCTGCCGTCGCAGGACATGATCATCGGCCTGTACCACCTCACCACCAAGCGTGAGGGCGCCGCCGGCGAGGGCCGCGTGTTCTCCTCGGTGGCCGAGGCGATCATGGCGCACGATGCGCGCGAGCTGCACCTGAACGCCCAGGTGAAGATCCGCCTCGAGGGCTTCGTGCCGTCGAAGGACCGTCCTGCGCCCGAGGGCTGGGAGCCGGGTGAGCCCGCGCTCATCGAGACCTCGCTCGGCCAGGTGGTCTTCAACGAGACGCTGCCTGCGGACTACCCGTGGGTCGAGTCGGTGGCCGACAAGGGCCAGCTGTCCCGGATCGTCAACGACCTCGCGGAGCGCTACCCGAAGGTCGTCACGGCGGCGACGCTGGACAACCTCAAGGACGCCGGCTTCTACTGGGCCACGCGTTCTGGCGTCACGGTCGCGATCTCCGACATCGCCGTCCCGGAGGCCAAGCCGGCCATCCTGGCCGGCTACGAGGACCGCGCCGCGAAGATCCAGAGCCAGTACGACCGTGGTCTCATCGACGACGAGGAGCGCCGCTCCGAGCTCATCGAGATCTGGGACAAGGCCACCAACGAGATCGCCTCGGTCATGCGCGATTCCATGCCGAAGATGAACACCATCAACCGCATGGTCTCCTCGGGCGCCCGTGGTAACTGGATGCAGGTCCGTCAGATCGCCGGTATCCGCGGCCTCGTGGCCAACCCGAAGGGTGAGATCATCCCTCGCCCGATCAAGTCCTCGTACCGTGAGGGCCTCTCGGTCCTCGAGTACTTCATCGCCACGCACGGTGCCCGCAAGGGTCTGGCCGACACGGCTCTCCGTACGGCCAACTCGGGCTACCTGACCCGTCGTCTCGTGGACGTCTCGCAGGACGTCATCGTCCGCGAGGAGGATTGCGGGACCGAGCGCGGCCTGAACGTCACGATCGCGGTGCCGGACCACAACGGCGAGCTCGTCCGCGACGAGAACGTCGAGAACACGGCCTACACGCGCACGCTCGCCGTCGACGTCACGGACTCGGAGGGCAACGTCCTCGCCGAGGCCGGTGCGGATCTCGGCGACGTGCTGATCAACCGCCTCGTGGACGCCGGCATCACCACGATCCGGGTGCGCTCCGTGCTCACCTGCGAGTCCGCCGTCGGCACCTGCGCGAAGTGCTACGGCCGCTCGCTCGCCTCGGGCAAGCTCGTGGACATCGGAGAGGCGGTCGGCATCATCGCCGCCCAGTCGATCGGTGAGCCCGGCACGCAGCTGACCATGCGTACCTTCCACACCGGCGGCGCCGTGTCGGCGTCGGGCGGCGAGGACATCACGCAGGGTCTGCCCCGTATCCAGGAGCTCTTCGAGGCCCGCACCCCCAAGGGTGTGGCCCCGATCTCCGAGGCTGCCGGCCGCATCACGATCGAGGACACCGAGAAGCAGCTGCGTCTCGTCCTCACGCCGGACGACGGCACCGAGGAGATCGCCTACCCGGTCTCCCGCCGCTCGCGCCTGCTGGTCGAGGACGGCGACCGCGTCGAGGTCGGGCAGAAGCTCGTCAACGGGCCGGTCGACCCCAAGCAGGTCCTGCGCATCCAGGGCCCGCGCGAGGCGCAGAAGTTCCTCGTCGACGAGGTCCAGGGCGTGTACCGCAGCCAGGGCATCGGCATCCACGACAAGCACGTGGAGGTCATCGTCCGCCAGATGCTGCGGCGCGTCACGGTCATCGAGTCCGGCGACACGGACCTGCTCCCGGGCGAGCTCGCGGAAGGCCGTCGCTACCGCGACGAGAACCGCCGCGTCGTGTCCGAGGGCAAGCGTCCGGCCTCCGGCCGTCCAGAGCTCATGGGCATCACGAAGGCCTCGCTCGCGACCGAGTCGTGGCTGTCCGCCGCGTCGTTCCAGGAGACCACGCGTGTCCTCACGCAGGCCGCCATGGAGGGCAAGAGCGACCCGCTGCTCGGCCTCAAGGAGAACGTCATCATCGGCAAGCTCATCCCGGCCGGCACCGGCCTCCCGCGCTACACGGAGGTCAATGTCGAGCCGACCGAGGAGGCCAAGGCGACGCTCTTCACCGGTCCGAGCGCGTTCAGCGACTTCGCCTACGACCCGCTGAACGGCGACGGCGTCCAGGAGTTCCACGCGATCCCGCTGGACGACTACGACCTCGGCGGAGACTTCCGCTGAGTTCCCAGCCCTTGCCGGACGGGCGGCCCTAGGCCGCCAGTCCAGCGCACGACGGCGGCCGGTACCCTTCGCGGGTGCCGGCCGCTGCCGTCCCAGCTCCTCCCGCCGAGGTCACCCCCTGTGGCGCCGAGGTCACCCCGTGTGGCGCCGAGGTCACCCCCCTCCTGTTTTCGCAGGGGTGACTTCGCGCCCACCAGGGGTGACTTCGCGCCCACCAGGGGTGACTTCGCGCCCACCAGGGGTGACTTCGGGCGGCGGGGGAGGGGCAAGCGGGAGGCGGGCGGCGGCGTCGTGCCCCCCCGTTTAACGTCCTCGGCTCCGCCCGTGATAGGCTTTCTTCGATTGTTTCTGTGTGGCAGTGGATGAAGGCCGTCGAGAGCCGGTGTTAACCGAAGAGCGACGGGGCCTGTTTCCGGGTTGCGGGGTTGGTGCGCAACGAATGCCACACTTTTGCACGCCTACGGTCGGCTGCCGCAGTGAGTGCGAAGCAACCGACAGCGTCCGCCGGTCCTGCGACTGCAGGTATCCGCGTGGGCGGAAGTTCAACGAAGTACGCAAGTACGAAGACGGAGCGAAAGTGCCTACTATTCAGCAGCTGGTCCGCAAGGGCCGCACGCCGAAGGTCTCCAAGACCAAGGCTCCTGCCCTCAAGGGCAACCCGATGCGCCGCGGCGTGTGCACCCGCGTGTACACGACGACCCCGAAGAAGCCGAACTCTGCTCTCCGCAAGGTCGCCCGTGTCCGCCTGACCGGCGGCGTCGAGGTCACGGCCTACATCCCGGGTGTCGGCCACAACCTCCAGGAGCACTCGATCGTGCTCGTCCGTGGCGGTCGTGTGAAGGACCTTCCGGGTGTCCGCTACAAGATCGTCCGCGGTGCCCTCGACACCCAGGGTGTCAAGAACCGCCAGCAGGCCCGCAGCCGCTACGGCGCCAAGAAGGAGAAGAAGTAATGCCTCGCAAGGGTCCTGCCCCCAAGCGTCCTCTCGTCGTCGACCCGGTCTACGGCTCGCCGCTCGTGACGCAGCTCATCAACAAGGTCCTCGTGGACGGCAAGAAGTCCACGGCCGAGCGCATCGTCTACGGCGCCCTCGAGGGTGCCCGCCAGAAGACGGGCGGCGACCCCGTCGCCGCGCTCAAGAAGGCCATGGACAACGTCCGCCCGACCCTCGAGGTCCGCTCCCGCCGTGTCGGTGGCGCCACCTACCAGGTTCCGGTCGAGGTCAAGCCGGGCCGCGCCACGGCGCTGGCCCTCCGCTGGCTCGTGGGCTACTCCAAGGCCCGCCGCGAGAAGACGATGACCGAGCGTCTCCAGAACGAGATCCTCGACGCTTCGAACGGCCTCGGTGCCGCGGTGAAGCGCCGCGAGGACACTCACAAGATGGCCGAGTCGAACAAGGCCTTCGCCCACTACCGCTGGTAAACCCAGTGCTCGCCGCCGGCTCCCAGTGAGCCGGCGGCGAACGTGCAGCCAATCAGGGACAAACAGGGAGACACCGTGGCACTCGACGTGCTTACCGACCTCAGCAAGGTCCGCAATATCGGCATCATGGCGCACATCGATGCCGGCAAGACCACCACGACCGAGCGCATCCTCTTCTACACGGGCGTGAGCCACAAGATCGGCGAGACCCACGACGGCGCCTCGACGACCGACTGGATGGAGCAGGAGAAGGAGCGCGGCATCACCATCACGTCCGCCGCGGTCACCTGCTTCTGGAACAAGAACCAGATCAACATCATCGACACCCCCGGCCACGTGGACTTCACGGTCGAGGTCGAGCGCTCCCTGCGCGTGCTCGACGGCGCCGTCGCCGTCTTCGACGGCAAGGAAGGCGTCGAGCCGCAGTCCGAGACGGTCTGGCGTCAGGCCGACAAGTACAACGTCCCGCGCATCTGCTTCGTCAACAAGATGGACAAGCTCGGTGCCGACTTCTACTTCACGGTCGACACCATCGTGAAGCGCCTCGGCGCCAAGCCGCTCGTCATGCAGCTGCCCATCGGCTCCGAGAGCGACTTCGTCGGCGTCGTCGACCTGCTGACCATGAAGGCCTTCGTGTGGCCCGGCGACGCCAAGGGCGACGTGACCATGGGTGCCTCCTACGAGACGCAGGAGATCCCTGCTGACCTCCAGGAGAAGGCCGAGCAGTACCGCCACGAGCTCGTCGAGGCCGTCGCCGAGGCGTCCGAGGAGCTCATGGAGAAGTACCTCGAGGGCGAAGAGCTGACCATCGACGAGCTCAAGGCGGGCATCCGCAAGCTCACGGTCAACTCGGAGATCTACCCGGTCTTCTGTGGCTCCGCGTTCAAGAACCGCGGCGTGCAGCCGATGCTCGACGCGGTCATCGACTTCCTCCCGTCCCCGCTGGACGTGCCGGCCATGATCGGCCACGACCCCAAGGACGAGTCGATCGAGCTCACCCGCAAGCCGAGCGAGGACGAGCCGTTCTCGGCTCTCGCGTTCAAGATCGCGGCGCACCCGTTCTTCGGCCAGCTCAACTTCATCCGCGTCTACTCGGGCAAGGCGACCTCGGGCCTCCAGGTCCTGAACTCGACGAAGGGCAAGAAGGAGCGCATCGGGAAGCTCTTCCAGATGCACGCCAACAAGGAGAACCCGGTCGACGAGGTCCACGCGGGCCACATCTACGCGGTGATCGGCCTCAAGGACACCACCACGGGTGACACGCTCTGCGACATCAACAACCCGATCGTCCTCGAGTCGATGTCCTTCCCGGAGCCGGTGATCTTCGTCGCCATCGAGCCGAAGACCAAGGGCGACCAGGAGAAGCTCTCCACCGCCATCCAGAAGCTCTCCGCTGAGGACCCGACGTTCACCGTCTCCCTCAACGAGGAGACCGGCCAGACCGAGATCGGCGGCATGGGCGAGCTCCACCTCGACATCCTCGTGGACCGCATGCGCCGCGAGTTCAAGGTCGAGGCCAACGTGGGCAAGCCGCAGGTGGCCTACCGCGAGACGATCAAGAAGAAGGTCGAGAAGGTCGACTACACGCACAAGAAGCAGACTGGCGGTTCTGGCCAGTTCGCGAAGGTGCAGGTCACTTTCGAGCCGCTCGATACCTCCGAGGGCACGTTCTACGAGTACGTGAACGCCGTCACCGGTGGCCGCGTCCCGCGCGAGTACATCCCGAGCGTGGACGCCGGCATCCAGGACGCCATGCAGTTCGGCATCCTCGCGGGCTACCCGATGGTGGGCGTCAAGGCGACGCTCGTCGACGGCGCCTACCACGACGTCGACTCCTCGGAGATGGCGTTCAAGATCGCCGGTTCGCAGGTGTTCAAGGAGGGCGCACGCCGCGCCAACCCTGTGCTCCTCGAGCCGCTCATGGCCGTCGAGGTTCGCACCCCGGAGGAGTACATGGGCGACGTGATCGGCGACCTCAACTCCCGCCGTGGCCAGATCCAGGCCATGGAGGACGCTGTCGGCGTCAAGGTCGTGCGTGCCCTCGTGCCGCTCTCCGAGATGTTCGGCTACATCGGCGATCTGCGTTCGAAGACCCAGGGCCGCGCTGTCTACTCCATGCAGTTCGACAGCTACTCTGAGGTCCCGAAGGCCGTGGCCGACGAGATCATCCAGAAGTCGCGCGGCGAGTAGTTCTGGACAGCGGCTCGCCTGCCGCCGTGGGTGCGGTCCTCACGGACCGGCACGCACGACGGCGGCGGGTCGCCCTCCGCGCGGAAGGCCTGCTTCCGCGTGATTTCACGAAGAAACACAGCCCACAGTAGACTTGCGAGAGTTTCAGTTGCGAAAGACGCGGCTGGAAGCAAGTCTTCTGAATCAGTTCTAGGAGGAACAAGTGGCGAAGGCAAAGTTCGAGCGGACCAAGCCGCACGTCAACATCGGCACCATCGGCCACGTTGACCACGGTAAGACGACGCTGACTGCCGCCATCTCGAAGGTGCTTGCCGACAAGTACCCGGACCTGAACGAGCAGCGCGACTTCGCGCAGATCGACTCGGCTCCGGAGGAGCGCCAGCGCGGCATCACCATCAACATCTCGCACATCGAGTACCAGACGGAGAAGCGCCACTACGCTCACGTCGATGCTCCGGGTCACGCCGACTACATCAAGAACATGATCACCGGCGCGGCTCAGATGGACGGCGCGATCCTCGTGGTCGCCGCGACCGATGGCCCGATGGCCCAGACGCGCGAGCACGTCCTGCTCGCCCGCCAGGTCGGCGTTCCGTACCTCCTTGTCGCGCTGAACAAGGCTGACATGGTCGAGGACGAGGAACTCCTCGACCTCGTCGAGATGGAGGTGCGCGAGCTCCTCTCCTCGCAGGGCTTCGACGGCGACAACGCTCCGGTCATCCGCGTCTCGGGCCTCAAGGCTCTCGAGGGCGACCCGAAGTGGGTCAAGTCGGTTGAGGACCTCATGGAGGCCGTCGACGAGAACGTTCCGGACCCGGTCCGTGACCGCGACAAGCCGTTCCTCATGCCGATCGAGGACGTCTTCACCATCACCGGCCGTGGCACGGTCGTGACGGGCCGCGCCGAGCGCGGTACGCTCGCCCTCAACTCCGAGGTCGAGATCGTCGGCATCCGCCCGATCCAGAAGACCACGGTCACTGGTATCGAGATGTTCCACAAGCAGCTCGACGAGGCGTGGGCCGGCGAGAACTGTGGCCTGCTGCTCCGCGGCATCAAGCGCGAGGACGTCGAGCGTGGCCAGGTTGTCGTCAAGCCGGGTTCGATCACCCCGCACACCGACTTCGAGGCGAACGTCTACATCCTCTCCAAGGACGAGGGTGGGCGTCACAACCCGTTCTACTCGAACTACCGTCCGCAGTTCTACTTCCGCACCACGGACGTTACCGGTGTCATCACCCTCCCCGAGGGCACCGAGATGGTCATGCCTGGCGACAACACTGAGATGACCGTTGCGCTCATCCAGCCGATCGCCATGGAAGAGGGCCTCGGCTTCGCCATCCGCGAGGGTGGCCGCACCGTTGGCTCGGGCCGCGTCACCAAGATCATCAAGTAGTCATCTCGCCTCAGAGGTACTACTGGTCCGAGGGCCGCACGGCCTGACGGCCTGATTCGAGAAGGACCCCGTCGCATCCGCGGCGGGGTCCTTCTCGTGTCTTTAGCCTCTGCGGAGGAGGCCCGCGCCGTCCATAGAATCCAGTCAGGACCACCCGTACCAGGGGGCTGACTGGAAGGGGGCCGTGGTGAAACGCGACGCCTATGACAAGGGCTTCCGGGCCGGCTGGCTCGAGGGCCACCGCGCCGGCTGGTTTGAGGGGCACCGGGCCGGTTGGTCGGACGGTGTCGCCTCCCGGCAGGCCGCGCCCGCAGGTCACCACCCCGCCACGGCCGACGAGCCGCTCCGGCCGCAGGAGCCTCGAGCACCCCATCCCGCAGTTATCCTCGCCCCGCCGGTGCAGGCCCCGCCGCTGCAGGGTCCTGTGCCGCCTAGCCCCGAGCAGCGGGCGGCCCAGGCCGAGGCAGACCGGAGGCGCCGCGAGCGGCGCGGGATCCAGAGCGCCAACATCGCCCTCTACGCGGCGTCGCTCCTCATCGTGGCCGCGGGGTCGCTGTTCCTGTACAGCGCCACGTCCGAAGGCGCCAGGCTCACCGGGCTGGCTGTGATCACGGCCCTCTTCTACGTCGCGGGCCTCGTCGTGCATGCGCGCTATGCGAGGCTCCGCCCCGCCGCCGTTGCCCTCACCGGCACTGGCCTGGCGCTGCTGCCCGTCACGGGGCTGGCCTTCGACCTCCTCGCGGTCCACGACCCAGCGGCGACCGTCGCCGTGACGAGCCTCATCGGGATCCTGGCGTACGGCCTGGCCGCGCTGCGGATCGAGAGCCGCGTCCTGGTGTTCCTCACGCTGGCCTTCTTCATCTCCGGGGCATGGTCCGGGGCCTCCGCGCTCGGCGGGCCGCTCGCCTCGGCGCTCGGGGCCGTCCTCGGGGTCTCGGCGCTGTTCGGCGCCGTCTCCCTGGTGCGCCCCGCCTGGGTTCCGCCGCTCGTCCTGCGGCCGATCGCCGTCGTCCATCCCTTCGTGGTCCCGGCGACCTTCGTGGCAGCCACCGTGTCCGCCGGGCGGCTGGCCCCGGGCCAGTACGCCCTGCTGGTGGGGATCATGGCCGTGTACCTCGGCATCGAGACATTCCTGCCCGGCGGTCTCCGTACGCGTCGGGCGGCGTGGTGGGGCGCACGGGCCCTGGGGTTCGTGGCGGCGGTGGGAGCCGTCGGCGACGCCGTCGACACGGGGGTGGTGCGCTACCCGAGCGCCGTTGACGCAGCCCTTGCCGCGGGAATCGTGGCGCTGGCCGCCGAGACCGCGGCAGTGTGCCTGCTCGGCAGGCGGCTCGCCGCCGCGCTCGGGCCGGCCAAGGGCACGGACCGCGTCCACAGGTTCGGCGTGGCCGAGCAGTCGGTCGCGGCGGGCTTCCAGATCCTCGTGATGCTCGTGGCGGTCCCGGCCGCGATAGCCGCGCCCGGAACGGCGGCGCTCGGCCGGATCGAGGTGGGAAGCGTCCTCGCGACGGCCGTCCTGATCGCGTCGTGGTACGGGATGCGCAGCGAGTTCCTGCCGGTGGCCGCGTTGCTCGGGGTGTGGACCATCGGGTCCGAGGTGGGGGAGACGTGGTTCGCCAGCGTGGCGGCGGCCTACGCCGTGTACTTCGGGGTCCGCGCGGCCTGGCCGGCTCCGCTGGTCGGTGACGCCGGCCGTCCGGCCGGGAACGAGGGCTACTGGAGGCGCGGGCACTTCCTGACGGCGTCCGGGCTGGTCTCGATCGTCGCGGTCGCGGCGCTCGTCGATGCCGGCCTCGCCGCGAGCGACGCCGCGGTCCGAGTCGCCTCTGTCGCGCTGTCGGTGGTGTTGACCGCCGTGGCCGAGCTTCTCGTCGTCGCGGTCCTCGGATTCCTCGACCGGCCCGCCCGCTGGAGGCCAGGCCTCGTCGCTGTCCTCGGGATGGTCGCGGTCGCGGCACTGGCGGTCGTCGCGGCCGCCGAGCGGGACCCGGGGAGTTGGCGGTACTCGCTGGCGGTCTCGGCGGTCTGCGCCGGGAGCCTGGGCCTCTCGGCAGGGCTCGTGCTCGTGCCGTCCGACGCAGCCCGTCGCGCCGTCGGGGCAGGGCCGATAACCGTCGGCGAGCTCGCTCCGCCGCTCCTGCTCAGCGCGGCCACGCTGACCGCCCTCGTCCAGGAGCGGTGGTGGGGCGCCGCCGTCGTGCTCACGGTGCTCGCCGTCGTGCTCGGGGCCTGCGCCCGGCGCACGGCACGCGCCGGCCGGCTCTGGCCCTACGTCTGGCTCGCGCGGACCGCTGGCACCATCGCTGTCACCGTGGCCTTCCACGCCCTCCTCGCGGACGGCCTCCATCCGGCCGTGGCCGGCGAGGCGCTGACCGAGTGGCACATCGTGGCCGCGGCAGCCCTGCTCCAGATGGCGGTGCCGCTCGGGGCCGACGCCGTCCGCCGGGCCCGCGGGGGATCGTTCGAGTGGGCCCTCCAGGACTCCTCCACCACGCTGACGGTCGCCCTGTTCGCGGGTGTGGTCCTCCGCGCGGGGGATGTCGTCGGCGGTCGCGCGACGTCGCCGCTCACGGCGGGGTTCGTCGTCGCCCTCGGCGTGGCCGCCGCAGCCGCCGGTCTGATGCTGCACGCCCGCAGGGCTGCGGCAGGTTTCGGGGCGGTCGGCCTCGTCGCGACCTGGCTGCTCGCCGGCGAGGACCTGCGGCTGATCGAGGTCCTGCTCGGACTGTTCACGGTCTACTCGGCCCTCATGGTGCTGCTCGCCCCAAGCCGCCGGCTCAAGGGAGCCCACCTCGTCGCGGCCCGAGCCCTCCCGCTGGTCCTCGCCGCCGTGATCACGTGGGATGCCGCCGCCTCGGTCGCGATCACGCACCTCGTCCTGGCGCTCGGGCTCACGGCCCAGCACGCGGTGCGGGCCCTGCTCGGGCGGCACGCGGACATCCCCTTCCAGAGGGCCGCGTACTGGTCGGGGCTCGCCGCGCAGCTGGCGCTGCCGTTCGCCTACGGGGCCGGGAACTGGCGTGAACCCGAGGGCGGACGCTGGGTGCTCCTCCTCGAACTGCTGCTGGTGGTGCTCAGCGCCGCGGCGACGGCCCGCACGCACCGTGGCGCAGCGCAGGTAGGTGTGGTTGCGGCCGCGCTCGCGCTCGTCGCGGCCAGCCCGTTCCTGGCCTTCGCCGAGGGCACGGCCCTCGCCGATCCGCTCGTCACCACCGCGGGCCTCATCCTGATCGCATCTGCCCTCGCGGCGGTCCATGTTGTCGGCATGGCCCGGTGGGGCGAGTCGGGGCCCGAGGGCTGGCCGCGGCCGTGGACGACGGGCGCGGCCGTGTTCGCCGTCCTGGCCTTCGCGGTGGCGAGCGACTACGCGCCGCGTTCCGAACTCCACGAGCACTGGCTCCTCGGGCTCGCGTACGGCGTCTGCGCGGCCGTGCTCGTCGCCGTCAGCTACGTCTGGGCACGCGTGCGTGCCGTGCCTGCCGTCAGCTTCCCGCTCGGTGTGCTGCTGACCCTCGGGGCCGGCAGCTGGACCGCCCGCAGCGCGTTCGACGGCGTCGCCGCGCCCTGGCATGAGCCGCTCGTTGCGCTCGTGGGCACGCTGGTGCCGGCGGGCCTCTGGCTCGCGGCCCGTTGGGCCGGTGTCTGGGCGGGCGACATTGGTGCGCGCCTCGCGCGGTCCGCTCGCCTCGGCGAGCCGCTGCGCCGCTGGACGATTCTGGCAGCATCAGTCGGAGCGCTCGGCGTTGCGGGCGGGACGTCGTGGAGTGCGCCGGCCAGCATCGTGCTCCCAGTCCTCGCTGCGGCCCTGGTCGCGGTGGTCGTGGCCGAGCTCGCACCCGGGCACCGCAGACTCGCTGTGGAGCTCGGCGCGGTCCTCGCCACGGCAGCGGTGCAGCGTGCGATCCTCTCCGCGGACATGCACAGCCCCGTCTGGCTCGAACAGTGGAGGGAAGCGCTGGTCGATCGTGGCGCCGCCCGCGCCTTCTGGCTCGGCCAGTGGTACGTCGTGGTCACCGCGGGTGTGGCGCTCCTGCGCTATGTCGCCCGGTCCCGCGACGAGGAGCCGCGGGCGATGGCACCGCGGATCTGGCTCGGGGCTGCCGCGGCGCAGCTGAGCTTCTGGGGCCTCGGCACTGCGCTGTACGGGGACACGGCGGAGCAGGTTTGGCTGCTCGTGGCGTTCGCCGCGCTCACGGGGTTGGGCGTGGTCTTCGGCGAGCGGCCGTTCGCGGTCTGGGGCGCCCTCGGCGTCCTGGCCTGCATCCTGTGGGCCGTGCGCTCCTACGCCTACGCGCTCCTGGGCGTGCTGGGGCTCGCGCTCATCGGCGCGGCCATCTGGTGGCTCGCGCGCAGGCCCCGTGCGCCCCGCCCCGGGGAGTGAGGGGCTAGGCGGCGCTCTGGGAGCCCGCCCGGGTCCGGGCCAGGCGCCGCAGCCAGTAGTAGGAGGCCTTGGGAGTGCGCTCGAGCGTGGCGAAGTCGGTGTGCACGAGGCCGAACCGCTGGCTGTACCCGGCCGCCCACTCGAAGTTGTCCATGAGCGTCCATACGTACCAGCCCCTCAGGTCGACGCCGTCGGCGGGACCGCCGGGGGCTACGGCGTCAAGCGCCGCGCCCAGATGCGAGGCGAGGTAGTCGATCCGCTCGTCGTCGTACAGCAGGCCGTCCGCCTGGGCCGGCTCGGGGAAGCTCGCGCCGCTCTCCGTGATGTACACGGGCGGCAGGGCGTCCCCGTAGCGCTGCTTGAGCTCTCCGAGCACCACACCGCAGTACTTGGGGGAGATGGGCCACCCGAAGCCGGTGCTCGCATGCTCGGGGAAGTCGGCGAGGTGGAACGGGACCTTCTTCATCGCCTTCGTGGGCTTGACACCCTCAGGGGTGGGCCCCGGGCCCGAGCGGATGCGGGCCGGGTAGTAGTAGTTGACGCCGTAGAAGTCGAGCGGCTGGTGGATCGTCGCCAGGTCCTCGGGCCGGGGGTCCCGGAGGGCGTGGAAGAACTTGCGCGCCATGAGCGGCGGCTTGGGATAGCGGCCCAGCAGTACGGGGTCCGCGTAGAGCCTGTTGACCATGAGGTCGACGACGCGGGCGTGGATCCAGTCGAGGGGGTTCCGGCCCGCAGGGTGCACGGGAGCATGCATGTTCGTGATGCCGATGGCCCCTTGGGTGCCCGAGGCTCGCAGCGCCTGCACCGACAGGCCGTGTGCGAGGAGCTGGTGGTGGACGGCTGGCATCGAGTCGAACAGGAGCTGCTTGCCCGGGGCGTGGATGCCCACCGCGTAGCCGTTCAGCGTCACCGAGACAGGCTCGTTGAGGGTGATCCAGCGATCGACCCGGTCGCCGAAGCGCCGCCCCGCCTCGGCCGCGAACTCGCCGCACCGCAGCGCGGTCTCCCGGCTCAGCCACCCGCCGTCGTGCTCGAGGGGGAGCGGGGTGTCCCAGTGGTAGAGGGTGGCCATGGGGGAGATGCCGCGCGCGAGCATCGCGTCGATCAGCCGGTCGTAGAAGTCCCAGCCCTTCTGGTTCCAGGCGCCACGACCATCCGGCTGGACGCGCGGCCACGCGATCGAGAAGCGGTAGGAGTCCACCCCGAGATCCCGGATGAGGTCCAGGTCCTCGCCGACACGGTGGTAGTGGTCGCAGGCGCGCCGCGCGTTGTCGCCGTGCGCGATGGCCCCCGGGCGTTCGGTAAACTCGTCCCAGCCCGCCGGCCCGCGCCCGTCCTCGTCCACGGCGCCCTCGATCTGGAACGCGGCTGTCGCCACTCCGAGCGTGAAGTCCTCGGGGATCCTGGCGGCCAGGACCTCGACGGCGGAGGCCCCCGGCGCTGTCGGGTCGCGGTCCGGTTCCGGGGTGGGCGACTGGTCCGCGGGGAGCATGGGACCAATCATCCTCAGCGAGTGCCGTGAGAGCAAGATCGCGTTTCCGGCTCCCCGGCCCCCGTCCGGCGGCCGTGCGAGCCTGTCCCGTGCCCCCGATTGGCATGCTGCGCAGATCTCTGGCAGACTAGATGAGTTGTTCAAGCGCTCCTTCGTGTCCCGATCCGGATAATGCCGGATGCGGGGGCCAGGCTGGGGCCCAAATATGACCCACCTTCGCGAACGAGGCTAGGGGTACGTGCGCGCACACAGTGCGACACGCCCGACCGCGGGGGTCGGAGAGGTCGACTGTCTGAGGAACCCGGGGGACCGGATTCAGGCAGTGCGGCCCGTGGTGGTCTCGACCTTGAATGCTTCGGCAGCCACAGCCAACAGAAAAGTGCAGTGCTAGACAGACGAAAGCGAGTCAGGCGATATGGCGGGACAGAAGATCCGCATCCGGCTGAAGTCGTACGACCACGAGGTCATCGACACTTCGGCTCGGAAGATCGTTGAGACGGTCACGCGCGCAGGCGCAACGGTGGTGGGCCCCGTCCCGCTCCCGACGGAGAAGAACGTGTACTGCGTCATCCGTTCTCCGCACAAGTACAAGGACAGCCGTGAGCACTTCGAGATGCGCACGCACAAGCGGCTGATCGACATCATCGACCCGACGCCCAAGGCCGTCGACTCGCTCATGCGTCTCGACCTGCCGGCCGACGTCAACATCGAAATCAAGCTCTAGTAGGGAGGTGCTGAGAGAACTATGACCGCAACCCGTACTGTGAAGGGCCTGCTGGGCACGAAGCTCGGCATGACCCAGGTCTGGGACGAGAACAACAAGCTCATCCCCGTCACTGTCGTTAAGGCCGACTCCAACGTCGTCACCCAGCTGCGCAACGCCGAGACCGACGGCTACACCGCCGTCCAGATCGGCTATGGCCAGATCGACCCGCGCAAGGTCAACAAGCCGCTCACCGGCCACTTCGAGAAGGCCGGCGTGACCCCCCGCCGCCACCTCGTCGAGATCCGCACCGCCGACGCCGGCTCCTACGAGCTCGGCCAGGAACTCGCCGTCGCGCAGTTCGAGGCGGGCCAGAAGATCGACATTGTCGGCACCACCAAGGGCAAGGGCTTCGCCGGTGTCATGAAGCGTCACGGCTTCTCCGGCGTCGGCGCCTCGCACGGTGCCCACAAGAACCACCGCAAGCCCGGTTCCATCGGTGCCTGCGCCACCCCGGGCCGCGTCTTCAAGGGCCTCCGCATGGCCGGCCGCATGGGCAACGTGCGCCACACGACGCTCAACCTCACCGTCCACGCCGTGGATGCCGAGAACTCGCTGCTCCTCATCAAGGGCGCCCTCCCCGGTGCCCGCGGCTCGGTCGTCCTCGTCCGCTCCGCCGTGAAGGGAGCCTGAACTCATGGCTAACGCAACTGTCAAAGTTGATCTCCCCGCCGAGATCTTCGACGTCCAGACGAACGTCCCGCTGCTCCACCAGGTTGTCGTCGCCCAGCTGGCCGCTGCACGCCAGGGCACGCACAAGGTGAAGACCCGCGGCGAGGTGGCCGGTGCCGGCCGCAAGCCGTTCAAGCAGAAGGGCACTGGCCGCGCCCGCCAGGGTTCGGTCCGCGCTCCGCACATGACCGGCGGCGGCGTCGTCCACGGCCCCGTGCCGCGCGACTACAGCCAGCGCACCCCCAAGAAGATGAAGGCCGCTGCGCTCCGTGGCGCCCTGTCGGACCGCGCCCGCAACGGCCGGATCCACGTCGTCGAGTCCCTGGTCTCCGGTGACAAGCCGAACACCAAGGCCGCGCTCGGCGTCCTGCGCGCCCTCTCGGAGCGCAAGAACCTGCTGGTCGTCCTCGACCGCAACGACGAGCTCGCCGCCCTCTCGGTGCGCAACCTCACCGAGGTGCACGCGCTGTACGCGGACCAGCTCAACACGTACGACGTGCTCGTCTCCGACGACGTGGTCTTCACCAAGGCCGCTTTCGACGCGTTCGTCGCATCGAAGTCCCAGAACGAGGAGGGCTCCAAGTGAGCGCAGCCACCTACAAGGACCCGCGCGACGTCATCCTCGCGCCAGTCGTCTCCGAGAAGAGCTACGGCCTGATCGACGAGGGCAAGTACACCTTCCTGGTGGACCCGCGCTCGTCCAAGACCGAGATCAAGCTCGCGATCGAGAAGATCTTCTCGGTCAAGGTCGACTCGATCAACACCCTCAACCGTGCTGGCAAGCGCAAGCGCACCAAGTTCGGCTGGGGCCAGCGCAAGAGCACCAAGCGCGCCATCGTGTCCCTCAAGGACGGCGCGACGATCGATATCTTCGGCGGTCCGCTCGCCTGAGCGGAGACCACTTTAACGAGGAACAGGTAAATGGCAATCCGTAACTACAAGCCGACCACCCCGGGCCGCCGCGGCTCGAGCGTGGCCGACTTCGCAGAAATCACGCGCTCGACGCCGGAGAAGTCCCTGGTTCGTCCGCTCCCCAAGAAGGGCGGCCGCAACAACTCCGGCAAGATCACCACGCGCCACAAGGGTGGCGGGCACAAGCGCCAGTACCGTCTGATCGACTTCCGTCGTCACGACAAGGACGGCGTCGACGCCAAGGTCGCGCACATCGAGTACGACCCGAACCGCACCGCGCGCATCGCGCTGCTGCACTTCGTGGACGGCACCAAGCGCTACATCATCGCGCCCAACAAGCTCTCCCAGGGCGACATCGTCGAGTCCGGCCCGGACGCCGACATCAAGCCCGGCAACAACCTGCCGCTGCGCAACATCCCGGTCGGTACGGTCATCCACGCGGTCGAGCTCCGCCCGGGCGGCGGCGCCAAGATGGCCCGCTCCGCCGGCGCCTCGATCCAGCTCGTGGCGAAGGAGGGCAAGTACGCCCAGCTCCGCCTGCCGTCGGGCGAGGTCCGCAACGTCGACGTCCGCTGCCGCGCGACGGTCGGCGAGGTCGGCAACGCCGAGCAGTCGAACATCAACTGGGGCAAGGCCGGCCGCATGCGCTGGAAGGGCGTCCGCCCGACCGTCCGCGGTGTCGCGATGAACCCGGTTGACCACCCGCACGGTGGTGGTGAGGGCAAGACCTCCGGTGGCCGTCACCCCGTCAACCCGAACGGCAAGCCCGAGGGCCGCACCCGCCGCCCGAACAAGGCGAGCGACAAGCTCATCGTCCGTCGTCGTCGTACTGGCAAGAACAAGCGATAGGAGCCTGGACACATGCCACGCAGCCTGAAGAAGGGTCCTTTCGTTGACCAGCACCTCTTTGTGAAGGTCGCCAGGGAAAACGATAAGGGCACCAAGAACGTCATCAAGACCTGGTCCCGCCGCTCGATGATCATCCCCGACATGCTCGGGCACACGATCGCCGTGCACGACGGGCGTAAGCACATCCCGGTCTTCGTCACCGAGTCGATGGTCGGGCACAAGCTCGGCGAATTCGCCCCGACGCGGACTTTCCGCGGCCACGTGAAGGACGACAAGAAGGGCAAGCGCCGCTGACCCCCTGCCTCACGGCAGCAGCAGCGCTGAGCTCTGAGAAAGAGAAGGAAAGCAATGGAAGCCAAGGCAATTGCGCGCCACATCCGCGTAACGCCGATGAAGGCCCGGCGCGTCGTCAACCTTGTTCGTGGCAAGCAGGCGAATGAGGCTCTGGCGATCCTGAAGTTCGCCCAGCAGGCGGCTTCGGAGCCGGTGTACAAGGTCCTCGCATCCGCGATGGCCAACGCCCGTGTCCTCGCCGACCGCGACGGTGTCGCGTTCGACGAGAGCGACCTCTACATCTCTGAGGCGTTCGTCGACGAGGGTCCGACCATGAAGCGGTTCCAGCCGCGCGCCCAGGGCCGCGCCTACCGCATCAAGAAGCGCACCAGCCACATCACCGTGGTCGTCGCGACGCCCGAGAACGAGGAGGCCCGGTAAATGGGACAGAAGGTCAACCCGCACGGGTTCCGACTCGGCATCACCACCGACCACGTCTCGCACTGGTTTGCCGACAGCAACAAGCCGGGTCAGCGCTACAAGGACTTCGTCCGTGAGGACGTCAAGATCCGCCAGCTCATGACCAACGGCATGGAGCGCGCCGGCATCGCCAAGGTCGAGATCGAGCGCACCCGCGACCGCGTCCGCGTGGACATCCACACGGCCCGTCCGGGCATCGTGATCGGCCGCCGCGGCGCCGAGGCGGACCGCATCCGCGGCGAGCTCGAGAAGCTCACCGGCAAGCAGGTCCAGCTGAACATCCTCGAGGTCAAGAACCCCGAGGTCGAGGCCCAGCTCGTCGCCCAGGGCGTCGCGGAGCAGCTCTCGAGCCGCGTCGCGTTCCGCCGTGCGATGAAGAAGGCCATGCAGTCGGCGCAGCGCGCCGGCGCCAAGGGCATCCGCATCGCGTGCTCCGGCCGTCTCGGCGGCGCCGAGATGTCGCGCTCGGAGTTCTACCGCGAAGGCCGTGTGCCGCTGCACACCCTGCGCGCGAACATCGACTACGGCTTCTACGAGGCCAAGACCACCTTCGGCCGCATCGGCGTGAAGGTCTGGATCTACAAGGGCGATGTGACCTCCAAGGAGCTGGCTGCCCAGGCCGCCGCCGCTCCGTCCCGCGGCCGTGGCGACCGCGGCGACCGTCCGGGTCGCCCCGGTGGCGAGCGCCGCCGTCGTCCGTCTGGCGACCGCCAGCAGCAGTCCTCGGCTCCCGCCGAGACCGCCGCTCCGGCCGCCGAGGCCGCTGCCCCGGCAGCAGAAGGAGGAGAGGCTTAAATGCTTATCCCGCGTCGTGTGAAGCACCGCAAGCAGCACCACCCGGGTCGTTCCGGCGCTGCGACCGGTGGCACCAGGGTCACCTTCGGCGAGTACGGCATTCAGGCCCTCTCCCCGGCGTACGTGACCAACCGTCAGATCGAGTCCGCTCGTATCGCCATGACCCGTCACATCAAGCGTGGCGGCAAGGTCTGGATCAACATCTACCCGGACCGTCCGCTGACCAAGAAGCCTGCCGAGACCCGCATGGGTTCCGGTAAGGGTTCGCCGGAGTGGTGGGTCGCCAACGTCAAGCCCGGCCGTGTGCTCTTCGAGCTCTCCGGTGTGTCCGACGAGGTGGCTCGCGAGGCCCTGCGCCTGGCCATCCACAAGCTCCCGTTGAAGGCGCGCATCGTGCGCCGCGAAGGTGGTGAATGAGAATGGCAGTCGGTTCGAAGGATCTGACGGCTGAGAAGCTCGACCAGCTGGACAACGAGCGTCTCTTCGAGGAGCTCAAGAAGGCCAAGGAAGAGCTGTTCAACCTGCGCTTCCAGTCGGCCACCGGCCAGCTCGAGAACCACGGCCGCCTGCGCGCCGTGAAGAAGGACATCGCCCGCATCTACACGATCATGCGTGAGCGTGAGCTCGGCATCCGCGCCGAGGCGGCCCCAGCCGTCGTCGACGCGAAGGACGAGAAGAAGGCGGCGAAGGCCGAGAAGAAGTCCGCCAAGGCTGAGGCCGAGGAGGACGCCAAGTGAGCGATCAGGAGAACAAGGTGACGGAGAACTCCGTGACGGAGAACGCCGCCGCCGAGCGCCAGCGCGGTTACCGCAAGACCGCCCGCGGCTACGTCGTGTCCGACAAGATGGACAAGACGATCGTCGTCGAGGTCGAGGACCGCGTGAAGCACTCGCTGTACGGCAAGGTCATCCGCCGCACCGAGAAGCGCAAGGCCCACGACGAGAACAACACCGCCGGCATCGGCGACCTCGTTCTCATCGCGGAGACCCGCCCGCTGTCCGCCACCAAGCGGTGGCGCCTCGTCGAGATCCTCGAGAAGGCCAAGTAAGCCTCCTCGCGTTTCTCGCGGATATGCCGGAAGGCCCGTTCCCCTCGTGGGGGCGGGCCTTCCGCCGTCTCGGGGGCGCACGACGGCGGGTGCGCGGCGGGGGCGGGGGCGTCGCCGCCGTCGGAAGCGCGCCTATCGTCGTGCAGTGCCACCGTGGAGCGCTTGATGACGACTGCTGAACTGTCAGCCAGCATCGGCATTTCTCCTCCACAACCTTCTTGGGCGGAGTGTCGTCCACATAGGGCGTACCACGCCCCGGGGCCACGGCGATGGACGCGAGACTCGGGTCATGGACCCTCTTGGCCACCTCATCGACACTTCGCGCCGTGAGCTTCAGGGTGGGGCTTCCGATCCTCGTCGGCTCTTCGCCTCTGGTGCCATCTCCCGACTACGCCGGGGGTTCTATGTACCGACGGACCTATGGGTCAGCCTCGAGGTTCACGACCGGTTTCTGCTCGTGCTTGCAGCCCACGCCCAAGCCAATCCTGACACCGTGTTCTGTGGGGAGACGGCGCTGTTCCTCCATGGCATCCCAACGGTCAAGGCTCCCGTGGCGGTAGAGGTCGCAACGCCGACGACGAGCCGACTGGGGGTGCGCCCGAGTACGTTCGAGGCTCGCGGAGACGGCTGCCTCGCCGCCAAGGCACGCGAGCTCGGCGGGCACCCGATCCGTCGCCACCATCACGATGACATCGAACCTGTTACCGTCGGAGAGTTCGCGACAGTCCCTGTGGCGCTGGCCCTGGTTGAGGTGCTCGCTGCCGGCAAGTTCGCCCGCGGACTCACTGTCGCCGACGGCGTCCTCCGGCTGCAGCCAGATGTGCCGCTCCTTGACCGATCCGACGTGGTCGCGGCCATCAGCAACCTTCCACATCGGTCGCACCGGCTCAGGTCTGAGCTCATCGCTAGCCTTGCCCGATCGGGGGCCGAGTCGCCCGGTGAGTCGGTCGGACGAGCCCTCATGCATCTCTTTGGTTTCCCGGAACCGAAGCTGCAGGTGGCGCATTACGACGCTCTCGGCTTCGTGGGCAGGACCGACTATTACTGGGGTCAGTCGGAGGCCGAATGCGCCGTGCATTCGCGCGAACGGTTGGACCCCGTAGGTGAGTTCGATGGCTGGGGCAAGTACTTCCGCCGAACGATGACACGTGGTGAGGACCCCCGGGAGATCATCCGCCGGGAGAAGAGGCGGGAAAATCGCCTGCTCGGGCTCGGGCATCCAGTGTTGCGGCTGGACTGGCTGGATCTCGAACGCCCCGCACAGTTCCGGGCAAAGCTGCGGGCAGTGGGTCTTCGGCCAACGGGCAGTGCCGCTATGGCCGACAAGCGCTCCTGAAGCGCGCTTGTCCGCGGTAGCGGCACTGGCGGGGCCAAAGGGCCTTAGGGAAGGCGGCTCCTGCAAACCCCGCGGATGCTCGAAGAGTGTCGCGCCGGCGAAACCGCGTGTGAGGGCCCCTGGCTAGAGTCCTAGAGCGGCCGCGGCCCCACGCTCCCCGGGGATGCGGGGTGGACAGCGGCGGCGTGGTACGATATTGAGCTTGTACGGCTGGCTTCGCCATGCCGTGACAAACCTCGTGAACCATCGTGCCACCGCATAATGCCCTTCTGCCGAAGGGGAGCGCCCCGGCGCTGCTCTTTCGCAGCAGGAAGGGGACACATGCGCGTGGCACGGCGATTCAGGCCCGTTCTGGCGACATCCAGGCGGGTCGAGAGACACCCCATCAACCGTTCCGCAAGGCTCGCTCTGCAGCAGGACCGCAGTGCGAGAACCGGCGAGACGTAAGGAGTAAAAGTGATTCAGCAGGAGTCGCGGCTCAAGGTCGCCGACAACACGGGTGCCAAGGAAATCCTTACCATCCGCGTTCTCGGTGGATCCGGCCGCCGCTACGCAGGCATCGGCGACGTCATCGTCGCCACCGTCAAGGACGCTATCCCTGGCGGCAACGTCAAGAAGGGCGACGTGGTCAAGGCCGTCGTCGTCCGTACCAAGAAGGAGCGCCGTCGTCCGGACGGTTCCTACATCCGCTTCGACGAGAACGCGGCAGTCATCCTCAAGAACGACGGCGACCCCCGTGGCACGCGTATCTTCGGCCCGGTCGGCCGCGAGCTGCGCGACAAGAAGTTCATGAAGATCGTCTCGCTGGCTCCGGAGGTGCTCTGACTCATGGGCGCAAAGATCAAGAAGGGCGACCTGGTCCAGGTCATCACCGGCACCAAGCAGGACAAGGGCGGTGACAAGGGCAAGCAGGGCAAGGTCCTGAAGGTGTTCCCAACCGAGAACCGTGTTCTCGTCGAGGGCATCAACCGTGTCACCAAGCACGTCAAGGCCGGCCAGACCCAGCGCGGCACCAAGACCGGCGGCATCGAGCAGGTCGAGGCCCCGATCCACATCTCGAACGTGGCCCTCGTGGACCCCGAGACCAAGAAGCCCACTCGCGTCGGCTTCCGCCTCGAGACCGTGGAGAAGGACGGCGTCTCCAAGACCGTCCGCATCCGCTACTCCAAGGCCACCGGGAAGGACATCTGATGACTGAGACTGTCGAGACTCCGGTCAAGGTCGTGCCCCGCCTCAAGGCGAAGTACGCCGAGAGCATCAAGCAGGCCCTCCAGGATGAGTTCAACTACGAGAACGTCAACCAGGTCCCGCGCCTGGTCAAGGTTGTCGTGAACATGGGCGTCGGCGACGCCGCCAAGGACTCGAAGCTCATCGAGGGCGCTGTGCGCGACCTGACCCTCATCACGGGCCAGAAGCCGCAGGTCGTCAAGGCCCGCAAGTCGATCGCCCAGTTCAAGCTCCGTGAGGGCATGCCGATCGGCGCCTTCGCGACGCTCCGCGGCGACCGCATGTGGGAGTTCGTGGACCGCCTCGTGTCCCTCGCCCTGCCCCGTATCCGCGACTTCCGCGGTCTCTCGGGCAAGCAGTTCGATGGCAACGGCAACTACACGTTCGGCCTCACCGAGCAGGTGATGTTCCACGAGATCGATCAGGACAAGATCGACCGCCTCCGCGGCATGGACATCACGGTCGTCACGACCGCCAAGACCGACGACGAGGGCCGTGCGCTCCTGAAGCACCTCGGCTTCCCGTTCAAGAACGAAGACTGAATCACTACGTGAAAGGTCCGCGCCGCACCGAGAGCAGCAGGCTCCCGGGCAGGGCGGAAACCGTCATGAGGAAGGGCACGAGCCCACAATGACTATGACTGATCCCGTCGCAGACATGCTGACGCGTCTGCGCAACGCCAACTCGGCCTACCACGACTCGGTGACCATGCCGTCGTCGAAGCTCAAGGTCCGGGTTGCTGAGATCCTGAAGGCCGAGGGCTACATCTCGGCCTACAAGGAAGAGGACGCCGAGGTCGGCAAGAAGCTGACCCTGGACCTCAAGTTCGGCCCCAACCGCGAGCGTTCGATCGCCGGTGTCCGCCGCATCTCCAAGCCGGGCCTCCGCGTGTACGCGAAGTCCACGAACCTCCCGCATGTGCTGGGCGGCCTCGGCATCGCCATCCTGTCCACGTCCTCTGGGCTCCTGACTGACCGTCAGGCCGCCAAGAAGGGCGTGGGCGGCGAAGTCCTCGCGTACGTCTGGTAAGGGAAGGAAGGAAGAAGATATGTCCCGCATTGGACGTCTCCCCATCACCGTCCCCGCCGGCGTCGAGGTCAAGATCGACGGCTCCGTGGTGACCGTGAAGGGCTCCAAGGGCGAGCTGACCCACACTGTGGCCAGCCCGATCGAGGTTTCCCTCGACGACTCGACCCTCTCGGTGACCCGCCCGAACGACGAGCGCATCGCTCGCTCGCTCCACGGCCTGACCCGCACGCTCATCTTCAACATGATCGAGGGCGTGACCAAGGGCTACGAGAAGAAGCTCGAGATCGTCGGCACCGGTTACCGTGTGCAGGCCAAGGGCTCGGACCTCGAGTTCGCGCTCGGCTACTCGCACCCGGTCACGGTGAACGCGCCCGAGGGCATCACGTTCACGGTCGAGGGCCCCACCAAGCTCTCCGTGTCCGGCATCAACAAGCAGCAGGTCGGCGAGGTCGCTGCCAACATCCGCAAGCTGCGCAAGCCCGACCCGTATAAGGGCAAGGGCATCCGCTACGCCGGCGAGGTTATCCGCCGCAAGGTCGGAAAGGCTGGTAAGTAACCATGGGTCTGGGCATCAACAAGAAGCGCGTGGCCAAGTCCAAGCAGCAGGCTCGGGCTCGTCGCCACTTCCGCCTCCGCAAGAAGATCGTCGGCTCCGCCGAGCGTCCGCGCCTCGTCGTGAACCGCTCCTCGCGCCACGTCTTCGTCCAGGTGGTCGACGACAGCAAGGGCATCACGCTGGTCTCCGCCTCCACTCTCGAGGCCGACCTCCGTTCCTTCGAGGGCGACAAGACCGCCAAGGCCAAGCGCGTGGGCGAGCTCATCGCCGAGCGTGCGAAGGCTGCTGGCATCGAGGCCGTCGTGTTCGACCGCGGTGGCAACAAGTACCACGGCCGCGTGGCTGCGATCGCGGACGGCGCACGTGAAGGTGGGCTGGCACTGTGACCGCAGACAACGCAGCGAATGCAGAGAAGGTGAACGTGACCGAGCAGAATGCAGCGGAGGCTGCTGAGACCGCTCCCGCCACCGAGGAGCGCCGCGGCGGTCGTCGTGGCGAGGGTCGCGGCCAGGGCGGCCGCGGTGACCGCGGCGGCCGTGGCGGTCGCGACAACCGCGACGCCGAGAAGAGCCAGTTCATCGAGCGCGTCGTGACCATCAACCGCGTCGCCAAGGTCGTCAAGGGCGGCCGTCGCTTCAGCTTCACCGCCCTCGTGGTGGTGGGTGACGGCAACGGCATGGTCGGCGTCGGCTACGGCAAGGCCAAGGAGGTCCCCGCGGCCATCGCCAAGGGTGTGGAGGAGGCCAAGAAGTCCTTCTTCCGCGTCCCCCGCATCGGCACCACGGTCCCGCACCGTGTGCAGGGCGAGTCCGCCGCAGGCGTGGTCATGCTGCGCCCGGCTGCCCCGGGTACCGGTGTGATCGCCGGTGGTCCGGTCCGCGCCGTCCTCGAGTGCGTCGGCATCCACGACGTGCTGTCCAAGTCCCTGGGTTCCTCGAACGCCATCAACATCGTCCACGCGACGGTCGAGGCGCTCAAGGGCCTTGAGGAGCCGCAGGCTGTGGCTGCCCGCCGTGGCCTCGCGCTGGACGAGGTCGCCCCGGCCGCGATGGTGCGCAACCTCCAGAACTCGAAGGCAGGTGCATGAGTCATGGCGAAGAACCTGGCTCCCTCCGACGCCACGTTGGAGATCACCCAGATTAAGGGCGTCATCGGCGCCAAGCAGAACCAGCGCGACACCCTTCGTTCGCTCGGCCTCAAGCGGATCGGCCACACGGTCACCCGCAAGGCCGACGCCGTGACGGTGGGCATGGTCAACACGGTTCCGCACCTCGTGAAGGTTGAGGAGGCGAAGTAATGGCAGAGAACGAGACTGAGAAGTCTTCCGCGCTGAAGGTCCACCACCTGCGTCCCGCCGCCGGCGCCAAGACCGCGAAGACCCGTGTGGGTCGCGGTGAGGGCTCCAAGGGCAAGACCGCCGGCCGTGGCACCAAGGGCACGAAGGCCCGCTACCAGGTCAAGGCCGGCTTCGCTGGCGGGCAGCTTCCGCTGCACATGCGCCTGCCGAAGCTCCGCGGCTTCAAGAACCCGTTCCGGGTCGAGTTCCAGGTCGTGAACCTGGACAAGCTCTCCGAGCTGTTCCCGGAGGGTGGCACCGTGACGGTCGAGGACCTCGTGGCCAAGGGCGCCGTTCGCAAGAACGAGCCGGTCAAGGTGCTCGGCTCGGGCGACATCACCGTCAAGGTCGATGTCACCGTGCACGCCTTCTCCGCGTCCGCCTCGGAGAAGATCGCCGCCGCCGGCGGCTCCGCGAACGTCCTCTGACCTTCGCCGGAGCGCAGCTGACGCTGTGAGACGTGAGGCCCCTGCCGCCGTCGTGAATCACCCACGACGGCGGTGGGGGCCCTTCGCGTTAAGGCGCGCGCCGAGTGCGGGAGGAGGCGGCGCACGACGGCGCCGCGGGCCTTCCGCATTCGCCGCGCCGGAGGTGCCGCTCGCCGCTCGCCCGGGCGCCGATTCACTGCTCACGGCCCCGTAACGGTAAACTCGTGAGCTGGACCCTCGACTCCGGGCCGCCATCCATGCCCTGGAGCCAATGACCCTACATTCCTCGGATGGGGAGGAGAAGCGTGCTTTCTGCGATCGGCCGGGCTGTCCGGACGCCCGACCTGCGGCGCAAGCTGCTGTTCACGCTGGGCATCATCACGATCTTCCGCCTGGGCGCCTTCATCCCCGCGCCGGGCGTCAACTACGCGAACGTGCGGCAGTGCCTATCCCCGTCGGTGACGGGCGACCAGCAGGGCATCTACCAGATGATGAACCTCTTCAGCGGCGGTGCGCTGCTGCAGGTGTCGATCTTCGCGCTCGGGATCATGCCGTACATCACGGCGAGCATCATCGTGCAGCTGCTGCGCGTGGTCATCCCGCGGTTCCAGGAGCTGTACGACGAGGGCCAGGCGGGGCAGACGAAGCTCACGCAGTACACGCGCTACCTCACGATCGCGCTCGGCCTGCTGAACGCGACGACGCTGGTCTCGCTCGTCCGCTCGGGCCAGCTGTTCCCGAACTGCCAGCTGCAGATCATCCCGGATCAGAGCATCATCACGACGATCCTCGTGATCATCACGCTCACGGCCGGCACGGGCCTGATCATGTGGCTGGGCGAGCTCGTGACGGAGAAGGGGATCGGCAACGGCATGTCGCTGCTGATCTTCACCTCGATCGCCGCGACCTTCCCGACCTCGCTCGGTCAGATCTGGTCCTCGAAGGGCCCGGGCACGTTCTTCCTCGTGATCGTCATCGGCATCATCACGATGACGCTGGTCGTGTTCGTCGAGCAGTCGCAGCGCCGCGTCCCGGTGCAGTACGCGAAGCGCATGATCGGCCGCCGGACCGTCGGCGGGACGAGCACGTACATCCCGATCAAGGTGAACATGGCGGGCGTCATCCCGGTCATCTTCGCCTCGTCGATGCTGTACCTGCCGGCCCTCGTGGCGCAGTTCAACACGCCCCACGACGGCTCGCCGATCCCCGGCTGGGTGGAGTGGATCAACAACAACCTGACCCGCGGCGACCACCCGGTGTACATGGCGATCTACTTCCTGATGATCCTCTTCTTCACATACTTCTACGTCGCGATCACCTTCAACCCCGAAGAGGTCTCCGACAATATGAAGAAGTACGGCGGCTTCATCCCCGGCATCCGTGCCGGGAAGCCCACTGCGGACTACCTGCAGTACGTACTTTCGCGCATCACTCTGCCGGGCGCCCTGTACCTGGGCATCGTGGCCCTGATCCCGCTGATCGCCCTCGTGCTCGTCAACGCGAACCAGAACTTCCCGTTCGGCGGTACGTCGATCCTCATCATGGTCGGCGTGGGCCTCGAGACCGTCAAGCAGATCGATGCTCAGCTCCAACAGCGACACTACGAAGGACTACTGCGATGACGAGAATGCTGCTCATTGGCCCGCCCGGTTCCGGCAAGGGCACCCAGGCGGAACGGATCTCCGACCGCCTCGGCATCGTCGCCATCTCGACGGGCGATATCTTCCGCTTCAACGTCAAGGAGCAGACGCCCCTCGGCATCGAGGCGAAGAAGTACATGGATGCCGGCGACTTCGTCCCGGACTCGGTGACGAACAGCATGGTGCGCGACCGCCTCGCGCAGGACGACGCCGCGAACGGCTTCCTCCTCGACGGGTACCCGCGCACCGTGGCGCAGGTTGAGTACCTGGACGAGATCCTCGCGGAGAAGGGCCAGTCCCTCGACGTGGTCCTCCAGCTCACCGCCGACGACGAGGAACTCGTGGCGCGCCTGCTGAACCGTGCCAAGGAGACGGGACGCAGCGACGACACCGAGGACGTGATCCGTCACCGCCTCGAGCTGTACCACACGCAGACGGAGGCCGTGGTCTCCAAGTACGACGAGCGCGGCACGCTGACCCGCGTCGACGGCATCGGCGCCATCGACGAGGTCACCGACCGTGTGCTCGCCGCGATCGAGACGACGGTGCGCTCCGCCTCCTAGGGGGACGCGCACGACGACGACAGGCGCCGTCCGCGGGTCACTCCCCGCGGGCGGCGCCTTGTCCTGTGGAGCGTGGGCCATCGGGCCCACTGGAGGAAGGGAGCGGCTGTGATCGGCCAGCGGAAGATCGAGTACAAGAACAACGGGCAGCTGCGCATCATGGCCCAGGCCGGCGTGCTGCTGAGCCGTGCCCTCGATGCCGCCGTGGCCGCCGCCGTGCCCGGTGCCACGACCGACGACCTCGACGCCGCCTTCGCCGCGGTCGTGGACGAGGCGGGCGCGCAGTACAACTTCCTCGGCTACCACGGCTACCCGCGCCACATCTGCGCCTCCGTGAACGACGAGGTGGTGCACGGCATCCCGGGCAGCCGCGTGCTCGCCGAGGGCGACATCATCTCGATCGACGGCGGCTGCGTGGTCCGCGGCTGGAACGCGGACTCGGCGCGGACGGTGATCGTCGGCGAGGGCGACCCCGAGGACGTGCGGCTGTCCGAGGTGACCCGCCAGGCCATGTGGCACGGGATCGCCGCCTTCGCGAAGGGCTCCTTCGTGGGGGACATCGGGGACGCGATCGACGACTTCGTCTCCGCCCAGGAGGGCGCCCCGCTGGGCATCCTCGAGGACTACGTGGGCCACGGGATCGGCTCCCAGATGCACATGGCGCCGGACGTGCTGAACTACCGCACCGGGCACCGGGGGGCGAAGATCAAGCCGGGCATGGCCCTCGCGATCGAGCCGATGCTGGTGCGCGGGTCCATCGACACCAAGGTGCTCGACGACGAGTGGACGGTCGTGACCACGGACGGCTCCCACGCCTCGCAGTGGGAGCACTCGGTCGCCCGGCACGCGGGCGGCATCTGGGTGCTCACAGCGCCCGACGGCGGGGCCTCCGAGCTCGCGCCGCTCGGCGTCACGCCTGTTCCCATCCCCGCCTGACTCCTCACCCCTTCTCGGCGACGTCCCGCTGCGCATGCGCGGCCATCCGCGCGAGGTCCACGCGGTTCGCGGCCCCGGTCTTCCGCAGCAGGCTCGAAATGTGGGAGCTGACGGTCTTCTCGCTGATCACCAGTTCCCGTGCGATCTCGCCGTAGGTCCTGCCCGCCACGACGTAGTCGAGGATGGCCGCCTCGCGGGGCGTGAGCCCGGGGAGGCGGGCAGGGCCGGCGTCGTGCGTCTGGGCGACCGGCCCGGTGGGGATCCTCGCCTGGGACGCGAGCTGGTCGAGCGCCTCGAGGACGGCCCGAGCCTGAAGCTCGGCAGCCAGGGCGAGGCCGCGGCGGAGGAACGCGCTGCCCTGTGCCCTGGAGGCGCGGCGGTGGAGCAGGAACGCCTCGGCCGTCCGGCGGCAGGCATATGCCTCTTCCCAGCGCAGCGAGGCCGCTCCGCACGCGTCCGCGGCCGCGGCCCAGGCTGCCGCGTTGTCCCGGTCTGCGCGGGCGCGGCCGAGCTCTGCGAGGTAGAGGCTGTGGAGCGCCGTGAGCACGGACAGATAGAGTTCATGGTCGCCGTGGATTTCGTGGAGCCCACGGGGGAAGCGTCTCTGGAGGTCGTCGGCGGCGCTCACGAAGCTGTCGGCGTGGCGGCCGCTGTCCCTCGCGTCCTGCGCCTGGTCGGCGAGGGCCCGCGCTGCCTGCATCACGAGCCACTCGCACATGGTGGGCGGGGGCCCCGGCCGCGTCGCTCCTGCCATGGCCGCCGCGAATGATTCCGCGGGCCGGCCGCACGCGGCGTACACCTCTGCCCGAATCGCGGCGAAGTCCAGGTTAAGGTACGCCTCGCCGTTGTCCGAAAGCTCCTCGGCCCGTGCGAGGTGGGCGAGCGCGTCGTCGTTCCGGCCCTGAAGGGCGGCGAGCCGGGCCGCGGTGAGGCGTGCCGAGACGTCGGCGATGGGCCCGGGGTCAGCGCCGAGGGTGTTCCTGAGTGCTGCAAGGGTCCGCCGCCACTCGCCGACGGCAAGCCAGCTCTCGGCCTCGATCGCAGCGAGCTTCGCCGTGTAGGCGTGCGGGGACCCGTGGGCCTCCAGCCGCCGCCGGCCCTCGGCGATGATGTCCGCGTACTCCCTGAGGAACATGGTCGGGAGCTGGGCGTTCGCGTGCCACATCACGGCGTGGATGGCGGCCCAGAAGTCCCGCGCGCTGAGGGCGTCCGCGATCGCCTCCGCGGTCAGCGCGACGGCCTCCTGGTTCCGCCCTTCGGCCAGGGCGGCCATCGCCGAGGCAGCCCGCGCGTAGGTGAGCGCGAGGGGATTCCCTGCGGCGACGGCGATGGCGAGCGCGCGCTGAGCCAGGGCGCCGCCTTGCCTCCGGTCCCTCCACATGAGGGCATGCGCGTGCTCCGAGAGCGCATAGGCATGCTGCCAGCTGCGCGGTTCCGCCTCGGCGAGCCGGACTGCCTGCGCCGCGACGGCCGGGTCGAAGAAGGCTTCCCCCGTGGACCAGCGCAGGTGCATGCGGCGGATCATGAGCTCCGCGACCGCGAGCGGGTCCGCCTGCGGGTCGAGCACAGCCAGCAGGGCGTCGACCGCCTCGAGTTCGGCGGTGAAGTCCCCTGCGTCGCGGGCGGCCGAGCGGACCGCCTCCCACAGTTCGCGTGGCGCCTCCGGGGCGCTTGGCACCCGCTCGCGGAGGGCGACGGCGCGCCGCAGCATGCGCAGCCTGTCGCTCGGGGTGATCGAGCCGTCGCCGGTACCGGCGGCCCGCAGCGCCCACCGGTAGGCTGCCTCCGTGTTCCCGGCGTAGTGGTGGTGGTCGGCGAGGGCGATGAGCCGCAGCGGCAACCGCTCGGCGTCGTGCGCCTCGGCGAGCTCCCCGTAGACCGCGGCGAAGGCGCCGTGCCAGCGCTGCCGCTCGTCCGCGGAGAGGGTCTGCACGAGCGTTTCGGCGATGAGCGGGTGGTGGAACCAGTAGGTCCCGTCGGGGGAGAGGTCGAGGATTCCCGCGGCGGCGGCCGCGCGCAGGAGGGGCACGACGGCGTCGGGCGGCACCTCGCCTGCCGCGGCCCGGCGGAGGTCCCGCACGTCCACCTCCCGGCCTCCGACGGCGAGCATCGCGGTCAGGAGCCGCGCCTGGTCCGGGAGCCCGTGCCACGACCTGAGCACGGCTGCCCGGAGGTCGGTGGGGAGGCCGGGGCCGAGGCGCCGGTCGGCTGCGGTCAGGCCGCGGGCGAGGAGGGACGTGAGGTACGGGTTGCCGGCCGAGCGGGCGAAGACCTCGGTGACCAGCGACTGGCGCGGCGGTGCTCCGAGGAGACGGGCGAGCAGGGCCTCCGTGCCCGGGCGGTCGAGCGGCTGGAGCGTGCTGACCTCGACGCCGGGGAGCCGCCGCACGTCCGCAAGCCACTCCCGCAGCGGGGAGGCCGAGTGGGCCTCGCTGAGCCGTGAGGTCGCGAGGACGGCCAGGCGGCGCTCAGCGGGCCCGGCGATGAGGTACATCAGGACGTCTAGGGTCCCCTGGTCGGCCCAGTGCAGGTCGTCGACGGCGAGGACAACGGGGCCGTCCTCGGTGAGGGCGGTGAGCCAGTCGTCGATGAGCAGCGGCATGTTCGCAAGCGACTCGCCGGAGGCCCGGTGCAGGAGCGGGACCGGCCCCCGGTCGGCCGGCGCGGACCGGAACGCCGAGCGGAGGGCGAGGTACGGGACCGCCGAGGAGCCCATGGGCAGCGCCGCGCCCTTGAGGACGTGCACGCGGCTGTCCTCGGCTGCAGACGCCGTCGCACACGCCGCCGCGACGAGGGCGGTCTTGCCCACTCCGGGGTCGCCGAGGATGAGGGCGGTGCCGGCCTGGCCCGCGCAGGCCGCGTTGATCACCCCGGCCAGCCCGGCCAGTTCCTCCGTGCGTCCCACCACGCCGGGGCCGCCGCCGCGCCCCTGTTCCGCCACGTCTCCAGCGTGCCACCGGCGTGCCCGGGCGGGCCAGATCTGAGGGTCCGGCGAGCGGATCTGAGGGGATGCTCCCGATGTGGCGCAGCGCGCCCGGGAGGACTGTTGAAGCATCACCCCAACATCTGACGGAAGGTGAGTCCGATGATCGCAGCACCCGGATCCCACATGAGGACCATCGGCATGACGGCCGCCGCCGTGGCAGCCCTCCTCCTCGCCGTTCTGGCGCCCGGGCCGGCGGGAGGGGCGACCCCGCCCGCGGTCCCCTACGACTCGTCGTTCGCCCCGCTGACCCGCATCGGCGACCAGCTGACCCGGGCAGACCAGCTCACCGGGCACGGCGCGCCGGCCCCCTTCTGGATCCCGGAGCAGCCGTAGGGGCGCCCGTCGACGCGCGACGGCGCCGCCAGCCGTGGAAGGCCGGCGGCGCCGTCGTGCGGGGTTGCCGCGGTGACGCTACTTGAGCTTCGGCTTCACGTCCCTGTCGTAGATGCCCTGGAGGGTCTTCTTGAGGTCGGACATCGTGGACTTCACGTCGCCCTGCTGGGTGACGATCTTGGCCACGGACTTCGCCATCTCCTGGTCGGCGCCGGGGAGGAACACGCGGGCGTTGTCCTGGACCCGGGTGACGGCGAGCTGGTCGATCGCGGTCTGGATCTGGGGCGTCTTGGCCAGGACCTGGGTCATGTCCGCGGACTTGCGGTTCGGCATGTAGCCGGTCGCGGCGGAGAACGCTGCGGTGTTCTCCGGCTCGCCCACGAACTTGATGAACATCGCGGCCGCGAGCTGCTGCTCCTTCGAGATGCCCGAGGGGATTCCCAGGCCGGCGCCGCCGGTCGGGCAGACGGGCTTCTCCGACTTCGGGCCGCCCGGGAGGAAGCCGACGCCCACGTTGAACTTGGCGCTGTTGAGGATGCCCACGAGCGAGCCCGTGGAGGAGATCGTGGTCGAGGCGATCCCGGCGGAGAAGTCATCCGCGGACTCCTTCGAGGAGACGCCCGCCCACTTGTCCTTGTACACCGAGTCCTGGACCCACTGCATCGCGGCGACGGCGTCGTCCGAGTCGCACGTGATGTCCCAGTCCTTGGACCAGCCGGACCCCCAGCCCCACAGGTTGTTCTGCAGCGTCCAGCCCGCGTACCCGGCGAGGGCCGGGTACATGTACGCGTACTGCGCGCCCGAGGCGGCCTTGAGCTTCGGCGCCCAGTCGGCGAACTCGGACCAGGTCTTCGGGGCGCGGTCCGGCAGCCCGGCGGCCTTGAAGTGGTCCTTGTTGTAGTAGAACAGCGGGGTCGAGCGCCCGTACGGCATGGCCCACTGCTTGTTGGCGTACTGGTAGTCCTTCACGAGGGAGTCGCGGTAGTCGCCGAGGTCGAAGTTCAGCTGCTTGATGAGCGAGTCCATCGGGATGATGTTGCCGTTGATGTAGTAGCGGAACCACCACACGTCGGAGAGCACGACGACGCCGGGCAGGCCCGAGTTCGCCGCCTGCGCAGTCTGGAACTTCTGCGCGATCTCCTCGTAGTTCGCGCCCGCGGTCACGAGGTTGACCTTGATGGTGGGGTTCGCTGCCTGGAACTTGTCGACGAGCTGCTTCTCGACGTCCTGCGACTTGCCGGGGTGGCTGGTCCAGAAGTCGATGGAGGCGGCGGGCTTGACGTCCTTGAAGTCGAGGTCCGCGGCGGCGGAGGACGCCGATCCGCCGGAGGTGTCCGGGCCGCCGCAGGCGGCGAGGGCCGCGGCGCCGGTCCCTGCGCCGACGAGCGCGAGGAAGTGACGGCGATCGAGTCGGAATGCCATGGTCTGCCTTTCGTGGGTGGGTGCTGGAGTGGGGAAGGAGGCGGCCGACGGCGGGTGCGCGCCCGCCGTCGTGCGTCACCCGGTGACGCTGCCCTGGGTGAGTCCGGCCACGATGTAGCGCTGCAGCATCGCGAAGACCACGAGGACGGGGATGATCACGAGGACCGCGCCGGCCATGAGCATGCCCCACGCCCCGCCCCCGCTCTCGGAGTTCTGCAGGAGGGTCAGGCCGACCGGGAGGGTCATGACCTCCGGGCGGTCGGTGATGATGAGCGGCCAGATGTAGTCGTTCCACTCGGAGACGATCGTCACGAGCGCCACGGTGGCGATCGAGGGCACCGAGACGGGCACCACGATCTGCCAGAGCCGCTTCCAGTGCCCGGCCCCGTCGATCTCCGCGGCCTCGAGGATCGAGGCCGGGAGCGTCATGAAGTGCTGGCGCAGGAGGAACGTGCCGAAGGCCGTGCCGAGGCCCGGGAGGATGATGCCCCACAGGGTGTTCTTGCCGCCGATCCCTGCGACGAGGATGTAGTTCGGCAGGATGGAGACCTGCGGGGGCACCATGAGCGCCACGAGGATCAGGATGAAGATCAGGTTCTTGAACGGGAAGCGCACGAACACCAGCGCGTAGGCGGTCATGATCGCCAGCGTCACCTTGACCGTGGCCCCGGCAGCCGTGACGATGGCCGAGTTCAGGAAGAACCGCCCGAACGGGACAGTGGTCATGGCGTCGCGGTAGTTGTCCAGGTTGAGGGACTGGGGGAGGACCTGCAGCTCGGTCGTGACGATCTCACCGGGGGTCTTGAACGAGCTCAGCACCATCCACAGCAGGGGCAGAGCCACGATCAGGGTGGCGATGATGAGCGGGAGGTACCCGCCCGCGATCGTGCGGACGAGGTTCTGCCTCGAGAACGGCCGCTCCCTCAGCGGCTCGCCGGCGTGCTCAGCGACGGGGGCGGGTGCGGGGGCGGTCACGCGTAGTGCACCTTCCTCTCGACGAAGCGGAGCTGCACGACCGTGATCACGAGCAGGATCACGAAGAGCACCACCGAGATGGCCGCGGAGTAGCCTGCGCGGTTGTACGAGCCGAAGGCCTGCAGGTAGGCCTCGTAGATGAGGGTGCTCGTGCCGGTGCCGAGGGGGGTCATGATCCGGATGAGGTCGAACGCCTGGAGGCTCGACAGGATCGTGGTGATGAGCAGGAAGAACGTCGTGGGGGAGAGCAGCGGGAGGCTGATGCTCCAGAAGCGGCGGGCGGACCCGGCGCCGTCGATCGCGGCGGCCTCCATGATGTCGCTCGGAAGGGACTGCAGCCCCGCGAGGTACACCACCGCGCAGTAGCCCAGGTTCTTCCAGACGTAGACGAGGATCACCATGGTCAGCGCGAGCTGTGGGTCGTTGAACCACTCGGGGCTGCGCGCCCCGAAGCTGCGCAGGATCCAGGACAGCGCGCCGTACCCGGGGTCGAAGATGAACATCCAGACCAGGCCCACGCCGACGCCGGAGAGCACGTAGGGCGCGAACACGGCCGAGCGGGCGAATGTGGTGCCGCGCACCCTCGCATTGAGCGCGAGGGCAACGAGGAGGCCCAGCACCATGGACAGCCCCACGGTCAGGACCGTGAAGATTGCGGTGGTGCCGAGCACGCGCGCGGCGTCGTCGCTGCCGAAGAACGTCGCGTAGTTGTCGAAGCCGATGTTCCGGGCCCTCGGCGAGCCGAGGGTCCAGTCGAGGAACGAGTACTGGAGGTTCGCGAACAGGGGCCGGTAGGTGAACACGGCGATGAGGGCCAGGTTCGGCAGCGCGAAGGCGAGGAAGACGAAGAAGTCGCGGCGGGTGCGTCCGGAGAAGTGGGTGCGCTTGGCCGGCGGCGACGTGGGTGCTGCGCCCTTGCGGCGGCGCTCCGCGGTGAGGTCGCTCATTGTCGTATCCTGCGACCGGAATGAGTCGTTGACAAGCTTTTCCTTCATGGTTCTCGGGGCTGGTGCGGAATTCCCCCCGCCGAGTAGTGGACCACGCCCGGCTTGGGTGGACTGACCACGGTGGCCGGTTCTGCCGGTTAATTCCGCCGGACGTATCCAAGAGTTCACGCTGAGTTCGCGCGGGGCCGGTTCAGCCCTGTGCGGCGGGCTGTTGAGCAGAGTCGGAGGGGAGGCGTTGAATGGCCCCATGGGTTCCCTCCTTGATGTACCTGGCATCCGCGTGGGCCACGCCCAGCGCGTCGGCGACGGATGGCTCACCGGGGTGACCGCCGTCGTGCTTCCGCCCGGCAGCGCGGGCGGGGTGGACGTACGGGGCGGTGGCCCCGGCACTACCGAGACCGATGCCCTCGACCCCTCGACCCTCGTCCAGACCGTTGACGCGATCGCGCTCTGCGGCGGAAGCGCGTACGGGCTCGCCGCCGCGACCGGCGTCCAGCTGTGGCTCGAGTCGCAGGGGCAGGGGCACCCGGTGATGGGCGGGGTGGTCCCGATCGTGCCGGGGGCCGTCATCTTCGACCTCGGGCGCGGCGGGGACTTCTCAGCCCGGCCCGACACCGCGATGGGGTTCGCTGCCGCGGCCGCCGCTGTCGGGCCCGCGGACGCGGACGACGCCGGCCTCCGCGGCTGCGTCGGTGCCGGCACCGGGGCGGTGCTCGGCAGGATGCAGTACAAGGGAGGCGTCGGCATGGCGTCCGTGCGGGTGCCCGGCGGCCCCGTGCCCGGGCCGCCCGGGATGCCCGAGGTGTCGCTGCCGGAGGGCATCGTGGTGGGGGCGCTCGCGGTGGTGAATGCCGCCGGCCTGCCGGTGTTCCCCGGCGCCCAGGCTACGGCCGTCGCCGAGGAGGCGAGCGCGGCGGCCAAGGTCCGGCCGGCGGGGCCCGGGGGGCCTGGCGGCGGAGGCGGCGCTGGAGGCGGGCTGAACACGACCCTCGTGGTGGTCGCGACGAACGCCGCGCTGACGCCCGCCGAGTGCCAGCGGCTTGCGACGGCCTCACACGCCGGTCTAGCCCGGGCGCTCGACCCGAGCCACACCCTCGTGGACGGGGACACGGTCTTCGCCGTCTCGACGCGGGAGATCGCCGCCGACCGTTCGAGCGACCAGGCGCGGGTCTCCCTCATGATGGCCGTGCAGATCGCCGCGGCGGAGGCGACCCGGGAGGCCATCCTTGACGGCGTCCTCGCGGCGACCCCCGTCACGACCCCCTTCGGCAGCTGGGCCCCCTACCCGACCCCCTGATCCGCCGAGATCACCCCGTGTGGCGCCGAGGTCACCGCGTGTGCCGCCGAGGTCACCCCGTGTGGGGCCGAGGTCACCGCGTGTGGGGCCGAGGTCACCGCGTGTGCCGCCGAGGTCACCGCGTGTGCCGCCGAGGTCACCCCGTGTGGGGCCGAGGTCACCGCGTGTGGGGCCGAGGTCACCGCGTGTGCCGCCGAGGTCACCGCGTGTGCCGCCGAGGTCACCGCGTGTGGGGGTCGAGACCCGCGGGAGGCGTACTGATTTCCCCAGCTCTTGGGGCCACCTGCGCGCTCGGCAGGTTCCGAGCCCACGGATCGCGCGGGTCGGAAGCTGAAACTGGGGATGAACGCCTCAGAAGGTGGGGAGGAACGCCCGCCTCAGAGGAGCCTCCCTCAGAGGAGCCTCCCTCAAAGGAACGCCCGCCTCAGAGGACCGGCGGTCCGCCCAGAGAACGCCGAGCGGCCACGACAGCCTTTACGCGCTCGACCATCTCGCCCGGACGGTGGACGACATCGGCGTAGCCGAAACGCACGACGGGCAGACCGAGAGCCTGGGCGCGGGCATCCCGCGCGTAGTCCTCGTACCGTCTGGCGGGCTTCTGGTGCTCTTTCCCGTCGGTCTCGACAGCGACGCATTCCTCGACGAGGTGGTCCACCCACCCCACCCCCTTCACCTGGACCTGCGGCCGCACCCGCAGCCCGGCCCTTCGCAGGTGGGTTCGGGCCAGTGTCTCGACAAGGGAATCGGCTCCCGTGTCGATGAGATCCAGAACGGCGCGGGCCCGCCCGTTGCGACGCCCCGGGAGGTGGGCCCGGAGGAAGTCCTTCGACAGCCCCTTCTGCACAGCGGACTCGGCGATGACCAGCGCCTCGAGTTCAGGCAGGCAGGAGAGCGCGTGCAGCACCACGTCGGCCAGGGAGGCGAACCGGCTCCCAGGATCAGCGGTGACCCAGGACTGCCGGTGCACCACGGCCCGCTCGGACATGAGCCGCCCGTCCGTCCGGAGCAGATGCACCCGCTCAGGCCTCTGCAGAACCCAGAGGCCGTGGCCCTCCGCTGCGGAGACACAGGTCAGGAGGGAATTGGTCGTCAGGCATCGCACGAGCAGCGGATCGGCTCCGGGAAGCACGACGACGCCCCTCGCCGGCCGCTCGATCGCCCCCTTCGCGATGGCCGCCTGCAATTGACGCCGACTGATCCCCGCCGCGAAGAGCTCCCCCGTGCGGGCAGCACCGTTCCTCGCGCTCAGTTCTTGGGTCACATCGGCCATGCCTCATCGTGGCCAGCACTGACCTGGGACTGAAGCTCCGGCTTCTCCTGTGTGGACGGTGGGCCTCAAGTAACCACCTGTGGAGGAGCAATCGGGGTCGTCCACGTGAGCAGCAGTCCCCGTCTGGCAGCGCCGACTCCCGAACCGTCCTCCCCAGTTCTTGACGCCCCGGCCGGCTAGAGCCGACGGCAGCCCCAGTGCCCGGGCGGGTTGCGGCTGAAAGCCGGGGAGGAACGGCCCGAAAGCTGGGGACGACCGCCCGCGCCGCGTGAGGCGGGGGCTAGGCAGCCCCGGTCGCCCGAGTCAGCGTCCCTCGTCTCCCGCCCGGCCGCCCGCGTCCAGATCCTCGCCGATCGCATCCACCATGGCGTCCTCATCGGGCACCACACCGTGGTTGATGAAGATCCCGCCGAACTTCCGGATCAAAGCCCTGTAGACGTCGACCCGGCGCTGGTCCACCTCCGGGATCGGCGCCGAGCCGTACGTGAACACGAGCTGCGAGCTGGGGTTGAGGAACAGGGTCATGCCCTTGCCCTCCCGGCCGGCGGCGATCCACATCGACTTCCCGTCCAGGAGGTGTTCGAGGACGGCCCCCTGCACCTGCCTGAGTTCGACGTCATCGATGGCGTCGAGGGTGAAGCCCAGCCCGTACTCGATCGATCCCATGATTCCCCGCTTCGTCTCCGGTGTGGCCCGGCCCATACTACGGAGGAGCCAGCGCCCCTACTAGGTCTGGAGCAGGCTCGCGGACCGCTCCACGTACGCGTGCTTCTCGTCCCGACCGAGCGAGTACGGCGTGCCCACGAGCGCGTCGCGCAGCATGTCGGCGAACTTGCCGTATCCGGCGTCGCTGTAGGTCTTGCCGGGGACGTGCTGGCGCACGAGGGAGCCCGCGGTGGCAAGGGACAACCGCGTCGCCGCATCTACGGCGGCGGACAGCGGGCCGTTGAGGAAGAGCCGGCGGATGGCTCGGAGATATGCGCCGCGTTCGGCGGACGACGGCGGCACGGTCGCCTTCGCGGGCACCGCCGCCGCCTTCGGATGGGGTGCTTCAGCGACCGGTGGTTGCGCCTGAGGTGCCGCGGCTGCGGGGGTGGCTTCGGGAGTCTTGGCTGGCGCGGGACGATGGACTGTCAGCCCGCAGTGCTGCTCCACGAAGTTGCCGAGGGTCGCCGACCCGAAGTCCTTGAACGTCGTTTCGGGCCACTTCTGCCGGAGGTGCACGCCCAGAGGGCCGGCGTTGACGGCCTTCCCGACGCGCATGCCCGGGTTGGCCTTCACGACCGCCTTGATCTCGTCGCGGTACTGGGCGAGGGTCGGAGCAGCCGGCTTGCTCGGGCGGGTTGGGGACGCCGACGGCGCGACCTCGAGAACGTGGTACTCGTCCGCTGCGGAGGCCAGCAGGTGGTTCACGGTCCCGGCCGCAGCGTGGTTCGTCGACGCCACGATGACGCGCTTGTCGAGTTGGCGCAGCCGCCGGACCAGCGGCACGAACCCGCCGTCGCCGCTCACGATCACGAAGGTCCCGGTCCACGGCCTGTCCTGCGCCTCGGCCAGGACGTCGACGCACATTTGGATGTCGGCCGCGTTCTTGACGCTCTTCGTGAAGGAGAAGACCTGTACGGCTTCGATGCCGTGGGCAAGCAGGTCGTCCTCATAGGCGCGCATCGCGGGCTGGGCCCAATTCGCGTAGGCGCGTACCGTCGTCGTGCGTGAGACGCCGCCCGGCGGGCTGATCACCGCGGTCAGCTGCTCCATGATGGCGGCGAGGGGCACGGACCCCACGTCCTTCGCGTACCCTCCGAAGAGGTTCTCCAGATCGATGAAGACGGCCACGTTCCTCGGTGGCAGAGATCCAGTGCCCATCGAGTTCCCCCTGTATGACGCGCGTAGGCACACGGTAGTCTCCCCGCGCCCCCCGCGGCCGGCCCACCGAGGGCACCGTGTACCATGGGCGGATTTAACTTCCGGCCCGCACTGGCGTACAGTTGTGTGTTGGCTGTCGGCCCAGCTATGCCCTTTTGAGGGCTGGGGCCGGTCCAGTCGTCAACCATACACGTCCGCCGGGGGCCCAGCGCGCCCAGCGGCACTGACAGTTAGCGGAGGCTATGGCCAAGAAGGACGGTGTCATCGAGATCGAGGGCGTCGTGACTGAAGCGCTGCCCAACGCGATGTTCCGCGTTGAGCTGACGAACAAGCACGTCGTACTCGCTCATATCTCTGGGAAGATGCGCCAGCACTACATCCGCATCCTCCCTGAGGATCGCGTGGTGGTGGAACTCAGCCCGTACGACCTGACCCGCGGCCGGATCGTCTACCGCTACAAGTAAGCAGCGCGCCCGGGGGCACCCGGGCGTTCATGCTGACCACCTGCTATCAACACGCAAAGGAACGCCATGAAGGTCAAGCCGAGCGTCAAGCAGATCTGCGACAAGTGCAAGGTGATCCGCCGTAACGGCCGGGTCATGGTGATCTGCGAGAACCCGCGCCACAAGCAGCGCCAGGGCTGATTCCCCCGGGACGGGACCCCGTAACGAACGGGACGGGACCCCGCAACGAGGATCAGGCCGGGCGACGCCCACGCAACAACTGAAGAAGGCAGCACAAGCTGCGCTGGGACGACATACAGGGCCCGGACAGCTAACCCCCGGCCCGGAGGCTGGGGCCGCTACAGCAAGAGCGGGTGTACTGCCTACCACCTCCGGAATACACAAGGAGAACCGCCACTATGGCTCGTCTCGCTGGCGTTGACATTCCCCGCGAAAAGCGGCTGGAAATCGCGCTTACCTACATCTACGGCGTGGGCCGCACCCGTGCGAAGGAGACGCTCGCTGCCACTGGCATCAGCGCCGACGTTCGTGTGAAGGACCTGACGGACGCCGAGCTGGTCCAGCTCCGCGACTACATCGAGGGCAACTACAAGGTTGAGGGTGACCTCCGCCGCGAGGTGGCCGCCGACATCCGCCGCAAGGTCGAGATCGGCAGCTACGAGGGTCTTCGCCACCGCAGGGGCCTCCCGGTCCGCGGTCAGCGCACCAAGACCAACGCTCGTACCCGCAAGGGTCCGAAGCGCACCGTCGCCGGCAAGAAGAAGGCCGGCCGCTGATAGCGGCCAGGTCACCCAGGACTTAGGTAGGAGATAGCACATGCCCCCAAAGACTCGTGCGACGTCGGTCCGCAAGCCGCGCCGCAAGGACAAGAAGAACATCGCGCTCGGTCAGGCGCACATCAAGAGCACCTTCAACAACACCATCGTGTCCATCACGGACCCGTCCGGTGCTGTGATCTCGTGGGCTTCCGCCGGTGAGGTCGGCTTCAAGGGCTCCCGCAAGTCCACCCCGTACGCCGCGCAGCAGGCCGCCGAGTCCGCCGCGAAGCGTGCCCAGGAGCACGGCCTCCGCAAGGTCGACGTGTTCGTGAAGGGTCCGGGCTCCGGCCGCGAGACCGCGATCCGCGCCCTGCAGGCCGCTGGCCTCGAGGTCGGGTCCATCCAGGACGTCACCCCGTCCGCCCACAACGGCTGCCGCCCGCCGAAGCGCCGCCGCGTCTAACAAGGTTGCCGGGGCCGGCGTGCCCGCCCG
>NZ_BAAAQW010000003.1:706145-834104 GCF_039531875.1 Sinomonas flava | reverse complement strand
CGCCCGGCTTCATTACTTAGTTCAGACCCTTATCCATCTGTGTTGCGTCATATAGCGGATGCTTCCTGAAAGGAAAACCACGTGCTCATTGCACAGCGCCCCACCCTGTCTGAAGAAGTAGTATCCGAGAACCGCTCCCGCTTCGTCATCGAGCCGCTGGAGCCGGGCTTCGGCTACACCCTCGGCAACTCGCTGCGCCGCACCCTGCTGTCCTCGATTCCGGGGGCGGCGGTCACCAGCATCCGGATTGACGGCGTGCTGCACGAATTCACCACGGTTCAGGGGGTCAAGGAGGATGTCACCGAGATCATCCTGAACCTCAAGAGCCTGTCCATCTCCTCCGACCAGGACGAGCCTGTCGTCGCCTACCTGCGCAAGCAGGGCCCGGGCGTCGTGACGGCGGCGGACATTGCTCCGCCAGCGGGCGTGGAGATCCACAACCCGGATCTGCACATCGCCACCCTGAACTCCAAGGGCAAGTTCGAGCTCGAGCTGACCATCGAGCGCGGCCGCGGCTACGTGTCCGCGGCGCAGAACAAGTCCGCGGACGCGGAGATCGGCCGCATCCCGGTCGACTCGATCTACTCGCCCGTGCTGAAGGTGACCTTCCGCGTCGAGGCGACCCGTGTTGAGCAGCGCACCGACTTCGACAAGCTCATTGTCGACGTCGAGACGAAGCCGGCCATCAAGCCGCGCGACGCCGTTGCCTCCGCCGGCACCACCCTGGTGGAGCTGTTCGGCCTCGCCCGCGAGCTGAACACCGCCGCTGAGGGCATCGAGATCGGCCCGTCCCCGACGGACGCCGCTCTCGCCGCGGACATGGCGCTGCCGATCGAGGACCTGGACCTCACCGTGCGCTCGTACAACTGCCTCAAGCGCGAGGGCATCCACACCGTGGGTGAGCTCGTGGCCCGCTCCGAGGCGGACCTGATGGACATCCGGAACTTCGGCGCCAAGTCCATCGACGAGGTCAAGGCCAAGCTCCTCGAGCTGGGCCTCTCCCTCAAGGACTCGCCTCCCGGGTTCGACCTCGCCGCTCGCGCTGCAGCGATCGACGAGGACGAGGCGCCGTACGGCGACGACGAGCTCTAAGAACATCCTGCCTGCGGCCGGCTAGCGCCGGCAGCGGTTCCCACGAGGAGATAGAACAATGCCTGCACCCACCAAGGGTCCGCGTCTGGGCGGTGGCCCGGCGCACGAGCGCCTCATGCTCAACAACATGGCCGCTGCGCTCTTCGAGCACAAGCGGATCACCACGACCGTGACGAAGGCCAAGCGCCTCCGCCCGGTCGCCGAGCGCCTCATCACGTTCGCGAAGCGCGGCGACCTCGCCTCGCGCCGTCGTGTCCAGGCGGCCATCTCGGCCCGCACGAACACCAACAAGGGCATCATCCACGAGCTCTTCACCGAGATCGCCCCGCAGCTCGCGGAGCGCAACGGTGGCTACACCCGCATCACCAAGATCGGCAACCGCAAGGGCGACAACGCTCCCATGGCTGTCATCGAGCTCGTGCTCGAGCCGGTCTCGGCGAAGCAGGCTGTGGTGAAGGAAGCCGAGAAGGCGACCTCGAAGGCTGCGCCCGAGGCTCCGGCTGAGACCCCGGCCGAGGCCGAGGTTGTCGAGGAGACCCAGGCCGAGGAGACCCCGGCTGAGGCCGAGGCCGCTGAGGCTCCCGAGGCTGAGGCCGCTGAGGCCCCCGCCGAGGAGAAGAAGGCCGACGACGCCAAGTAAGGCGCGCTGAGCCGCGCCCCCGGGGTGCGTCTCGCCTCGGCACGGCGAAGGCCCCCGTTCCCGCAAGGGACCGGGGGCCTTCGCCGTGCCGGGGGCTGTTCGCGAGGGCAGTGGGCTCTCTCTGGCGGAGCCGCTCTACCCGGCGGCGGCCGGGATCCTGAACGTGAAGGTGCTGCCGGCTCCGGGGGTGCTCACGCAGGCCAGCTCCCCACCGTGGCGCTCGGCGATGGTCTTGGTGATCGCGAGGCCCAACCCGACGCCCGGGATGTGGGCCCGGCGGGCGTCGTCGCTGCGGAAGAAGCGCTCGAACACCATCGGGCGGTCCTCGGGGCGGATGCCCATGCCTGTGTCTGCTACTCCGATGGTGATCCACCCATCCTCGGCGCGGGCGCTCAGCGTGACGGTGCCGCCCGAGGGTGAGTACTTGATGGCGTTGGAGAGCAGGTTGTCCACGGCCTGGCCCACACGGAAGGGGTCCGCACGGGCGGGAAGGGGCTGGTCGACGTCAAGGTCGATCGCGATGTCCGCCCTGGCCGCTGCCGGCAGTGCCGACTCGGCGCGTTCCCTGACCACCTGGCCGACGTCGACGCGGGAGGGAACAAGGGGGAGGAGCTCGGCGGAGGACGTGAGCAGGTCCGACGCGATCCGCAGGAGTCGCTCGGCGCCCGCCTGGGCGAGGCCGATACGACGGCCGAGGCCGGCCGGAAGGTCTGGCGCCTCGAGGGCGAGGTCGAGGTGCCCCAGCACGGCCGTCAGCGGGGTCCGGAACTCGTGGGCGACGGTCCGCACGAGATCGGTCTTCGCCTCGACGTCCTCCAGCAGCTGCGTCACGTCGCCGAACGCGAGGACGGCGCCGCCGCCGTCGCCGTCGAGCGGACGCGCTCGGACGGAGAGCGCGCGGGCGCGTCCTGCCGGCCCGAGCCACACGACCTCGCCGTCGATGTGCTCCCCGGCGGCGGCACGCGCGATGGGCTGACGGTCCGGGGGAACCGGAGTGCGGCCGTCGCGCTCGCGCAGCGGGAGCCGGTCCAGCGATGCGGGTGTGCCCTCGGAGGGCACGCCCGCGTCGTCGAGCATCTGCCGGAAGCGCCGGTTGCACCGGGCCGCGGCACGGTCGGGCGAGACGGCGACGATGCCGATCTCGGCCGTGTCGAGGATGCCGGTCAGGAGTCGCTCGGACTCCTCGGCGCGCTCGAGGAGCCGGTGCAGGTGCCCCTGAGCCGCCCTGAGCTGGCGCTCCTGCACCCGCAGGCCCGCCCCGGCGATCCGGATCGCGACGGCCGTGGCGAGCATGATGAGGGGCAGGGAGACGAAGATCGTCCACTCGCTGGGGGAGGGCGAGGGGAGCGCGTCGAGGAGCGTGGGCAGGACGATGGCCAGCGGGCCGACCGCGCACAGGACGAGGGCCCAGCCGGACGCGAGCGTCGAGGCGGCGATCCAGATGACGGGGAACGCCGCCAGGGACCCGAGCCCGGTGACTTCTGCTCCGCCGCCGTTGCGCAGGAACCAGAGGGAGACGAAGTCCACGATGGGAATTGCCAGCGGCGCGTTCTCCCCGAGGCGCCACCAGGGCACGGCGAAGCACAGCACGGCGAGGACGAGCTGGAGGAGGAGTCCGAGGAGGAAGCCCGGCCGCAGGCGCACCTCCGACGAAGCCGGGCCGAGCGTGAAGACCACCGTGAGGGCGAGGACCAGCGGCAGCTGGGACAGCACGACCCGCGAACGCGGGCCCAGCTCCTGCAGGAGGCGCGCGGCGCGGCGCACCAGCAGCTGGTCACTGACGGTCACGGCATCTCCTACCCTTGTCGCAGATTGTCACGGTGTTTTGAGAACTGCGTCATGGGAAATATGGAATAAGTCATCTCAAAAGACAAAAATAGGCATATTGTCAATGCATGTCGAGAGGGGCCATCGTGGAGGAACTGGGGACGGCCCTCGTCGTCGAGGACGACGACGATGTGCGGCAACTGCTGCAGGAGGTCCTCGCGCAGGCGGGGTTCGACGTCGTGGCCGCCTCGTCGGGGCGCGAAGGGGCTGCACTTGCCCGCGACCGGGCCCCCGTCGTGGTGACGCTCGACGTCAACCTGCCCGACATCGACGGGTTCGAGGTGCTCCGGCGCATCCGGTCGACGACTGACGCCTATGTGGTCATGCTCACGGCCCGCGCGGAGGAGACGGACACGCTCCTGGCCCTCCAGTCCGGCGCGGACGACTACATGACCAAGCCCTTCAGGCCGCGGGAGCTCCGCGCGAGGCTCGCCGCGATGCTGCGCCGGCCACGGGTGGCCCAGCCGCCTCAGTCCAAGCCGGCCGGCGCCGCACCGCCGCCAGCACCCCAGCCGGCCGTCCGGCCGCCGCAGCTGCTGGCGCACAACGGGCTCGACCTCGACCCGACCACGCGTACAGCCTCGCTCGAGGGGGAGCCCCTGGACCTCACGCGCAGCGAGTTCGAGCTCCTGCGGGCGCTGCTCAAGGCCGGCGGCAGGGTGCTGACGCGCGCTGACCTGGTCCGGATCGCCCGCGGGGACAGGTTCAGGGTGGACGCCTACGTCAGCGAGGCGGACGAGCGCGCCGTCGAGGTCCACATCGGGAATCTCCGGCGGAAGCTCGGCGACGATCCGCGCGCCCCGCGTTGGCTGGTGACGGTCCGCGGCGTCGGCTACCGCCTGGCGCGGTCTCGCCAGCAGCAGTGAGGCGTCACAGGGCGAAGGGAGGCGTCACCAGGGGAGGTGGCCCGAGTCGCTCTGCGTCGACAGCGCGTGCGCTGTCTGCTCGCCGCAGTGCTCGACGTCGTCCACGAAGGGCGCAGCGCCGGCCAGCCCCCGGGTGCGCAGGCTGGTCTCGAGCTGTGCAGTGAGCTCCTCGAGCCGGCGGGCTCCCACCATGGCGGAGGAGACCCGCATGCTCAGGACGGCTTCCATGGCTCCGTCGGCGTCGTCGTGCGCGAGGGCACGGGCCAGTGCTGTGCGGCGGCGGGGCCACATCCCGGCGAACTCCCGGGCGAAGGAAGCGGCGGCGGGCGCCCCCACGTCCTCGGCGAGCTCCCTGAGGACCTGGGGATCCAGGAGGGGACTGCCGGGTGGGGGCTGATGGTCGCCCTCGGACGCGGTCATGAGTGACTCCTTGAAGTGCATCCGAGACCTACCTTGAGAATATGGCAATTGTATTGATAACGGCAGGGCCGAGAATGGCGATGAACAGCACCGGGAAGATGAAGAACAGCAGGGGGAAGAGGACCTTCACGGGCAGCTTCATCGCCTGCTGCTCGGCACGCTGACGGCGCCGCAGCCGCAGCGACTTGGCCTGGACGCGCAGCACGCGTCCGATCGCGATGCCGTACTCGTCGGCCTGGATGACGGCTTGGACGAAGCTGCGGACTTCGGGGACCGTGGTCCGCTCGGCGAGGCCCAGATAGGCGTCGCGACGGTTCCGGCCGACTTGCATGTCCTGAAGGGTGCGTACGAACTCCTCGGCCACGGGCCCCTTGCCGGTCCCGCCCGCTCGGGCGAGCGCGGCCTCGAACCCGAGGCCGGCCTCTACCGAGATGAGGAGCTGGTCCATGATGTTGGGCAGCTCGCGCTGGATGACCTTCTGCCGCTCGGTCCCGCGGCTGTAGAGCAGCAGGTCCGGGACGAAGTAGCCGAGCACGACGAGGAAGAGCGCGAGGAGGCGCAGGATCGGCGCCGTGCCGAGGCTCATCACCAGGGCGCCGGCGGCGGCGCCGGCCAGCGCGAGGGCAGGCTTGGCCGCGAGCACGCGCCCGAGCGGAAGGGATGCGGGCCGGCCCGCGAGGGCCAGCATCCGGTCGAGCCGGCGGATGTAGGAGGCCGGCGTGACGAGGCGGGTGATCCTCTCGAGGAGCTGGGCGCCGCCCGCGGCACCTGCCTGGCCTGCGGGCGAGGCGGCGAGCCCGCGGGTCAGGTTCGCCCGCACCGCACGTGCGCCGCCCCGGTCTGCTGAGAGCGCCCACCAGCTGACGGCGGCCGCGGGGACTGCCACGAGGAGGGCAGCGGTGACGATGATCATGGGAGAGTCCTAGAACCGGATCGAGATGAGCTTGCGCAGCCACAGGCCGCCGATGGTCATGAGCACGGCGGACGCTGCGATCATGCCCCAGCCCAGCGGAGTCGTGAACAGGGGAGTCATGTAGGCGGGGTTGACGACCATGAGCATGGCGATGATGCCCACGGGCAGCGCCATGAGGATGTAGGCGGAGAACTTCCCTTCGGCGGCGAGGGCGGCGACGTGCCCCTTGATCTCGGCGCGCTCGCGGATGGTCTCGTTGACCTGGTCGAGCACCTCCGCGAGGTTCCCGCCGACCTGCCGGTTGATCTGGATCGCCTGGGCCACCCATACGAAGTCCTCGTTGTCCATCCGCTCGGAGGTCTCCTGGAGGCACTCGAGGAGGTCACGGCCGAGGGAGGCATCGCGGACCACGCGGCGCATCTCGTTCCCGGAGGGCTCGGGGCTCTCCGCTGCTGCGGCGTCGATCGCGCGCAGGATGCTGTGGCCCGCGCGCAGGCTGCCCGAGAGCAGGTCGATCAGGGAGTCGAGCTGGTTGCCGAACGCCTTGCGCCGCTTGGCGATGCGCTGGCTGACGAGGAGGCGGGGAGCGGCGAGCGCGATCACCGCGAGCAGGAGCCCGAGGGGGAGGCTGCCCACGACGGCGCCGACGGCCACCGCGGCGAGCGCGGCAGAGCCGACGACGACGGCGAGCTCGGCCTGGCCGATCCGCAGCCCGGCAAGCTCGAGCTTCTCGGGGGAAACCAGCCGGAAGCCGCTGCGGCTGAACCAGCCCTGGAGCATGGCCGTAGCCCCGGTCGCGGTGCGCGAGAGCAGCGAGCTCTTGGCGGCCTCCGGGCGCCTGCGGGAGAGCGGAAGGCTCGCCTCGCCGGGACGTGCGGCGAGGACCGCGAGGACGAGCCCGGCCACGAGGACGAGGGCGGCGCCGGCCATCACCATGACGCCCCCTGCCCCACCGGCATGCCGCCGAACACGCTCGGGCGGACGTGGATGCCGAGGTCCTCGAAGCGCTCGAGGAAGCGGGGACGGACCCCGGTCGGGATCGGCTTGCCGAGGAACCTGCCGTTCGCGTCCACGCCGGCGGCGAAGTCGAACACGAAGGCGTCCTGGAGCGTCACGACGTCGCCCTCCATGCCCTGCACCTCGGTGATGTGCGTGATGCGGCGGGAGCCGTCGCGCAGGCGGGAGATCTGGACGATGAGGTCCACGGCGGAGGCGATCTGCTCGCGGATGGCGCGCAGCGGCAGGTCCATGCCGGCCATGAGCACGAGCGTCTCGAGGCGAGCGATCGCGTCCCGCGGCGAGTTCGAGTGCACGGTCGAGAGGGAGCCGTCGTGGCCGGTGTTCATGGCCTGGAGCATGTCGAGGGACTCCCCGCCGCGGACCTCGCCGACCACGATGCGGTCGGGCCGCATGCGGAGGGAGTTCTTCACGAGGTCGCGGATGGTGACCTCGCCCTTGCCCTCCGTGTTGGACGGGCGGCTCTCGAGCCGCACCACGTGGTCCTGCTGGATCTGGAGCTCGACGGCGTCCTCGATCGTGACGATCCGGTCCCCGGTGGGGATGAAGGAGGAGAGGACGTTCAGGAGGGTCGTCTTGCCGGTGCCGGTGCCGCCGGAGACGATGATGTTCAGCTTCGCCTCGACGCACGCGCGCAGGAGCTCGGCCATGTCCGGGGTGAAGGTGCCGAAGCCGATGAGGTCCTTCACGGTGAGCGGGACCTTGCCGAACTTCCGGATGGTCAGGGACGAGCCGCCGACGGCGAGTGGCGGGATCACGGCGTTGACACGGGAGCCGTCCTCGAGGCGCGCGTCGACCAGGGGCGAGGACTCGTCGATGCGGCGCCCCACGCGGGAGACGATCCGCTCGATCACGGTGCGCAGCTGCGCTTCCGAGGAGAACCGCAGGGGAGAGAGGGTCAGGCGGCCCTTCTGCTCGATGTAGATCTGGTCGTGGCGGTTGACCATGATCTCGGTGACGGTGTCGTCGTCGAGCAGGCGCTGGAGCGGGCCGTACCCGAGCACGTCGTCCTCGACGTCGCGCAGGAGCCGGGCACGCTCGGGCGTGCTGAGGGGGACGTGCTCCTCGTCGATGACGTGGACGAGCTCCTCGCGGGCGGCGGCCCGGAGCTCCTGCTCGGTCGCGCCCGTGTCGGAGAACCGGGAGCCCATCCGCTCGAACAGGGCGCTCGCCGCGCGCTGCTTGATCCCGGCGAGAGCGTCGGCCGGCATCGCGGCGTCGTGCGCGGGGGCGGCCGGCGGCTCGAGGACGGCCACGGACGACGCCGGCGCTGGCGCCGCCGCCGGGGCGACGGCCCCAGCCGTTGCGCCGACGAGCGGGCGGACCGTGCCGGGTGCGCCGGCGGAGGCAAGGCGTTCGGAGAGCTTCACGAGACTACAACCCGTCGGTGTGAGCGCCGAGCGGCGCGGGACTTGTCGGAGGGGGAGAGACGCTCGACCACGTGGCCGAGCGCGGCCGTGGCCTTGTCGCCGCGGCGGGGGGCCTGCAGGACCGGGATACCGCGGTTCGTCGAGTAGGCGACGGCGCGGGAGCGGGGCACGCTCACGTCGACCGGCAGCCCGAGGGTCACCTCGATGTCCTTGACGGAGAGCCCGACGTTCGGGTCGGCCATGTTGAGCACGAGGTGCCGCGACTCGGGCATGAGGCCCAGGTGTGCCAGAACCTCGAGGCTCGAGCGTAGGCCGCGCACCCCGGGGACATCCATGCCGGTCACCCACACCGCGTCGGTGCAGGCCTCGAGGCCCGCGAGCGTGCACTCGCCGAGGCCCGGGGCGGTGTCGAGGACGACGTAGTCGAACTGCTCGGCGAGCTGGCCGATGAGGTGGGCCACCTGCTCGGGGGACACCGAGTCCGCCTCGGCGGGGGTGCGCGGGGCGCACAGGGCGTAGAAGCCGCCGGCGTGGAGGGTCAGGAACGCCTTGAGCACAAGGGAGTCCCGCGCCGCGGCCGGGGTGACGGCGTCGGTGAGGGTGTGCTCGGGCTCGAGATCCAGGCCCGAGGCGACGTCGCCGAACTGCAGGTCGAGGTCCACGACGACCACGCGCAGCGGCGCGGCCTTGCCCAGCCCGACGGCGATGTTGGTCGCGAGCGTCGTCTTGCCGACACCGCCCTTGGGCGAGAAGACGCCAATGATGCGCCCGCGTGGCGCGGTGCTCGCCGGCTCCGCTGCGGCTGTCGAGCGTCCGCGGCTCTCGGAGGCCTGAGCGCCGCGCTGGAGCACGACGCGCAGCTGCTCGGGGTCGATGCCGGGGGAGACGACATCGCGCACGCCGGCCCGCATGGCCTGGAGGGTGAGCTCGGCGTCGGCCTCGGCGGCCAGGAGGATCGTCACGCTCGGGAAGCTGATGTCCATGACGGTCGCGAAGCGCAGGGCGCCCTCGAGCGCGACGCCCGGGCCGAGGACGAGCACGTCGGGCAGGGCGCCTCCCAGCGCCGCGAAGAGGTCCTCGGGCTGCCCCGGGAGCTCGTCGGTGGCGAACGTGCTGATGCTGCCCGGCAAGTGGCCCTCCACGGCCGTGCCCATGCGCAAGGCGAAGTCGGTGTCGGGGGAGAGCAGGACGAAGAGGCTCACTGGTAGACCTTTCCGCGGTCGACGGGGCCGGAGTTGGAGTCGGCGGCACTCTTGGGCTCCTTGCTGAGCCAGACCTTGCCGAACTCGTTGGCGAAGACGATCTTCGTGGCCTGGACGTCGGTCACGGCAACCGTCAGTGTGAGCGCGCCGGCCGCCGGCTTGCCGGAATCGGAGCTCTCGGAGGACTGCGCGCCGTCGACCGCGGTGAGCAGGACCTTGTGCAGCGTGAGGTCGGTCGACTCGGGGCCCTGGCTGGCGGGGACGGCGCCCTTGTCGAACGAGAGGAACATCCCGACCGTGTCCCCGGCCTGAAGGTGGCCGCCGACGGCGCGCGCCGGGTCGAGCTGGAAGGAGACCTCCTGGAACCCGGCGGGGACCGGAACCGTGCCGGGCCGCACGAGCGACGCCGGGCTCGCGAGCCGGCCGGCGAGGAGCTGCTCGCCGGGGGTGAGCTCCGTCGTCGTGACCTTGCCGGAGGTTCCCTCGAGGGAGGTCAGCGCGGTGGGGGCGACGGCGTCCGCGGGGAGGGTGCGCAGCTCGAGCGACGCGGCGAGCTTGTCCGCGGACGTCCCCTGGGCGACAGGCTTCGCGACGACGAGCACCTGGGTGGGCTGCAGGCCGGCCATGGCTCGGCTGTCGGCGCCGTTGGCGTAGGAGATGACGAGGACGACGCCGATGATGGCCGCGACGAGCGCGGCGGCGCCGGCGAGGAGTCGTGACTTCATGCGGGGCTCCCGGGTCTACTGGCTGAGGCGCACGATCGTGGCGCCGAAGGTGGTGGAGGGGCCGACCTCGTACTTGTTGTCGAGGGCGACATAGGTGACGAAGCGGCCGATGATCCCCTTGCAGTTGTTGCTGCAGGTGAGCGAGGCGTCGCCGCCGGGGGCCGTGTTGTTGTAGTAGTTCGGAACGTTTCCGCCGAAGTTCCAGCCCTTGACGCTGAAGGCCGCGAACCCGGCGAGCGTGTACACCGCGCCCTTGCCGGTTCCGGACACCGCGGTGAACACGGGCAGGAGCACGACGACGCGCTGGCCGGCCTGGAGGGCTGCGATCCACCCCTTCAGGAGGGAGTCGCAGTAGTCGGGCCCGCTGGCGCCGGGCTGGCTGCCGCCTATCGAGGCGGCCACGTTGATCGAGGCCCCGCACTGGTTCGGGTTCTGCTGGAGCCAGCCGAAGCCCCCGGGCACGACCTGGCTTGGCTGACCGGGGGTGCCGTAGGTGCAGCTGGGGTTCACGCCCGAGCCGAAGGACTGGATGAGCTGCAGGCTGCCGTCGATCGCCTTCCCTTGCAGCTGGCACACGGAGAAGGCCAGCGGGAAGGCCGCAAGGCCGGTGCTGGGGCTGCCCCAGGAGGCCTGGGCTCGGGCCCCGACGACCGCACTGTTGATGCCCAGGACCCGGGCGAAGTACAGCGCCACCGACCCCGGCTGGGAGCCGGGCTCGAGCGGCTGGGTCGTGGCGGTCGCGGTGCGCGCGGTCCCGTTGACCGTGAGCGAGGCGATGCCGCCCCGGCCGAGGGCGGTGTTCGACTGCGCGAGGGAGGACGCCAGCGAGGACGTGCTCGAGCAGAGCGGGTCCGTGAGCGAGGCCGCGCACTTCTGCGCGACGGCGATCGCGGCCGCATCCGCACCGTTCTGCAGCTCGCCGCGCTTGGCGTAGAGCATGCCGCCGTCCACCGCGAGGGCCGCGAAGCCGAGCAGCACGACCATGAGGATCGCCGTGAGCACGGCGACGGCCCCGCGCTCGGGGTGCGCTGCGGCGTCGTGCGTCCGGGGCGGGGGAGTCTGGGTCAGCCGCCGCACAGCATGACCCCCTTGCCCTGGAGGGGGAAGCTGCCGAAGAACCCGGTGCCAGTGAATGTGTAGTTCACGGTGAAGGTCACCTGGGTGCCGGCGGTGCAGGTGGAGGGGGAGACGGCGAACGACGAGGACGGGATCGAGCCGAGGTCCGACGCTGTGTTCTGCGCCGCGGTGATCGCCGCGGAGGTGCTGTTCTGCAGGACCATGACGCGGGCCCCGGAGCGGGCCGCGTAGGTGAGGGTCTGCTGCGCGTTGAACAGCCGGCCGTAGTCGACGATGCCGAGGAGGAGCAGGATGAGCACCGGCAGCACGAGCGCGAACTCGACGGCGGCGGCTCCGCGCTCGCGGTCCTGGCTGGACATCTCTCTCCTTCCGGCGGCTGTGTTCGGGGTCAGTGGGCCAGACATGCGCCGTCCCGGGCCGGTGTGCGACCCGGGCCCGGGACGGTTCCGCCGTTGGTCAGGCGGCGGGCTTCGCCGGCATGTGGCCGTTGATGTTAGTGAAGGCGTCGTTGAGGCTGCCGCCGAGGGTGGCGACGGCGGCGATGATCACGACCGCGATGAGGGCGACCATGATGCCGTACTCGACGGCGGTGGCACCCTTCTCGCCCGAGAGGACGCGCTCCTTGAGCTTGAGGCCGGCGGTGTGCAGGGTGGCGATGATGGAAAGCATTCTGTGCTCCTGAGGGGGTGTGGTGTGGTTGTCGGCTGGTTCCGATCACCAGCTCCACCATCGAAGTTACGGACCCGGGACGGCCCTGGCAGCTGATCTGGGGTGAAGCTCGGGGAACCCTTGGGAAGCGGGCGGAACCTGCGCTTCCGGCGCGCTGTTCCTGCGGGAATCCTTAGACTTGGGGGCATGATTCCTGAGCCCGACGCCGTGCGCGTGCGCCTCGATCTCGCGTACGACGGCGGGCCGTTCAGCGGGTGGGCCGTGCAGCCCGGGCTCCTCACGGCCCAGGGCGCGCTCGAGGAGGCGCTCGCCCTGATCCTGCGCCGGCCGGTGCGCGTCGTCGTGGCGGGTCGGACCGATGCGGGCGTGCACGCGCGCGGGCAGGTGGTGCACCTGGACCTCGCGTCCGGGGAGTGGGAGGGGCTCGCGCGGAGGTCGCCGGACGCCCCGGGTCATGTCCTCGTGCGCAGGCTCCGCGGGGCGCTGAGCCGGGTGCTCGGGGCGGAGACCGGCGCGCTCGAGGTGCGCTCCGCCGTCGTGCCTCCGCCGGGCTTCGACGCGCGGTTCTCGGCGCTGTGGAGGCGATACTCGTACCGGATCGCGGACCGGCCGGAGCACTGGGACCCGGTGCTGCGCGGGATCACGCTGTGGCACAGGGTGCCGCTGGACGTGGGGCGCATGAACGGGGCCGCGGCGCAGCTGCTGGGGCTGCAGGACTTCCTCGCGTTCTGCAAGCCGCGCGAGGGGTCCACGACCGTGCGGGAGCTGCAGGAGTTCTCCTTCGAGCGGACGCACGACGGCGTGGTGCTCGCCCATGTGCGCGCTGACGCCTTCTGCCACAACATGGTCAGGGCCCTCGTCGGGTCGGCGCTGCGGGTCGGGGAGGGGCTCGAGCGGACCGAGTGGCTGCACGAGCGGATGCTCGCGCGGGTGCGGGACGCGAAGACGCGGCTCGCGCCGGCGCACCCGCTTGTGCTCGAGGAGGTCGGGTACCCCGAGACGGCCGAGGAGATGGCCGCCCGGGCCGAGCAGACGCGGGCGCTGCGGGACGAGATCGCGGGCTGACCTCTGCAGCCGCCTCTGCCCGCGCGCAGGACGGTTCCTGAGTACAGGCTCCCCGGCCACAGGTGGTGGCCGGGGAGATTTCCTCCGGATTCGAGTACAAAGTCCTCATCACAGCGCACCCTCCTGGCTGTCACAGTGGGACCACTGGATCAGCAGTAGGACGGGGGCAGAGCAATGGTGGGCGTTGATGATCTAGTGCGAGTCTGGACGCTGACGGGCACTCCGATGGGCGCTGAGCGCCTCGGCCGGTACGCGCGGGCTCTGGTTGCCGAGCGTCCTGTCGGTCCGTACCGGGCTCTGGACGACGACCAGGAGGATCTGGCGATCCTCTCCTTGGTCCGTGTGGACCGCCCGCATGCGACCATCGAGGACCTCCACCAGATGCCCCCGTTGGCCCTCTCGGGCTACCACCAGATGATCCACGACCTGGCGCGCGAGGGACTCGGGCCGGTCCCGGCAGCTCGCTGACGGGCGGTCAGGCCACCGGACGGCCCAGCCACTGCGGCTCGATTACGCGCCGCTGGACCCTCGAGGCTCCCACCCAGAACTCCGTGGCGGCCACGTAGTACTCCTTCCGCCAGAGCACCTGCACCTCCACGGCATCGCGGGTCCAGGCGAGGGCGAAGCCCGCGGTGCGGGTCTCGCCGCCGTCGTCGGTGGGGACGTCCACCCAGACCGGGCGCGCCTTCAGGGCACGCGTGATGTTCCCCGACGGAGCCGGGGACGGAACGGGCCGCGGAACGCGGCGGCTCGGCATGGTCGCGGTGTGCATGGACGCATTGTGCGCCCGGGGTCCGACAGCGGGAACGGCTGCCGGTGCGGCACCGGTCCTAGCGCCCGGCGCCCTCCGCAACTTCGGCCAGGGACTCAAGCTGGACGATCGCGGCGAGGGCGTCCCGCGCCTTGGCGCAGGCGCCTGCGTCGGCGAACCTCGTGTGGGCCTCGTGGAACAGCTCCAGTGCCTCGCCGGGGGAGTCGAGGCGCTGGGCGATGGTCGCATGCAGCATCGACGCGTCCCCCGCAGCCCGGAGTCCGAGGTCTGCGCGGCGGCGGCGTCCGTGGTCGAGCCTCAGGGCGGCGTCGTAGATCTTGCCCTCGAGGTAGAGCCAGTGGGCGCGGTTCAGGTCGGCCAGGGCGCGGTCGCGGTCGGTGCCGCCCGCGATGGCGAGCGCGATCTCGGCGTGCTCGATCATGGCCTGCGTGTCGGCGTCGGCGACCCCGGCGGAGAGACGCGCGGAGGCGGCGTCGAGGTTGAACTGCGCCCAGAGGCGCATGTCCTCGAGCGGGAGCAGGAGCTCGGATGCGTGGCGGTGCTGGTCCCTCCCGTGCCGGTTGTCGCCGGTGAGGAAGGCGGTGTTCCCGATGCTCCAGTGCGCTTCGCCCGCGGTCTGGGGCGGCAGCTCGGTGATGAGTGACTCGAGCTCGGCGCAGCGTTCTCGTGCCTCGTCGAGCCGTCCCGCCTCCGTCAGGGCCGCGACCAGTTCCCGCAGGGCCTTGGCGCGGTCTGCCGCGTCGGCGGAGGCGTTCGAGGCGACGGCGACGGCTTCGGAGGCGTGCTCGATCGCCGTCGTGAGTTCGCCGAGTGCCCTGAACGCCTGGGCGAGGAGGATCTGGACTGCGGCGCTTTCGCGGCCGGTGTCGGAATCCATGAGGAGGAGCTGCAGGACGTCCCTCGCCTCGCTGAAGCGTCCCTCCGCTGCGAGGGACTCGGACTGGAGGACGGTCATCTCGAGCCAGAGCCGCTGGTCGCCGGAGTCGAGGGCGAGACGGGCGGCGGACTGGGCGTACAGGGCGCAGTCGGCGTAGTCGCGGACGTCCCAGGCCGCCTCGGCAAGCAGCGACGGCAGGAGCTGCTGTACGGGTGCCAGCGCGCCGGCGAGGCCCTGGACGAGACGGTCGGTGGGCTCCTGCTGCCCGGCCTCCAGGAGGGAAAGCTGCTTGGGGGTGCAGAGGCCGCGGCTGAGCTGGTCGACGCTCAGTGCCAGCCGGCGCCGTTCAGCTGAGAGCCTTTGGCCGAATCGGATACCCATGGCTGCCTTCCTGTCTGGTCGAGGGAGTGGAGTGCTGCAGTCCGCAGAGGATGCGCAGCTGGTCCATCAGTTCGCTGCGTTCCGCGGGGCCCGGGGCGGTGGGGCACCGGGGAACGACGGCGAGTGGTGCTGGGAGCCATGCCGGCGACTCAGGGGAAGACCGGGGGCGGAGGACGAGGTCCTGGACGCCAGTCCGTTCGATCACCGCGCAGTGTGACGCCGGAGTCGGCCCGGACGAGCCGGGCCCTCGCCCGGGCGGGCTTCCCATGAAGTCATGGGAGTATGCCCGAGCCATCGTCGGCACCTTCACGGCCCCAGCCGCCATGTGGTGTGTCACAAGGTCAAGCATGGAGGTAGAACGAGCGTTCTGTCTACATGACACGAGGCTGAATATGTTATGGCGTCTTTTGTAACATCGCTCGCCCGGTCGGGAGGCCTCGCTTCGCGGTGTGTCGCGGAAGGCGTGCAGGGCTCAGGAGGCCAGATCCTGCCCCTGTGGATCTGGTTCAGCGGCGCGGTGCTGGCGCATCAGCAGCTCGGCGAGCCGGCGCCCGTGCTCGGCGGCATCCGCGTCCCCTTCGCGGTCGGCGACGATGGAGCCTTGGATGATGGCGTGGCAGGACCACGCGAAGCCTTCGGGGTCCCGGAGGCCCGCTGCGGCGGCTGCCGCTTGAAGTCCCATCCTCGTCTGCGACAGGTAGGCGGCGCTCGCTTGCCCGAGCGGGTGCTCGGGGCCCATCTCTATGAGGACCTGCAGGAGCCCGACGACCTCGGGGGAGCGCTGCCGGAACCATCCGTCGAACACGTCGAAGACCGTCAGCACCAAGTTCTCGAGGTCGTCGCGGTCGTGGAGGGCCGCGCTGATGGCGGCCTGGCGCTCGGTGAAGCGGTGCCTGAGGTAGGCGAGGACGAGATCGTCCTTGGAGCGGAAGTGCCGGTAGAAGGTCGAGATCGCGACTCCCGAGGCGGCGATGAGGTCGTCTACGCTGACCCCCCGGAGGCCCTGACGGGAGAAGAGCTCATAGGCGGCCTCGACGATGTGGTCGCGCACCATGCTCGCACCTCCGGTGCGTTCTGGGGGGCCAAGCGTGTGCGGGTCCACTCCCGAATCATAGAGCGAACGTGTGTGCAAAATGCTAGGCCAGCGTCGACACGAGTGACGCGCGCACGTCTGGCCGCATCCGCCAGTCGCCGAACGAGTACGCGAGGGTGTCCCCGATGCGTTCCAGCGCCTGCCCGACTGAGGCGAGGTGCACGCCGTCGGCCGAGATCGTGGGGCAGGGCATGGCGCGCTGAGGGTGGACGAGCATGACGGGGATGACCTCGATGTCGGGGCCGAGGAGCGCCTTGAATTCGTCGGCCGCGGAGTGCAGGGAGCTCGGCCGGCCCGGACGACGCTGCGCTTCGAGGAGGAAGACGATGTTCCCGCGCACGACGGCGTGGTCCGCGCTCGCGGGGGCGGCGCCGCCGAGGCGGAGCGAGTGGAAGATCTCGGTGCCCGGGATCGACAGGAGCGACTCGAGGAGGGCGGCGACGGTGGCGGTCTCCGGCGCCGCATCGCCCAGGATCCGCTCAGCACGCGCGCATCGGGAAGCCGCCGTCATGTTCCGGCGTCGCGCGCGGACGGCCGTTACTCCCAAGCTCGCGAGGCAGGCGGGGAGGACGGCGAGAACAAGCCAGCCAAAAGCCAGCTCTACAAGTGGATCGATGACGCCGAGGACTGTCAGGAGGGCTGAAACGACGACGGCGGCACCCGCCAGAGCGAGCAACGCGCCACCGCGGAACACCGCCTTGCGGGCGATTCGTCGGTTCCGGCGGCGAGTGCCGACTGGCACGGCGGGGAGGCCACCGAATTCCCGGTACCAGGCCCATTGCGTGGGGTCGAGCGCGGACGCGGCCGTCGGAGATCTGCCGTTCATGGTGGTTCCTGGTTCAGGTCTGGGGGTGAGCGCAGGACGGGTGGTAGGAGCCTCCTCCCGGTTCTGGGTGCCGGGAGGAGGCTCCGGTCTGTGGAGGGCTAGTGCGGGGGCCGACCGTTGGTGAAAGCCCAGAGCGGGCTATCCGCCGAGAGCATTGGCAACCTGCTGCACCATCAAGAGATACGACTGCTCGAGTTGGGTACCAAAGACGATGATTCCGCCCATGATGGCTAGCGCAATGAACATCATGAGGAGCGCGTACTCGGTTGCGACGGCCCCCTGTTCGTCCTCGTGCGTGGGAGTCATGAGAACAGCTTCATGATGTTCAGGACCGAGGGGCCAAGGACGACGATGAAGAGCGCTGGAAGGATCGCGACGATGAGTGGGAAAAGGATCTTCACGGGGATCTTCATGGCATGCTCCTCAGCACGCTGACGCCGTTTGACCCTCATCTCCTTGGCCTGGCCGCGAAGGACCTTGGCTATGGCGATGCCGTACTGATCGGCTTGGACGACTGCGCGGATGAAGGAACGAAGTTCGGCGAAATCGGTGCGCGCCCCGAGGTCGAGGTAGGCCTCCCGACGGGACCTTCCCACCTGGATGTCCTGGAGGGTCCGAACGAACTCGTCAGCGAGGGGGCCTGTCGAGCTTTCGGCGGCTCGGGACATGGCGGCTTCGAACCCCACGCCGGCCTCGACCGAGATGAGCATCTGGTCCAGCATGTTGGGAAGCGCGATGCGCATCGCCTCGCGCCGCTTCTGGGCTCCGTTGTGCAAGAGGATGTCGGGAAGAAAGTAGAACAGGGCCGTGAGGCCGATGGTCAGCAGGGCCAGAGGCGGGCTGGGGGAGCGCAGGTAGAACAGGAGCCCGAAGGCCAGACCCGCAAGCGAGAGCACCGGCTTGATGACGAGGATTCGCTCGATCGGCCAGCTGCGGGGCCTGCCGATCCCGGCGAGTTTTCGGTCGAGCCAAGCGGCGTAGCCGACGGGCATGATCTTGCGCGAGATCTCTTGAAGGGCCTCAGGCAGCGTCTTCGTGCTGTGCTTTGCGGCTGCCTTGCCCAAACCGAGGTTCTGCTCGATGGTTCGCCGGACCGAGCGGTCGGTGCCGGCAAGTGCCCACGTGAAGTAGACGAGCGGCGCGACGATCGCGAGTATCGAGGCAAGCGCTATTGGGGACACGGATCCTCCTTCAGAACTTCGGCTTGATGATGCGGCTGAGCCAGAACGCGCCCACGCCCAACTGAACGGTCGCGACCCCCAACAGCAGCCAGCCGGCGAACGAGCCGAAGAAGGTCCGCGGATAGGTCGGGTTCATCAATGAGAGCAGAATGAGCATGATGATGGGGAGACCGAGCAACACGCCCGCAGACATGCGGCCCTCGGCGCTCAGGGCCCTCACCTGTCGACCTAGCTGCGCTCGTTCTCGGATCGTGTCGTTGACGTTCTCAAGCACTTCTGCGAGGTTGCCGCCGACCTCGCGCTGGGTCTCGATGGCCTGCGCCGCCCACAGGAAGTCCTCGCTCTTCATACGTCCCGCCGTCTCCAGGAGCGACTCAATGAGGTCCTTGCCGATCCGGGTCTCGTTGACCACCCGACGAAGCTCGTCCCCCATCGGAGACTCGGCCTCGTCAGCAGCTCCGTCCACAGCCCGCAGGAGGCTGTGACCAGCTCGAAGGCTGCCCGACAGCATCTGCAGTGTGTCTGGCAGCTGGTCGGCAAACTTCCCTTGGCGCCGCGATGCCTTGAGGTTGAGCCACACAAGCATGGCCGCCGGCATCAGCAGCGCGAACAGAACGGCGAGTCCGAGCCCCCCGAGAAGGAACCCTGAGACCGCGCCCGCAACCGCGCCAGCCGCGCACATGAGCAGGAAATCCCCAGCGCTGAACCTGACCCCTGCCTGTTCGAACTTGTCCGCTGGGACGAGCCGGAGATCGCGTCCCCGCAGCTTGCGGTTGATCGCACCGACGGCGGAGTCGGTGAACTTCGTCAGGGCGGAGGGACCAGCGGCTACCCCGGGTCTCCTGCGCTCGGCGGAGACAGTCCTGCGTGACTTGACCATGATGCCGACGATGACTCCGAGTCCCACGTACACCCCGAGGAGCCCGAGAACCAGGACGAGAGGAGAATCCATGGCTATCACATCCGTCCGAACTGGCTGCCGAAGACGCTGGGACTGAGCCGGATTCCCAGTTCCGCAAAGCGCTCCGTGAATCTCGGCCGCACACCCGTGGCGATGGTGCGACCGAGGAAGCGGCCGTTTGCGTCTATGCCGGCGCTGTAGTCGAAGAGGAACGCATCCTGGAGGGTGACGATGTCTCCCTCCATTCCTTGCACCTCTGTGACGTGGGTGACGCGACGCGTCCCGTCTCGGAGGCGGGTCAGGTGGACGATTACGTTGACGGCGGACGAGACCTGTTCGCGGATGGCGCGCAGCGGCAGGTCCATGCCGGCCATGAGCACGAGGGTCTCGAGGCGGGCGATCGCGTCGCGGGGCGTGTTGGCGTGCACCGTTGAGAGGGAGCCGTCGTGGCCAGTGTTCATGGCCTGGAGCATGTCGAGTGTCTCTCCGCCGCGGACCTCGCCTACGACGATCCGGTCGGGCCGCATACGGAGCGAGTTGCGGACCAGATCGCGAATGGTGATCGCGCCGAGGCCCTCAATGTTCGGCGGGCGGCTTTCGAGCCGGACGACGTGTTCCTGCTGCAGCTGGAGTTCGACAGCGTCCTCAATGGTGACAATGCGGTCGCTGTGGGGGATGAATGAGGAGAGGACATTCAGCAGAGTGGTCTTTCCGGTGCCTGTGCCGCCGGAGACGATGACATTGAGGCGCGCCTGGACGCACGCTCTCAGGAGTTCAGCCATCTCGGGGGAGAGCGTGCCGAGCTCGATCAGCTTCTCGACGCTCAGGGCCTCCCGTGAGAACTTGCGGATCGTCAGCGCGGCGCCGTTCACGGCCAGGGGCGGAATGATCGCGTTAACGCGTGACCCGTCCGTGAGCCGGGCATCGACAAGTGGCGAGGACTCGTCGATGCGGCGGCCGACTCGGGACACGATGCGCTCGATAACGCGGCGAAGCTGGTCCTCGGAATCAAAGGTCGTCTCGGTGGGGAACAGTTGCCCGTGTCGTTCGATGTAGACCTGGTCTGCCCGGTTGACCATGACCTCGGTGACGCTGGGGTCCTCGATGTAGCGTTGGATCGGGCCGAGACCAAGGACGTCGTCCATGACCTCGTTGATGAGCCGGTCCCGCTCGCTCGACGTGAGCGGAACGTGCTGCTCGGCGACCACTGTCCGCAGCTCGCTGCGGACGTAGTCGCCCAGCTCTGCTTCGCTCAGTGAGGAGTCGGTGATGCGGTTTCCCACTCGCTCGTAGAGGTCCGCCGTCACCTTTCCTTTGAGGTCCCGCAGAGCTTGGCTCGTCCGGACAGCGCCCGAGGTGGCGATCTCGCCCACGGCCAGACGAGCTTCGGCGTCCGCGGCGGCTTTGGCCTCGACGCGCACCGCGAGGTTCGCGTGCTGGCTCGTCGGTTCAGCCAAATCCGGTTGGCCGACGGGCAGCGGGGGGTGAGAGCGATCCCCGCCGTCCGACGGTGTCTCCTTCTCTATCTGCAGAGGAGCGGGCGCATCGGTCCCGCGCGCCTGACGGAGTCGCTGGGAGAGGCTCACTGGAACACCGCCCTTCGGTGGAGCTGCTTGTGGTCACGCTCGTCCCATTGGGGTCGGAACCGCTCGACTAGTCGGCGCAGGCCCTTGGCCACGGGGTCGCGGATCCCGTCTTGGAGCACTGGAACGCCTCGGTTGGTCGCGAGCGGGAGCTGACGCGAGCGGGGGAGGATGATGTCGACTGGCACGCCGATTGTGGCTTCGATGTCCTGGACCGTGATCCCTGCCTTCCGGTCAGCCATGTTGACCACGACGTGACGGTTCTCGGGGAGCATGTGAAGCTCCTCAAGGATCTCGAGGCCAGACTTGAGCCCGCGGACGCTCGGGATGTCCATACCGCATACCCAGACCACATCGGTGGCATGCTCAAGGGTGGCCAGCACGTGTTCCCCAAGCCCGGGCGAGGTATCGATCACCACGTACCGGAATTCGCTCGCGAGCCTGTCGATGAGGTCAGAGACGCTTCCCGTCGTGATCCGGTCTGCGTCCGCAGGATTGCGGGGAGCGCAGAGCGCATAGATCTGGGTGTCGTGCGGTGTCAGATATGTTTTGAGCGACAGGGAGTCGACGGGGCCGCTCACAGCGTCCAGGACGCTGCGTTCCGGAGTCAGCATGAGTCCGCTTGCGACATCCCCGAACTGGAGGTCGAGGTCCACGAGGACCACCGACAGGGGGGCCAGCTTTGCGAGGCCGACGGCGAGATTCGTCGCGATGGTCGTCTTTCCGACGCCGCCCTTAGGCGACATGACTGGAATAACCCGCCCCCGCCCCCCGCCGGCCGCGGCATCATCGGCGGGAGGCGCGGCCGCCCTACGTGTCTCAGCTGCTGCCCTTGCCCGTTCGATATGTGCACGGAGCCCCTCCATCGACGTCTCTGGGGGGACGAGATCCCGAATGCCGGCGCGCATCGCGGCCAAAGCCAAGTCCGGCGTCGGCGTCGCTGTGAGGACTACGCTCACGTGGGGGTGGGCTGCATCTACCACCGACGCAAAGGTGAGTGCTTCCTCCGGCTTGAGGTCTGGGCCGAGAATGAGGACCTCGAGGGGGTCGCCTACCAGCTGACCGAAAATGTCATCCACATCTGTCGGCAGGTAGTCCGCCTGGAAGCTCTGGAGGAGACCAGGAAGCCCGGCGACGGCAAGCCGCACGAGGTGCTCGAACCCTGCGTCGGCCGTGACGAGTGCATAGCGGCTCATCGGAAGACCTTCGTCCTGTCTACGACGCCCGCGGAGTCCTCCGCAGCGTTCTTTGGTTCTTTCGAGAGGTACACCTTGCCGAATTCAGTGGTGAAGACAATGCGTTCGGCCTGGGCTGCGGGGACAGCTAGGGTCACGAGGTACTCTCCATTGTTCGCGGCGCTGCGGTTGCTGTTGATGCCACCGCTGCTCTGGCCGGACTGCTGGTTCTGAGGGCTCTCAGCGTTGGCACCGCTGGCCATCTGGAAGCCCGTCACGAGGACCTTGTGATACGTCAGCTGCGTCTGAGCGGAGGCGGCGTCTTCCTTCGCAAATGAAAGGAAGACGCCCACGGTGTCGCCGGCAGAGACAGTCCCACCCACGACACGTTCGATCGGCAGGCGGACAGTGACTTCCTGCATTCCGGCAGGCACCTCCGCTCTGCTCGGTCCGCGCAGCTCTGCAGGCTCGACGAAGCGAGTAGCCAAGAGTTGCTCGCCCGGCTGGAGGTCGACCGCTGCGACCCGGCCCTGGAGGTCGCCGAGATCGCTTACGGCGTCCACGGCTGTGACACCTTTGGGGATTGGTTTCTTGGCGATGGCATCGCCGAGACTTGCCGACGGCGTGCCCGCCGGGACGGCCTTCTGCACGACGTAGACGTCGGACGTTTCGGTGTTGGCAAGGGCGCGCGCATCGGCGCCGTTGACGTAGGTGATGAGCAGGACGGTGCCGATGATTGCGACAATCAGTGCGGCCACGCCTCCCAGTAGGCGGGTCCTCACGACGAGCTCCTTCTTGTTTGGGCGCCGGCGCTTCTCGGGCGTCGGTGCGACTCTTACTGCGTCAGCGCGACGGCGTAGGACCCGTAGTCCTTGCCGCCGGGGCCGGTTTCCGCCTCGGTGGTGACAAAGCGGACGAATTTGCCCACAACACAGCGCTCGCTGCCGGTGCATTTGACCTTCGCGGGAATACTGCCAGGCATATATGTGTAGGGGCTGTTCCCTGTTCCACTAAACTGCCAAGCGTAGATTTGCAGTGTTGCGTATCCGAGAATGTGATACTGAGCCGAATTCCCTTGATAGTCGGCGTAGCTGAAGACGGGGAAGAGAACCTCGACCGGCTTATTCTGTGAAAGGGTGGAGATCCAACCCTCAAGGATGGTTTTGCAGTCTCCGGGATCGTTCCCCGGATCTGAGGGAATGGTTCCATTGGCTGAGGTGGTGGCCTCGCATGGGTCCGACTCCTTGAGCCATCCCCACCCGCCCGGGACGGTTTGGCCGCTCGCGTTCCGTGTGCATTGCATATTCGTCGGCGTCGCGTTCTTGCCGCTGCCCGGCTTGTAGGAGAACTTCTGCAGGTCGCCGGAGTTCGACGCGTTGGCGAGATCGAAGCAGCTGTCCGAAAGCGCGAGCGGGAAGCCTCCGTCACCGCCGGGCGGCTTCCAGACGGCCGTTGCCGCTGCCTCGACAACCTGCGAGTCAATGTTCAGGGCGTTGGCGAGAGTGAGCTGAAGTCCTCCGGCTGGTGACGAACTGACCACGCGGACCGAGGTGGACGTAGGGAAGGTGACTGAAGCCGGTACCGCGGTTCCGCCATTCGAGTTGGCCGGCGTGTACTGATTCGCAAGACTGGCTCCCGTAGTGGTGCACGAGGTCTTGTTCTTCGCACAGTAGGCCGCGACAGCTAGGGCGGACGCGTCGGCCCCGTTCTGAATCTGGGCCTTGTAGGCCGCGATGCGGCCGATGTCGACGGCCAGAGCGCCAGCCCCAACGAGGACCAGCATGAGCACGGTGACCATCACTGCGGTTGCACCCCGCTCTGGATGAGCGCCTCTGAGGCGCCGTATCAGCCGCCGCATCGCATGGCACCTATCCCCGTCAGGTTGACCGGGCCGAAGGTGAACCATGAGCCTGTAAGAAGATCGACCTGCGAGGTGACTGTGGAGGTCACCTGGGTGTCGGGCGTGCAGGTTCCCGGAGCAACATTGATGGTGTAGCCCCCCGCCACAGCCTGTGCCGCTGACACCGCCAGCCCCGCATCTTTGGTGACCGCCATGGTCCGGGCCGCCTCTCGAGCGGCATTCGTCATGACGATCTGCGCGTTGTAGAGCCGGCCGAACTCGATGATCCCCACGACCAGCAGGAGCAGGATGGGCAGGACGAGAGCGAACTCGACGGCGGCAGCGCCGCGCTCTTTACTTTGAAGCTGTGGCATTTCTTCCCCCTTCCCCGAGTAGAGACGTCATTTCCGTGGCGGGCGTGCGCCCGCCACGGAAAACGACTGCGCTGCGAGACCCTGCTCAGAGGATGCCGATTGCGGCCCCGAGGCCGGTGAAGAAGGTGTTGAGCTGGCCGCCGAAGGCGGTGACGCCGCCAACGATGGCGAGAGCGATGAATGCAACCAGGAGCGCGTACTCGGTCGCGGTCGCTCCCTTCTCCTTCTCGGTGTTCGTGATGTCGTTCCAGAAGATGTGCAGGGTGACCAGGAACTTGTTCATGGGAATTCCTCTTTCGAAATCCGTGGAACCAGGGCAACGACCCCCAGATGAACGCCGTCGGGTTCCATGCCGGTAGTCTTGATGCCGGGCGAAAAGATCCGCCACACTCGGTCGGTACTTGTTTTTGTTTGTTTTGATAACCCCCGGGACTACTCGGTCCGGTGGCTGAGTACTCGGTTCTGGCCCGCTGGCGGCCCGCGAAGAGGCGAGGGTGCCCCGGGAGCCGGCCGAGCGGCGTCGTGCGCGCGTGCGAGACTGGATGAGGCGGGCGGTCGCCCCGCCGCCGCACCCGCTTTGACCCGCCCTGCCGCGCCGGGCTATCCTTGATAGTCGTTGTGCGTGTCTCGACTCGATGGTGCGCGCCGCGGGAGTGTCCAGTTGCAGGACGCCGGCTCCCGAGGCGCATTCGAGTGTCACGGGATGACTGGTCTGGGAGCCCTCACCTCTGGTCCGGTAGCGCACCGAAGAACGGGATGTATCTCACCGGCATCCCACCAGACCAAGAAACGAAGGCAACAACTGTGCGTACGTACACTCCGAAGCCCGGCGACGCCGACCGTCAGTGGCACGTCATCGACGCCACCGACGTCGTTCTGGGTCGTCTTGCCAGCCAGACCGCAACGCTGCTGCGCGGGAAGCACAAGCCGACCTTTGCGTCCCACATGGACATGGGCGATTTCGTCATCATCATCAACGCTGAGAAGGTCGCCCTCACCGGCGCCAAGCTCCAGCAGAAGCGCGCTTACCGCCACTCGGGTTTCCCGGGCGGCCTGACCTCCGTCACCTACGCGGAGCTCCTTGAGAAGAACCCGGTCCGCGCCGTGGAGAAGGCCGTGAAGGGCATGCTCCCGCACAACAAGCTGGCCGCGCAGCAGCTGTCCAAGCTCAAGGTCTACGCGGGCCCGAACCACCCGCACGCTGCCCAGCAGCCCAAGACCTTCGAGATCACCCAGGTCGCCCAGTAGTCCTGGCCACTAGTCAAGAATTCATCAAGGAGAACACTGTGGCTCAGAACGAAGAGCTTGCCCCGGCCGAGGCCGAGGAGAACCTGACCAGCTACACGTCCGAGAGCGCCCCCGCCGGTGCCGAGGCCCCGAAGCGCGAGCGCCCGGCGCTCACCGTCTCCGGTGCCGCTGTCGGCCGCCGCAAGGAGGCCGTGGCCCGCGTCCGCGTCGTCCCCGGCTCCGGCCAGTGGACCATCAACGGCCGCACGCTCGAGAACTACTTCCCGAACAAGCTGCACCAGCAGGAGGTGAACGACCCGTTCAAGCTCCTCGACCTCGAGGGCGCCTACGACGTGATCGTCCGCATCCACGGCGGTGGCCCCTCCGGCCAGGCCGGCGCTGTGCGCCTCGGTGTCTCGCGCGCTCTCAACGAGATCGACGTCGAGAACAACCGTCCGGCCCTGAAGAAGGCCGGCTTCCTGACCCGCGACGCCCGCGTGGTCGAGCGCAAGAAGGCCGGTCTCAAGAAGGCCCGCCGCGCTCCGCAGTACTCGAAGCGCTGATTCGGCTGGTTGGGCGGGGTTTCGACTTCGCTCGACCACCGTTCGGAAGGCCCGTCCCGCACTGCGCGGGGCGGGCCTTTCCGCGTCCCCGGACGGGTCCCCAACCGGCCGGAATTCGCCAAACAGGTGTTTTTGAGTACACGCGTTCAGGAACAAGTGGTGCACGGGGCCGGGTGGGGCGCTAGGTTCGCGGCGGGGCCGCAGACAGCGGCGCCGATCCGTCGGAAAAAATCCTTGGGGGACCCCGTCATGACCCGTTCTCGACATCTTTCCCGGCCCGCCCTCGCCTCCGCGGCGACCGCAGCCCTCGCCCTGGGGCTCGCCGTCCCCGCCCACGCCGATACGCTCCATGCCGACGGCGACGTGCTCACCGAGGGCACGGATGTCGCCCTCGGCATCATCGCCTGCGATCAGGCCATCCCGTTCAGCACGCTCCTCTCCGCGGTCCGCCAGGGAGCTCGCGGCACGGCGCCGGTCTACGCCGACGGCTCCACCGTCAGCTTCGATGCGAGCGTGCTCAGCTGGCCCGCCGGCATGACGGTCGACTTCCCGACCGCCTGGCCCGAGCTGACGCTGCCCTCGGACTGGACCGCCCGTCCCGACGGCACCCGCAGCGATTCCGCGGAGTTCCAGATGGCGCTGCGCTCCACGGTGAACGGGCCGGGGGAGACCACCATCCGCTGGTGGGCCGGCGGGACCTCCGCGACACCGGGGGAGGCACCCGTCGTCCTCAACGCCGAGACGCGGGTGACCTGGGAGACCGCCGGGTGCCGCGACGCCGACACCGCCCCGACCGCGCCGGGCACCCCGTCCGTCTCCGCCCGCGTCACGGGCGGGTCGCTCACGCTCTCGTGGGCGGCTTCCACCGATGCCGAGGGCGACCCGCTCACGTACACCGTCGAGACCCGCGACCGCGACGACCTCGAGTGGAAGACCGTCATCACCGGCCTCACCTCGACCGCACTCACCCTGGCCGCCCCGGAGGAGGGGACGCGCAGCTACCGGGTCACCGCCGTCGAAGCGGGCACGACGGCGCCCGCGCTCTCGAGCGCCCCGAGCGCGCCGAGCGCGGCAGTGGTCGTCGACCGCGGGGCGCCCAACGCGCCGTCGTACACCACGAGCCGCGGCCCCGAGTACACGGCCCCTGACGGGACCGGCTGGTGGCGCGACTCCGTGGGCGTGGCCTTCGCCAGCGCCGGCGACCCGGCCCTGCCCGACGGCTCCGCCGGCAGCGGGGTCACGAGCGTGACCGGCAGCGCCACCGTGGCCGCGGCGGGCCCGTTCCGGATCACCGGGGTCGCCCGTGACGCGGCGCTGAACAAGAACCACGCGGTGGTCTCCGGCGCGGTCGACGGCGCGGCACCCACCGTCGCGCTCGACTGCCCGGCCGAGGCGGTGGTCGGCTCGGCGACGTCGGGGACCTGGACTGCCTCGGACGAGGCGGGCGGGTCCGGCGTCGCCGGCGCGTCGGCCGGCTCCCTCAGCCTCGTGACCGACGCCGTGGGCGCGCGGACGGAGACCCTCGCGGCCGGTGCGGCGAGCGACCGGGTGGGGCACGCGACGTCGTCCGCGTCCTGCTCCTACCGCGTGGTGTACCCGTTCGCGGGCTTCTTCCGCAGCGTGGACACGGACAGGGTGAACGTGGCCAGGGCCGGGCGGGACGTCGCGCTGAGCTTCAGCCTCGGCGGGGACCGCGGCCTCGGGGTGCTCGACGGCGCGCCCACCTTCGCGGTGAGCGGCGGCGCGCTCGCGGGGGAGGCGATCGACCAGAGCGGCAAGCTCCCCGGTGCGGGCCTGACCTACGACGCCGCGAGCGGCCAGTACACGTACCTGTGGAAGACCGACCGGGCGTGGGCCGGAAAGAGCGGGACGGTGTCCGTGCGGCTTGCCGACGGGACCGTGCACTCGGCAGTGTTCTCGTTCACGAAGTAGTGCCGGCGGCGCTGCCGTTTTCATGACAGATGTTTTCGAGTACTCGGTTTGCAAAACAAGTGGTGCGGGGCTCGCGGGAGGCGCATAGCGTTTGAAATGCGTCCAGAGTCGGGCGCAATGCCAACGATGAAGGGGACACATCGTGCATTCGCGCTTCGGCGCCACCGCGAGCCCCGGCTCACGGGATCTCAACCTTCTGCTATTGCCACCTCGGCGTCTCAGGTCTCGGTTGGTGTCCCTTCGCACCCACTCGGAGGAATCATGAACTACTCGCTTACCCGCACAACCCGGCTCAGGCGGGCCCTCGCGGCTGCCGTCCTGGTCCCGGGCATCACGGGAACGCTGCTCACCGTCGGGCTGCCCGCGCAGGCCGACGGGCCTGCGGGCACGCAGGGCGTCTGCAACGGTGTGGTCAACCAGCTGGCGCACCGTGGCGCAATCCAGGAGAACCTGCTCAAGGCCGCGACGAAGCGGAACGCTGACGCGATCGCCGTGCTTCAGGCCAAGAGGGCGGATCTGCAGAAGCAGGCGGACGCGCTCAACACGGAGATCGCTGGCCTCAACGCAACGATCAAGCAGGCTGACGACGACCTCGCTGCACTCGAGCAACAGATTTCGACCGCTGAGGCCTCGGTCAAGTCGCTGACACAGCAGCAGACCGCCACACAGCAGGAGATCGAGACTGCGACATCCACACTCGCGACGCTCCGCGCTCAGCAGGCGGACTTGACCTCCCAGCTTTCGCCTCTCCAGGACGAGCTCGCTGCAGCGCAGGCGGCCAGCGCCGACCTCAAGAACCAGGCCACCAGCACTCAGGCAGCACTCGACGCCAAGAACCAGGAGATCGCCGCGGCCAATGCCGAGCAGGCCACGCTCCAGAAGGCCGCGGCCGACGCCCAGAGCGCCCTGGACGCCAAGCAGCTCCAGATCAACTCGGCTGCAGGTGAACTCGCGAACCTCCAGGCGGCCGCACAGACGGCGGCGGACAATGTGAAGGCCGCGCAGAGCGCAGTCGACGCTGCAACGGCCGAGCTGACCCGGCTCCAGGGAATCGCAACCACCGCGCAGTCCACGCTCGACGCTCAGTTCAAGGCGGTGGCTGACGCCAAGGCGGACCTCGCGGCAAAGCAGAAGACGGCGGGCGATGCCGCGGCCGCCGTCGAGGCCAAGAAGGCTCAGGTCGCCCAAGCCCAGACGGACCTCGCCGGGCTGCAGGCGACGGCGCAGCAGGCCGCGGCCGCCCTCGCAGCCAAGAAGGTTCAGATCGCTCAGGCCCAGACCGACCTGGCCTCGCTGCAGGCCACGGCCAAGCAGGCCGCTGACGCCGTCGACGCCAACACGAAGGCAATCGCCGACGCCAATGCGTCGATCACCACCCTCCAGTCCCAGGTCGCCGCCGCGCAGCAGGCGGTGACGGCGAAGCAGGCTGAACTCACCACCGCCCAGAACGCCCTCGCGCCTCTGCAGCAGCAGAAGACGAGCCTGGAGGCCGATATCGCCGCCCAGCAGGCGATCATCGACTCTTATCCGACGAACTCCCAGGGTAGGAAAAAGTTGGATGCGCAGGCCCAGCTGGCTAAGGACCAGACGCAGCTGAACCAAGTAAACGACCAGATCACCACGACGAACGGTCAGATCGCCTCCCTGCAGGGCAATCTCACGGCCCTCCAGGCGAACGTGAACACGCTGAACGCGCAGCTCCTGACGGCACAGCAGAACAGCAGCGCGCTCCAGCAGCAGGCGGCGCCACTCCAGGCAGCGCTCGCGAGCGCCAACGACGCTGTGACGACCAAGCAGGCTGATCTCACCACGCTCCAGGGCCAGCTGCCCGCGCTGCAGTCCGCCGTGGACACCGCCAACACCGCCGTCGGGGCAAAGCAGGCGGAGCTTCAGGGCCTCCAGTCTGACCTTGGCACCCTGCAGAGTGCCGCGGCTGCTGCTCAGGCCGCCGTGGACGCGCAGGCGGCCGTGGTCAAGAATCTGGAGGACGCACTGCCGGGCTTGACTGAGAACCGTGATGCGGCCGTCAGGGAAGTGTCAGCGCAGCGGGACAAGCTAACCCAGCTCCAGAGCGCACTCACAGCGGCAAATGACGCCCTGACCGCGGCCCAGCAGGCCGTGAGGGACAAGCAGGCAGAGCTCAAGTCCCTCCAGGACCAGCTGCCGGCGCTTCAGGATGCTGTCGATCAGGCGAATGCTGCTGTGAACACGAAGCAGGGCGAGCTCGTCCTGCTCAACGCCGCTAGCGACGTCCTCGTCGCGAAGCTCACTGACCTGAACGCGCAGATCAAGGTTGCCGAGCAAAAAGTCCTTGATCTGCAGAACCTGGTTAATCCGCTCCTGGAACAGCTCGACAGCCTCAACCAGCAGGTTTCGGACACGGAGAAGCAGCTCGCTGGCCTGCAGCAGCAGTCTGTCTCCCTCGACCAGCAGGTCAGCGATGCACAGGCCACCCTCCGTAATCTCCAGACGCAGAAGAAAACGAACAGGGATGCGGTCGCTGCCCAGAAGGCTGTCGTAGCTGGCCTTCAGGACAAGCTCGCCTCCGTCCAAGCCCAGATCACCGCGATCGACGGCACCATCGCCAACGGCGGTTGCCTCGTTCCCGGCAAGTAGCTCAACCGAGTTGGGGGACGCCCGGGTGCCGTTCGGCACCCGGGCGTTCGTCGTCGTCGCCCGCGGCGTTACCCTTCACTCATGGGACCGAACCCCGAGGATCCGCGCCTCTCCGTCACCGAGGACTACGCCGCAGAGCTGGACGAGCTCCGCGAGATCGGCAAGGTCGACCACAAGGTCAGGCCCAGCGCCGACCCGCACGCGTGGCGCCACGGCTACCCCTACACGGAGAAGCTCTCCCGGCCCGCCTACGAGCGCCAGAAGCGCGCCCTCCAGATCGAGCTCCTCAAGCTCCAGCTCTGGGTCAAGGAGAGCGGCCAGAAGGTCCTCATCCTCTTCGAGGGCCGCGACGCGGCCGGCAAGGGCGGGGCGATCAAGCGGTTCAACGAGCACCTCAACCCCCGCGGCGCGCGGATCGTGGCCCTCGAGAAGCCCACCGACGAAGAGCGCACGCAGTGGTACTTCCAACGGTACGTCGCGCACCTGCCCAGCGGCGGGGAGATCGTCATGTTCGACCGCTCCTGGTACAACAGGGCCGGCGTCGAGCGCGTGATGGGCTACTGCAGCCCGAGCGAGTACCACGAGTTCATGCGCGAGGCCCCAGAATTCGAGCGGATGCTCGTCAACTCCGGCACCCGGCTGCACAAGCTGTGGTTCTCCGTGGGCCGCGAGGAGCAGCTCAACCGCTTCGCCTCCCGCGAGACGGACCCGGTGAAGCAGTGGAAGCTCTCGCCCACGGACATGGCCAGCCTCGACAAGTGGGACGCCTACACCGAGGCGAAGGAGGCCATGTTCTTCTACACGGACACCGGGGACGCGCCGTGGACCGTCATCAAGAGCAATGACAAGAAGCGTGCCCGCCTCGAGGCCATGCGCTACGTGCTCCACGTGACGCCCTATGACAAGAAGGACCTCAAGGTCGCCCACGCGCCGGATCCGCTCATCGTGGGGCCCGCAGCGGAGGTCCTCGAGGAGGGCGAGACGTACTCCGCGCGGTTCCCGGTGCTGCGGGACTGAGGCTTCGGCATCGGCCTCAACCGCCGGGGCGGGTTTCGACTTCGCTCAACCGCCGTAGACTAGGCGCTTGTGACTAGGCTCTTCGGTACCGACGGCGTCCGCGGACTGGCCAATGGCCTTCTCGACGCCCAGCTCGCCCTCAAGCTCTCCCAGGCGGCCGCCGTCGTCCTCGGGCACCGGCAGGTGGCCGACGGCGCCCGGCCCCGCGCCGTCGTCGCCCGCGACCCCCGCGCCTCCGGCGAGTTCATCTCCGCCGCCGTCGAGGCGGGCCTCGCGAGCGCGGGCGTGGACGTGTTCAACGCAGGCGTGCTGCCCACCCCGGCCGCCGCCTACCTGGTCGCGGACCTTGGCGCGGACTTCGGCGTCATGATCTCCGCCAGCCACAACCCGGCCCCGGACAACGGCATCAAGTTCTTGGCCCGCGGCGGCCACAAGCTCCCCGACGAGACCGAGGACCAGATCGAGGCCCTCCTCTCGGAGGAGCCCGTCCGTCCCACCGGAGCCGGCGTCGGCCGCATCCAGCGCTTCGCGGATGCCGAGGACCGCTACATCGTCCACCTCCTCACCACCCTCCCGCACCGCCTCGACGGCCTCACGGTGGTCCTCGACTGCGCGAACGGCGCCGCCTCCGGCTGCTCCCCGCAGGTCTTCAAGGACGCCGGCGCGAACGTGGTCGTCATCGGCGCCGAGCCGGACGGGCTCAACATCAACGACGGCGTCGGCTCCACCCACCTCGAGCAGCTCCAGGCCGCCGTCATCGCCCACGGCGCCGACCTCGGCATCGCGCACGACGGCGACGCCGACCGCTGCCTCGCCGTCGACCACGAGGGCACCGTCGTGGACGGCGACCAGATCATGGCCATCCTCGGCCTGGCCCTCAAGGACGACGGGAAGCTGCGCGACAACGTCCTGGTCGCGACCGTCATGAGCAACCTCGGCCTGAAGATCGCCCTCCGCGAGGCCGGCGTCACCATCCGCGAGACCGCCGTGGGGGACCGCTACGTCCTCGAGGAGATGCGCGCGCACGGGTACTCGCTCGGCGGCGAGCAGTCCGGCCACGTCATCTTCTCCGACTACGCCACCACCGGCGACGGCGTCCTCACCGGCCTCCAGCTCGCCGCCCAGGTGGCCCGCACCGGCCGGCCGCTCAAGGACCTCGCCGCCGTGATGACCCGCTACCCGCAGGTGCTCATCAACGTCAAGGGCGTGGACAAGGCTCGCGTCAGCGCGGACGACGGCGTCGCGGCGGCTGTCGCTGCCGCCGAGGCAGAGCTCGGGGAGACCGGGCGGGTTCTGCTGCGTCCCTCCGGCACCGAGCCCTTGGTGCGCGTGATGGTCGAGGCCGCCGACGAGGCGACCGCCGAGGCCATCGCCGAGCGGCTCGCGGGAGTGGTCGAGAGCCAGCTCGCCCTGACGTAGGACTCCCGCCGCGGGCGAGGGCGCTGGCCCTTGCCGCGGCCGCTCCCCGGCTGAACCATGAGCTTGGTCCTGATCCGGGCCGTCCCGCTGAGCTGAGGAGTCGCCGTGGCCAAGTTCCTGATCCTCTACCGTTCGCCGCGCACTGCCCGTGAGCAGATGGCCAACACAGACTCTGCAGCGGCCGCCGCCGGCATGGACGCGTGGAACGCGTGGGGCGAGCGGGCCGCCGCGGCCCTCGTGGACATGGGCTCGCCGGTCCAGAGCGTCGCGGGTCCCGGCGGCGGCGATCCCATCGGCGGCTTCTCGATCATGCAGGGCGGCTCGCTCGGCGAGGTCCAGGGCCTCCTGGAGGGCCACCCGCACACCGAATCCGGCGGCACCATCGAGGTCCTCGAGTTCCTGGCGATGCCCGGCGTGCAGAGCACTGAGGGCTGAGGCCTCGCAGGACCGCGCTCGCGCCGGCGGGGCCGGTCCGTTCCTGCTCAGTTTGAGGCGGCTGGAGCGTGCTGGCCCGGCGTGTCGTGCGCCGACACGCCGCCCGGGAACCCCAGCCTGAGCAGAACGGTACGCTCGCCTCATGCGCCCGCCGCCGCCACCTGTCGTTCGCGCCGTCCAACGGCTCAGCGCCGCCCTCGAACGGGCCTCGGCCGCGCTCAAGCCCGCCCAGGCCCGGTTCCTGGAGGTCAGCGGGGGAGTCGCAGCGGTCGCGCTGATGCGCGCGGCCGTGAAGACCCGCCTCATCGAGCCGCTGGCCACCGGGCGGAAGACGGCGCAGCAGGTCGCCGCAGAGCTGGGCCTCCACGCGGACACCGTCCACCGCGTCCTGCGCGGACTCGCCGTCTACGGGCTTGTGAGGCTCGACGCCGGCGGCCGCTTCACGCTCACGCGCACCGGAAGGCTCCTGATCGAGGACAGCCCGCATTCCATGGCCGGGTGGATCCGCTACGTGACCTCGGACGCGGTCCTCGCCGGCTGGCTCCGGCTCCCCGAGACCCTCGCCGACGGCAAGCCCGCCTTCAACGAGGCCACCGGGACCACCCTGTGGGAGCACATGGCGGCGCACCCCGACGAGGAGGCGGGCTTCGCACGCACCATGCACGAGCTCACGCTCCTGGCGGCTCCGCTCATCGTCGCCGCCTACCCGTGGCCCGAGCATGGCACGGTGTGCGACGTGGGCGGCGGCATCGGCTCGATGCTCGCCGAGGTGCTCCGGGCACGGCCGACGCTCGACGGCGTGCTGGTCGACCAGGCGGGGCCCCTCGCTGCCTCGGGGGAGTACCTCGCCGCGCGGGGCGTGGGGGAGCGGGTGCAGGCCGTCCAGGGGGACCTGTTCGAGGGCTTCGAGGCCCGGGCCGACTTGTACCTCCTCAAGGACGTCCTGCACGACTGGGACGACGACCAGTGCCGGCAGATCCTCCGCAACGTCCGCGCGGCCGCGGTGCCGGGCGCGACGGTTCTCGTGCTGGAGTGGCTCCAGGAGCAGAATGTCGCGGCGTTCCCGGTCTCGGTCTCGGACCTCATGATGCTCGCCCAGACCGAGGGCCGCCAGCGCTCTGCTGCCGAGCACCAGGCACTGGGGGCGGCCGCGGGCTTCGAGCCGGCCCGCGTCATCGACACGGGCGTCTACGGGATCGTCGAACTCGTCGCGGTGTAGGGCTGGGCCCGGAGTCGCGGGGTGCGCGGGGTCGTCGAGGCTCACAGGTCCTGAGACCCCCTGGTCGTTGAGCGTGCAGTGTTCCGGTGCGCAGGGGTCCGGTCTGTGCGGTGACGGGTCAGAGGCGGTCTGACCCGTCACCGCGCACACGGGCCTATGCCTTCCGTCAGCGGTCCCTCAGCGGGACGCCGTGGTCCACCGTTCCGCGGTGTCTGCGGCGGGGCGCCGGAACAGCCCGAGGGCCACGAGGAGGAGCCCCACCTCCGCGGCGCCCCAGGCGAAGTAGATGGCCTGCAGCGGGCTGAAGGGGATGACGATCATCTGCACGAAGATCCAGATCAGCAGTCCGTAGCCCGCCACCGCCGTCGCGAGGGCAGCGCCCCGCGCCCTCCGCAGCAGCATCGCCGCCGCGGTGATCTGCGTGCCGCCGATCACCAGTGCGAGCAGCAGGCCCGGGATCAGGTAGGACGTGAACGGGCTGCCCACCAGCATCGTCTCGGGCGGCGTGGCCCACTCGACCCTGCTCACGGACAGGGACCCCCACACCAGCGTCGCGCCGCCGGCCAGCGCGGTGACGCCGCCGAGGGCGGTCAGGACGCCGAGCGTGATCCGCGTCCACGGAACCATGGTTCGCCTCCTCGTGGAGATCCCCCGCACGTTGATCTGCCGCCAGAGTGCCGCGCCGAGGCGAGCCGGTCAACAGTCGGTGAGGCGCGGCGTCGTGCGCTCTTCCGCGGCAGGTGGGGGGTGAGGATACTTGCGGCAGGAGATAGGGCTCCGGCTGGGGATTCGCACTCTGCTTCCGTCCGGGAGGACAGCATGGACCACTTTCCGCTCCTGGCTGCGATCAGCCGGCTTCGCCCCGAGATCTGGGATGCGATCATCCCGCACGGGCCGGTCAACGGGCGCAGGGTCGAGTCGGTGGCGCTCAACCCGCAGCCGCTGCCGCCGAAGGATCCGCACGACATCGCCGTCGGGGCCGTCAGCATGGCGAACCGCGTGGTGCACCTGGCCATTGAGGCGCAGCTGCGCGGTGAGAATCCCGCGGGCTGGGTGAGCGAGCTCGTCGAGGACTGGTGCGGCTCCCCGTGGCCCCGCCGCTGGCCGTGGCCCTGGCCCGGACCGCGGCCGGACGAGGGGCCGTTCCCGGAGCCGTGGCGGATCCAGGAGGCGCGGATCGTGGGCGCGGTCGTCTTCGCCTCGGCGGCGTCCCGGCTCGGTGAGAGCGACCTCCGCGGTGCCTTCCGTGACGGGGCCGAGCGCCTCGCCGAGGCGGGGCTCTCCGGGTGAGGGCCGGGTCCTAGCGGTCGCGGAGGGCGAGGGGCCCGTTGGCGCGACGGCGGTACAGCCCCACGCCCCCGGGCCGCGGCCTGACCCTGGGAGCCATTGGCCGTACCCGAGGAGGTTGTGCCTGAGGAGGTTGTGCCCGGGGAGGTCGAGCTGGCGCTGGGTGTCGCCGAGGCTGCAAGGGCGACTCTGCGGTCAGTGACGCAATGATGGGGGTCGAGTCTGCACACCGAGCCTCAAGGCACGCTGGACGCCGGCACCCGCGCCTCGGGTGCCGGCATCCAGCCTGCCAGCGCTAGTTCTGGCGGGTCTTGAGCGAGTCGCGGATCTCGGTGAGGAGGGCGATCTGCGGGTCGACCTTCTCGCCGGCCTCCTCGTCCTTGATGCCGAGCTTGCGGTTGCGGCGCGCGATCATGTGGTTCATCGGGACGATGACGACAAAGTAGATCGCGGCGGCGATCAGGAGGAAGTTGATGATCGCGGTGAGGAGCACGCCGAACTTGATGGGCCCGACCGCGAGGAAGTTGTCGAAGTTGGGCTGGCCGACGAGAACGGAGATGGCGGGCATGAGGACGTTCTTGACCAGAGCGTCCACGACGGCGCCGAAGGCGGCGCCCATGACGACGGCGACGGCAAGGTCGAGGACGTTGCCCTTCATGATGAACTCTTTGAATCCACTCAGCATGGGCCCACAGTAGACCTGCCGCCGCCGAACCAGAATGAACGAGCGGTTAAATCCTTCCCGCGCCGCCTGCACGCGGCCCGGCTCAGCCCCGGCCGCTGATGAGCCGCTGCGGCGGGGCGTCGAAGCTGCCGTGGTCGTAGTACTTGGCGACCTGCTGCATGTAGCCGGCCCACTGCGGCCCGGCGATGTACGCGCCGTCGACCACGGGGTAGAACTTCCCGTTGACCGTGATGTCGCGGCCCATCCGGACGGACGGCCCGTTGAGCGCCTCGCCGAAGAACGACGCCGTCGCGAGCCCCTGCGTGTAGCCCACCACCCACGTCTGGCTGTTCTCGTTGTTGGTGCCCGTCTTGGCGGCGTCGGGAACCCCGAGCTTCTGCGGGATCAGGAGGCCCGAGCCCTTGGTGAGGACGTCCTGGAGCACGTTCGTGGCGGCCTTGGCCACGTCGGGGTTCACCGCGCCCGGGGTGCACTGCTGGGACTGGCCGCCGATCTGCTTGCCCTGGTTGTCGTCCACCTCGGTGATGGCGATCGGGGTGCAGTACGTGCCGTTGGCGGCGAAGGTCGCGAACGCGTTGGCCATGGTCATGGGCGCTACGTTCTCGCCGCCGAGCAGATTCCCGAGGGTCGAGAGGTCCAGCTTGTGGTCCTTGCCGTCCCCCTGGTGCATGCCGAGCGCGTCGGCGGCGCGCTGGATGTCGCAGAAGTCGGTCAGCCCCGCGGCGGAGGCGAACGTGGCCGTGTTGATCGAGTTGTAGATGCCCTGACGGACGGTCATGGGGCGGTAGTAGCCGTCCTCGTCGTTCTGCAGGTCCGTGGAGCCGGGCACGGTGCTGTCGAAGACGCCGTGGACTGGGCCGCACGTCGACTTCCACGGGAAGTTCGAGCCGTACCGGCGCCGCGAGGCGTCCACGGTCTGGTCCGTCCCCTTGCCCTCCATGAGCCACGCGGCGAGGGTCACGGGCTTCATCGTGGACCCGGGCTGGTAGCCGCCGGCGCCCCCGAGGTCGTTGCCGCTGGCGTCCGCGGAGTCCACGTTGAAGTTGTACGACGTGACGAAGCCCGAGCCCTGGCCCTCGGCCATGCGGCTGTTCTGGGCCATCGCGACGACCTTCCCCGTGCCCGGCTGGACCGTGACGAGCGAGGCGCCCCACTTGTCCGGGTTGGTCCCCGTGGTCGAGTCGACCTGCTTCTGGGCGGGGCCCTGCAGGCGCGGGTCGAGGGTGGTCTTGATCGTCAGGCCGCCGAGCATGACCTTGTTCAGGCGGGCGGTCGGGTCCGCGCCGTACGCCGGGTCATTGAGGATCTGGTGCAGCACGTAGTCGCAGAAGTACGGGGCCTGCGCGGCGGAGGCGCAGCCCTCGCGCGGTGGGTTCAGCTTGAGCTGGATGGGGGCGGCGACGGCGTCGTCGTGCTCGCGCTGGCTGATGTAGCCGTGGGCGAGCATGGCATTCAGGACGAGGTCCCGCCGGTCCTTGGCCCGGTCGGGGTGCTGGGACGGGTCGTAGTAGGCCGGCCCGTTGACCAGGCCCGCGAGGAGCGCGGCCTGCGGGAGGGTGAGGTCCTTGGCGTCGAGGGAGAAGAAGTACTGGCTCGCGGCCTGGACCCCGTAGGCGTTGCCGTTGAAGGGGACCACGTTGAGGTAGCCCTGGAGGATCTGGTCCTTGGAGAACTTCTTCTCGAGCGCGATGGATAGCTGCATCTCCCGCAGCTTGTCGCTGACCCCCTTCTGGCCGTTGAGCACGATGTCCGCGCTCTGCCCCTGGGCCACGAGCTGCTCGTTGAGCACGTTGGTCACGTACTGCTGCGTCAGGGTCGAGGCGCCCTGGCGGCCGCCCGCCAGGTCCGTGGCGAGCGCCCGGAGGATCCCGATGGGGTCCACGCCTCCGTGCTCGTAGAACCTGGAGTCCTCGATCGCGACGATGGCGTTCTTGATGTTCGGGGACATCTTCTCGAGCGGGACGTCGGTGCGGTTCTCGGTGAAGAGGTTCGCGATCACGGAACCGTCCGCCGCGAGGACCCTGGTCGCCTGCCCCGGAGGGGTGCTCGTGAGCTCGCTCGGGGCCGCGGCCAGGGCCTCCGTGGCGCCGGTCGCGGCGCCGCCGGTGAGCGCCAGGGCCGGGGACATGAGCCCGGCCACCAGCACCCCGCACAATGCGCTCACGGCGAAGAACGCGAGGACCCTGCCGAGGGCGGTCGTGGTGTCGAAAAGCTTCTTGCTGCCAGAGGACATGGGGAGTAGGCTATGCGACCCGCCTAGGTAGACCCTGTGCGAAAGCTGGACCCCCGATGGTTGAGCGGGGCGCGGTGGTTGAGCGGAGCGCAGCCGAGTCGCAACCCATGGCGGACGGTGGTTGAGCGGAGCGCAGCGGAGTCGAAACCCGTTCACCAGCTCCTGTGGATAACCCTCCGGACGGGTGAGCCCCCGGTTAGCTTTGGCTTCATGGCTTTCACCTACATTCTGGAATGCGCCGATGGCAGCTACTACGCGGGCAGCACGACGGACTTGGAACGCCGGGTCGCGCAGCACGCCGCCGGTGAGGGTGCTGCATACACACGACGGCGCCGGCCGGTGAAGCTCGCGTGGTCGATGCAGATGGACAGCATCGCCGAGGCCTACTACCTCGAGAAGAAGCTCCAGGGTTGGAGCCGCGCCAAGCGAAGATGCGTCGTTGAGGGTCGCTATGCAGACCTGAAGTCAAACATGAAGGAGTGAACGGGTTCTCGGCCGCGGGATTTTGGCGGTCGCCGGAACGCCGCTCAACCACCGGGGTTTCGGCTCCGCTCACCCACCGGGGTTTCGGCTCCGCTCAACCACCGGGGTTGCGGGAGCCGCCGCCGCTAGACCTTCCGCAGGAGCATGCGGCGGATCGAGTGGTCCTGGTCCTTGGTGAGCACGAGCTGGGCGCGGCCGCGCGTAGGGAGGACGTTCTGGATCAGGTTCGGCTCGTTGATGCGCTTCCAGATGCTGCGCGCGGTGGTGACGGCTTCCTCGTCGGAGAGGGAGGCGTAGCGGTGGAAGTAGCTCTCCGGCTGCGCGAACGCGCCCGAGCGGAGCTTGAGGAAGCGCTCCACGTACCACTTCTCGATGTAGCTCGTCTTCGCGTCCACGTAGACGGAGAAGTCGAAGAAGTCGCTCAGTGCCAGCCCGGTGGTGCCGTCGTGGCGCTGGCGGGCGGGGGCGAGGACGTTGAGGCCCTCCACGATGAGCACGTCCGGGCGCCGGACCACGACCTCCCGGCCGGGCACGATGTCATAGGTGAGGTGCGAGTACCAGGGCGCCCGGACCTCCTCGGCGCCGGACTTGATCTCGGCGACGAAGCGCAGGAGCCCGCGGCGGTCGTACGACTCGGGGAAGCCCTTCCGCTCGAGCAGCCCCCGGCGCGTCAGCTCCGAGAGCGGGTAGAGGAAGCCGTCCGTGGTGACGAGCTGCACGTCCGGGGTGGAGGGCCAGCGGCGCAGCATCTCCCGCAGCACGCGGGCGATCGTGGACTTGCCCACGGCCACCGAGCCGGCCACGCCGATCACGAACGGCGTGCGCTGCGTGCGCTCGCCGAGGAATGTCTGCGTGGCGGTGTGCAGCTGGCCGGACGCCTCGACGTAGAGGGAGAGCAGGCGGGAGAGCGGGAGGTACACGTCGCGCACCTCGCGCATGTCCAGGGGGTCGCCGAGGCCCCTGATCCGCTCGATGTCCTCCTGGTTGAGGGGCTGTTCCACGCGGTCCGACAGGCGGGCCCATGTGGCACGGTCTAGCTCGACGAAAGGCGTCGCGCCGTCGCCACTGAACTCGCTTCTCTGCAGACTCACTTGTGTGATTCTGCCAACTGGCGGCGCAGGTGCGAAATACAGACGGGGCGGGCGCCCCGGTAGGATGGAGCGCATGTGTGGAATCGTCGGCTACGTGGGCCGCGCCCAGTCGCGCCCCGATGCAAGTCACAGTGCCCTTGATGTCGTGATCGAAGGCCTGCGCCGCCTCGAGTACCGCGGCTACGACTCTGCCGGCGTCGCGGTGGTCGCGGACGGGGGGATCGAGTCCCGGAAGAAGGCCGGGAAGCTGAAGAACCTCGAGAACGAGCTCAGCGCGCACCCGCTGCCCGAGAGCCTCACCGGGATCGGGCACACCCGCTGGGCCACCCACGGCGGCCCGACCGACGCCAACGCCCACCCCCACCTTGCCGACGGCGGCAAGCTCGCCGTCATCCACAACGGCATCATCGAGAACTACGCCACCCTCAAGGCCGAGCTGGCCGCGAAGGGCGTGACGTTCCTCTCCGAGACCGACACCGAGGTAGCCGCCGCGCTGATCGGGGACCTGTACCGCGGCGCGGCCGACGGCGACATCACCCGTGCGATGCAGCTCGCCTGCCAGCGGCTCGAGGGGGCGTTCACGCTCCTGGCCGTCCACGCGGACCAGCCCGGCGTCGTCGTCGCTGCGCGGCGGAACTCGCCGCTCGTCGTCGGCCTCGGCGAGGGGGAGAACTTCCTCGGCTCCGACGTCTCCGGCTTCATCGACTACACGCGCCGCGCTGTGGAGCTCGGCCAGGACCAGATCGTGACGATCACCCCCGATTCCTTCGAGGTGACCGACTTCTTCGGGGCGCCCGCGCACGGCAAGGAGTTCGAGGTCTCGTGGGACGCCGCCTCCGCCGAGAAGGGCGGCTTCAGCTCCTTCATGGAGAAGGAGATCCACGATCAGCCGGCCGCCGTCGCGGACACCCTGCTGGGCCGCTCCGACACCTCGGGCCGCCTCATCCTCGACGAGCTGCGCATCGACCCGGCCGAGCTGAAGAAGGTCAACAAGATCATCGTGCTCGCGTGCGGCACCGCCGCGTACGCGGGCCTCGTCGCGAAGTACGCGATCGAGAACTGGTGCCGCATCCCCACCGAGGTGGAGCTCGCGCACGAGTTCCGCTACCGCGACCCGATCGTGGACTCGAACACGCTCGTCGTGTCCATCAGCCAGTCCGGCGAGACCATGGACACGCTCATGGCGGTCCGGTACGCCCGCGAGCAGGGCGCCAAGACCGTCTCCATCTGCAACACGAACGGGTCCACGATCCCGCGCGAGTCCGACGCCGTGCTGTACACGCACGCCGGCCCGGAGATCGCCGTCGCCTCGACCAAGGCGTTCCTCGCGCAGATCACCGCCGCGTACCTCCTCGGGCTCTACCTGGCACAGCTGCGCGGGAACATCTTCTCCGGCCAGATCAAGGACGTCCTCGCGGACCTGAACAAGATCCCCGAGAAGATCCAGACCGTGCTGGACAACGCCGGGCCGCTGCGCGAGCTCGCCCGCAGCATGAAGGATGCTACGTCCGTGCTGTTCCTGGGCCGCCACGTCGGCTACCCGGTGGCGCTCGAGGGCGCGCTCAAGCTCAAGGAGATCGCGTACATCCACGCCGAGGGCTTCGCCGCCGGCGAGCTCAAGCACGGCCCGATCGCCCTGATCGACGAGGGCCAGCCGGTCTTCGTGGTGGTGCCGTCCCCGCGCGGGCGTGAGTCGCTGCACTCGAAGGTCGTCTCCAACATCCAGGAGATCCGCGCCCGCGGCGCCCGCACCTTCGTCATCGCGGAGGAGGGCGACGAGGCCGTGCGCGACTACGCCGAGCACGTCTTCTACGTCCCCGAGACGCCCGTCCTGCTCATGCCGCTGCTCACCACCGTGCCGCTGCAGATCTTCGCCGCCGAGCTCGCCTCCGCGAAGGGCTACGACGTGGACCAGCCGCGCAACCTCGCGAAGTCGGTCACGGTCGAGTAGCCCCCGCCCCTCCTCGTTTCGGGTACAGATCAAGCGCCCAAAACGCCCTTTCGGGTACAGGTAATTCGCGAATACGAGCTCTCGGGTACGCGGCGCCATGCGCCTCGTGCCCGAGAGGCGTTTAACCGCTGAACCCCTGTGTTTCGGGTACGCGAAGTGCCCCACTATTACGATTCCGGGTACGCGCCGTCCGCGCCGCTCGGGTGCGCACGACGGCGGGTGCGCCGGCCGCGCGCGGCGGGGCCGCCGACGTCGTGCGTGGGGGGCTTGGTTTGGTGTACCCGAAAGGGTTTGGTGGGGGATTTGGTGTACCCGAAAGGGTTTGGTGGGGGATCTGGTGTACCCGAAAGGCTAAAGGGGGGAGAGGCCGAGGGGGGCGGCGAAGGCCGGGTCCACGCCGAGCTCGGCCCGCAGGACGCGCGCGAAGTCCCGGTAGCAGCGCAGCGCTGCATACCGGTTGCCCTGGCTCAGGTGCGCGGCGACGAGCGCCTCGGCCACTGACTCGCTGAGCGGCTCGGCGGCGAGGGCCGCGATGCCGGCCTGAGTCGCGAGGGCGTGCTGGCCGGCGCCGGCGAGGGTGCGGCACGCGGCCTCGAGGGCCTGGACACGCAGCTGCCGGAAGGCGGCCTGCGCCGCGGTGGTCCACTCTTCGTGCCATCCGGGCAGGAGGTCCTCGGACAGGAGCCGGATCTCCTCGAGGGTCGCGCCTGAGCCCTCGAGGCATCGCCCCGCGACAGCCTGTGCCCGGTGCAGGTCCACCTCGGCCTCGAGCACGAGGTCCTCGCCGACGCTCTCGACCCATCCGTGCGGCAGCTGCCAGAGCGCACGCCGCAGGTTCGCGCGGCCCTGCGGTTCGGGCGTGTCGGGCCAGAGGAGCTCGGCTGCGGCCCCGCGCGGCACTGCGGACTCGTGCAGCGCGAGGAACGCGAGCACCCTCCGCGCGGGGAGCGCCAACGGGACCATTGGGTAGATGCCGAGCCGCCCGACGACAGCCACTCGTCGCCCGGGTGGCGGCATCATCGGATCAACGTCACCGGCCATGATCGTCCACCTCTGTCAGGCACTATCGGCAGGCCGTCCCCGGGTGTCAACCCGCGGGCGGGAAGCGCAGGGCCTACTCGGACGTAGCCCGGACGGCCCCCGGACGCGCCCCGCACGCCGTGCAGCAGGACGCACGACGGCGCCACCCGCCCGGGCGGACGGCAGCACCCTCCGCCGGGGACGGCTCGGGTGGTCCACTGGTCCCAGAGAAGCGTGAGCGCAAGCAAGGGAGGGCCATGTCCATCACCCAGGAGTCGCTTCCCGCCCCAACCGAGGCCCGGGACTCCCAGACGCCCCCCGCAGGCGGGTACGAGAATCCGTTCTCCGAGGCCTTGACAGCGCCCGAGCCCGTGGCCAGTGTCGGGCTCCTGCCATGGACGGAGAGCCTCACGCCGTTCGCCGAGCCGGCCAGCGGCCCTGGTCCGGCCCGAGGGCAGGACGTCCTCTACGCGCAGGCGCTGGCCGAGCTGCACGACGAAGCCTTCGACGAAGCTCTCACCGACCTCGTCGCCGAGACCGCCGGAGCCGTGGACGAGCGCTTCGAGTCCGAATCCACAGGCTACGGAACTGAACGGGAACGGATTGGGGATGCCCACCTTGCCCCGCTGGGCCTCGAGGCGGAGCGGTATCTGGACAGGCTCTCCGACGCGATCGGGGAAACCGACGTCGCATCCCTGACAGGAGAGCAGTTCGATGCCCTCCTGGACAGCATGGACACGGCGGGCGAGGGCCTGACGCCGGCCGGGGAGGAATTCCTCGGGGGACTGATCCGCAAGGCCAAAGGCGCGGTGAAGTTCGTCGCGAACGCCGCCAAGAAGGTGGCCGGGACGGTCGTTGGGCCCCTTCTCAGGGGTGCGCTGGCGAAGCTCAAGGGCCTCGTGCGCCCGCTGCTGAAGCGGGTGCTCGCCTTCGCGATCGGCCGACTGCCCGCCCCCCTCCAGCCGGCCGCCCGCGCGCTCGCGGCCAAGATCACCCTCGAGGCCGAGGCGCTCGCCGAGGCCGAGGCCTACGAGGGGACGGAGGGGCTTGCGGCCGCCCCGGCGATGCCCACGGACCCGGAGCTGCTCGCGGAGTCGTTCGACGCCGTCGTCGCCGAGGCCCTGGCCTCTGCCGCCGATACCGCATCCCGCGGCGATGCCGTGGCTGCCTCGCTGCGGGAGGAGCCCGAGTCGTTCGGCGCGCAGGACGAGCTCCGCGGCGACGAGGGACGCGAGCTCGAGGCCCTCGCAGAGGCCCGTGCCGAGCTCATCGACCGGATTGGCTCCGCAGGCGAGGGCGAGGACCTCGCACCGGCCGTCGAGAATTTCGTTCCTGCGCTCCTCGCCGCCCTCCGGCTGGGCATCCGACTGATCGGACGCCCGCGCGTGGTCGGGTTCCTGGCCAAGTACGTGGCCCAGCTGATCGGCCGCTGGACCGGGCCGCAGCTCTCCGGTCCGCTCGCTCACGCGGTGGTCGACGCCGGCCTGCGCCTCCTGCAGCTCGAGTCGCCTTCCGACGAGTCCGAATCCGAGGCGGCTCCGACGCTCCTAGCGGCGACAGTCGAGGACACCGTCCGGCGCCTGGCCGAGGCAGAGGACTACACCCTCGACAGCGAGGACCTCCTCCAGCTCGCCGTCGCGGAGGCATTCGAGCAGGCCGTCGCGACGAACTTCCCCTCCGCGCTCGTCCGCCGGGGCCTCCAGCAGGCGCCGACGCTCGCCGGCAGCTTCGTCACCCGCCGGGCCCGCTCGGTGCACCCGTTCCGCCGCTACACGCGCGTGCCCGAGGTCGAGATCACCCCGCAGGTCGCCGAGGCCGTGCGGACGTTCGGGGGCGTGACCCTCGCCGCGGCTCTGCGCGCGGCCGGGCTCACCCTGCCGCTGCGCGCCCGGGTGCACATCTACGAGGCGGTTGCAGGCACCACCCTGCCCGGGATCGCGGCCAGAGACAGAGGGGCCGGCCGGGCCGGAGCCGGCCGCCGGCCCTGGCGCCGCATGCACCCGCTCACCCCGCAGGCCGCGGGGCTGCTGCTGCGCGAGCCGCGCCTCGGTGTCGCCGCGCCGGCGGCATTCCTCAGGTCCCGCGGCCGCGTCGCTGCGGGCCAGCGGTTCTACGTCCTCGAACCCGTTGGAGGCCCGGCCGCGGGCAGGCCCCCGGCCGGCGCCGCAGACCGCCCGAGCCAGCCGCGCGTCGTCGTCGACCTCCCCCAGGCGAGGATCGACGTCGTCGTGCACCTGGCCGACGCAGACGCCCAGGGAATCGCCGCCGCCGTGCGCCAGGGCGCCGGGGTGCCCGCGCTGCTGAAGGCGCTCTCAGGCGCGTTCAGGGGCCTGGACTTCGCTCGGCCCGGGCGCGGCGTCGTGATCCGGAAGGAAACGGGGGAGGGCGAGGACTTCTCGCTCGCCGGGATCACGGGAGGCGTGGCCCCCGCCGTGCTCGGGGCGCTGCGCAAGCGCGTGCGGGGATGGTTCCTGACCCAGCTGGCGCAGTGGGCGCGGTCGCGGGGGGAGGAGTTCGCGCGCGCAGCAGGACAGGGTAAGGGCGTCACCGTGCGGGTAGGGCTCACCGGGGTGCCTGGCCTCGCGCTCGTGCACGACGCCGTGAACGGCCGCCTCAGTGCCGACTCGCTGCGGACCGTCCTCGACGGCTCCGCCTTCAGGGGCACGCCACAGGGGCAGGTCACGGTGACTTCCGGGTGGCAGCTGCCATGACCGTGCTGGCCCTCCCGCGCGAGGCCCTCGTTGCCGCCGACCTCCAGCGCCAGAGCGCGCACTGGCTCTCTGCGGCCGTGACGTTCGAGGACGCCGAGGAGTTCGCGTCCGCACAGGCGTGGGCCTCCGTGGAGGCACAGACCGGGCTGCCGCTGCGCCGTCAGCTGGGGGCGGCCGTGCGGGAGCTCGTGGCGCTGGGGCGCGAGGCGCACGCCCTCGCGACGGCGGCCCGCACCGACGCGTCCCGGCTCCCCGCGGCGGCACGCGCCGTCCAGGTGTTCCGGCGCCGGTACACCCAGGTCGAGACCACGCTGGAGTTCTTCGGCGACGCCGTCAACTCCCGCACCTCCGCGGGCCTGCGGGCCACGCTGCGGCTGCTCGACAGCCTCGCAGTGCAGGGCATGGCCCCCGTCCTGGTCCCTGCGGGGATCCCCGTGCCGCCGGTGCTGTGCTACGTGGACAAGGGCCTCGGGGCGTCGATCCTGCGGGCAGGGATCCGGCTGTGGCACCCGGGGACGGTGAACCCGGTCGCGGCGATCAAGGTCGTGCGGCACAACCTCTACCGGCCCACGTCCCTCTTCCACGAGACGGGCCACCAGGTGGCCCATCTGACGCTCTGGACCGGCAGCGTGCGGGACGCCATCGCCGGTGTGCTCGTGGGGGAGCCCGGCCTGGCACGGATGTGGGAGCCGTGGGCATCCGAGATCGCCGCTGACGTGTTCGCCTTCCTGAGCACCGGGTACGCCTCGGTGGCGGCGCTGTACGACGTGGTGGGGGACGCCCGGACCATCCTGCGCTGGCCGCTCGGAGACCCGCACCCGGTGGGGTGGCTGAGGACCAGACTCGGCTGCGCACTGTGCCGGGCCGCCGGCTGGGGCGCGGGACCGTGGGACGGGCTCGAGGATGCGATGCTCGCTGCCCACCCGGCGTCGTCCGCGGATCCGTCGGTGGCGGACCTGCTCGCGCGCTCCGCGGAGTACCTGCTGGCTCTCGCCGGCGCCTGCCTCGGGGCACCGGTGCCGGCGCTCGGCGGGCGGCCGATGGCGTCGGCCTTGGACCCGGGCCGCGTGTCCCCGGCCGCGCTCGCTGCCCTCGAGCGCTCCGCCGGGGCCGGGGCGTGGACCTCGCCGCACTGGCGGCGGGCGGAGGGCATCAGGCTTGTGGCGCTCGCAGGCCTGCGGGAGGCGGAGGACCCGGACCACGCGCCCGCGTGGATCGAGCGGGCCCGCGCCTGGATGAGCTCGGCTCCGCCCGCCGGGGGCTAGGCGCGCAGCCAGGGGGCACAGGCACGGGTTGGGGCAAGCAGCAAGGCGACACAACGAGGAGGAGCGATGGCCACGAGGAAGCAGTCCGGCGACTCGTCCGCCGAGGACAGGGGTGCCGGCTCGGGGACACCCGAGGAAGCCGAGTCCCAGGACATGGAGGCCCTCGCACTCCACGTGCGGGACCTCAGGGAGGAGAACGAGGACCTGCGCAAGCGCCTCGACGGCCTCACCGAATCCGTGACGGCGGCCCTGGGCTTCGACCAGATCGGCCGCGGCCTCTCGAGCATCGTCAGCGAGCTCGAGCCGCTGCGCTACCTCGTGCCGCCCCGCAACGGCAGGGCCCTGCCCCGTCGTACCGTCGAGGCCCTCCTGCGGCTGCGGGCCTCCCTCCAGCGGCTCGACTGGACCGCGGTCGGACCCCTCGGGATCGTCGAGCCGGATGTGGGCTTCATCGGACAGGCCCAGCCCGAGTCGGACAAGAAGTCCCTCTAGCGCCAAGGAGTGCACGGCAATGATCCAGCAACTTGTCCGGCGGCTGACCGGCGGCGGCACCACCCAGCAGCAGGCCGCCGCAAGGGTCCTGACAGCGGACCCCATGGACCTCATCCTCCACATGGAGCAGGTGTGGGACGCGGCGAACCTGTGGCAGGACCCCGTGGGCCCCGCGGGCCCGGCCCGGCGCGCGCTCATCCAGCTCGGGGGCTTCGCCGGGAACGGCCCCGCCGCAGGCCCCGCCTGGGACCACCTCGGCTACTCGTTCGTGCTCGAGAACACCCGGGCAGTCCAGATCATCCGCCGGGTAGTGCGCGAGCTGCGCGCCGGCGAGGGCCTGGGGATCCCCTCGATCGCGACGATGCGCTGGCTCGACGCGACCGAGGCGATCGTGTTCGGCGCCCCCAACCTGTTCTCGGCGTGGCTGTCCACGTCCACGGTCCGCCAGGACCCGGAGTCGGTGCGCCGCAACGCCTACTGGCGGCTCTTCGGCATGGACCTGGCCTTTGGGACCGACGACAACCGGCCCTTCGTCTTCGACAAGGCCGTCGCGGCGAACGCCTCCTTCGTCCCGCTGTTCGAGGAACTCCTGTACGAGCTGTGGCAGGCCCTGTCCAACCTGCGCAACACCTCCGGCGCCAACCAGGCCGACGACGACCGCATCTTCCGCATCGCCGAGCAGCTCGGCTACATCCTGCGCGTGCGGCGGCAGAAGGCCCTCATCGCCCGGGAAGAGCTCGCCGCTGCGACCGCCCTCGGCTGGATCGAGCTGAGCCTGAGCGCGAACACGCCGGTCGTCGTCGACCTCCGGGCCGAGGCGACCAGTGCCGCCGACAGGCTGCGGCTCATCGGCGAGCGCGTCGGCCTTGCCCCGCACAGCCGCTCGGGCGCGTTCTTCGCAATGGCCGGCGACCTGTCCCTGCTCCTGCGCACGCTCGAGGCCGGGTACGTGAGCGGTCCCGAGTTCGCGTGGCTGCTCTACTCCGAGCAGTCCCCGGCCGCGCCGCCGCTCCCGCCGGGCGCCGCGCCGCTCGGGGCCGAGAGCCGCCGCGTCATCACGGAGTGGTCCGCCGCGACAGGCAAGGACCTCAAGCGGATCCCGCGCCCGGTCCGGGTAGAGTCCCGCCCGCCCGCGCTCTCGCGCTGAGGAGGCAGCCATGACCGCGGACCCGCTCTCCCAGGCCCTCGACCCGTGGGGCTTCGAGTCGCCCTTCGGTGCGCCCTCGGCGTCCGGAGAGCGCACGACGGCGGCCGGCCCGCCCGCCGTCGTCGGCGCCCCGTGGGGCGAGACGCCGTGGACTGAGACGCCGTGGACTGAGGCGCCGTGGGGGGAGGCGCCGTGGGCCGGCGAGGCCGAGTCGTCCGGCGGGGTCGCCTTCCCGTCCGGTGCGGTGCTGGCGCGGGCCTCCGGGGCGACCGGCCGCGACGAAGAGCACTGGGACCCGAACGGCTCGGGCCTGCCCCTCCTCGACACCGGTCCGGCCCTGCGGACGACCAGGCTCTCGCCGAACTTCACGGTGGGCGAGCTCGCGAGCAGTGGAGGGCGGGCGTCGGATGTCGCCCGGATCTCCCCTGAGCTCGTCCGGGTCCTGCAGGCCATCCGCGACCGCGCAGGGAAGGCCGTGCGCATCACCTCCGGCTACCGCTCGTGGGCGCGCAACAAGGCCCTCTACCAGGGGTACGGGAAGAAGCCCACCCTCAGCCGGCACTGCTCGGGCCAGGCAGCCGACATCACGATCCCCGGACTCAGCGGCGCCCAGATCGCCAGGCTCGCGATCGACGCCGCAGGCCCCGAGCTTGCCATCGGCATCGGCACGACCTTCGCGCACGTCGACGTCCGCGGCGCCTGGGCACTGTGGTCCTACGGAGGCGTGGCGGCCAGCACCGTGCGCGATGTGCGCGCCTACCGGGACGCACGACGGCGGGGCGCGCCGCCCGCGCCTGTCCCGCCTGGGCCCGTGCCACCCGCCCCGGTGCCGCCGCCGGTGCCGCGTACGCCGGGCCAGACCGCAGGCGGCCGGCTCGAGGTTGCGCGCGTGCCCCTCCTGGCGGCGCACCGCGGCGCCGGTCCGGATCTGGTGCTGCGCTGGAACGGGATGCGGAATCCGGAGGCGATCGACGTCGTCGTGCATCTCCATGGCTATTCGCCCCCAGCCGGGGGCATGCGCCTGCCGCGGGACAAGGAGCCCATCAGCGGGCTCGACTTCTCCGACCCTGCGGGCCGTGAGCCGGGGGGCAGGACGCGTCCCACGCTCGCGCTGCTGCCCCGGGGGAAGTCGGCGCCGAGCAGAGAACGCGCCGACCGGTTCGTCTTCCCCGCGCTCACGCCGCGGGGGGCCATCCAGGAGCTCGTACGCGAGGGGCTCACACGGTTCGCCGCCCAGACGGGGATCAGCGCGCCGCTCGGACGGCTCATCCTCACGGCGCACTCGGGCGGCGGAGCGCCGCTGCTGGCCATCCTCGGGCACACGAATCCCGACGAGGTGCACGTGTTCGACGCCCTGTACCAGCCGGCGGGGGCGCTGGCGACGTGGATGCGGCAGAGGATCGCGCGCGAGCTCTCTGCGCCGTCAGCGGCGCCGCCGGCGCTGCGCGTCCTCTTCATCCCGGGCGGGCCCAAGAGCACGGCTCCGGCGAGCGGCGCTCTCGCGAAGCAGGTCTGCGCGGCGCTGTCCGTGCCCGGCGGGGCGCGGCTCGCGCCGCGCTTCCGGGTCGAGTCCACGGGCGTGGGCCACAACGACATCCCGCGGGTCTTCGGGTGGCGGCTCCTGGCCGACCCGGCCGGTGACCTCCCGCGCACCAAGCGCGTGTCCTGCGGCGGGCAGCCTGCCGAGGCCCGAGAGGCGGAGACGGAGGGCGACGAGATGGAGTACGGGGCCGGACTGGCGTCTGAGGCCTGGGAGGCCGACGAAGTGGACCTCGGCGAGGCGTGGGAGGCCGACGAGACCGGGGAGGCGTGGTCTTCCGGTGAGGCGCGGTCCTCCGGTGAGGAGTGGGAGGCCGAGCCGGAGGAATCGGAGGCAGAGGCATTCGAGGCCGAAGGCCCCGAGGGCTTTGACCCGGCGTCGGAGGGATACGAACCGGAGTCCTTCGAGCCAGAGCCGGAGTCCTATGAATCGGAGTCCTTCGAGGCAGTGACGGAATCGTACGAACCGGAGTCAGTCGAGCCCGAAGCCGAGTCCTCCGGCGCGGACGAGTCCGAGGCCTTCGAGGTCGAGGCCGAGGAGCAGGAGTGGCTTGGGGCCGAGGCTCCCGAACCAGAGGCGGAGGCATTCCCGTCGGGCGCGGTACTCGAGCGCGGATCGGGCGCCACCGGCCGCGGCGAGGAGCACTGGGACCCGAACGGCACCGGGCTCCCGCTCCTGGCGACCGGCCCCTCGGTCCGTTCGGTCAGGCTCGCGCGGAACTTCACCGTCGGCGAGCTCGTCACGAGCGGGGGCCGCGCCGCGGACGTCGCGCGCATCTCGCCGGACCTCGTGCGCCTGCTGCAGGCGATCCGCGACCGCGCAGGCAGACCGGTGAGGATCGGCTCCGGGTACCGTTCCTGGGCACGGAACAAGGCACTCTACGAGGCGCGTGGCAAGACGCCGACGCTCAGCCGGCACTGCTCCGGCCAGGCCGCGGACATCACGATCCGCGGGCTCAGCGGGACCGAGATCGCCAAGCTCGCCATCGACGCCGGCGGCACGCGGCTCGGGATCGGCGTCGGCGGGACGTTCGCCCACGTGGACGTCCGCGGGTCGTGGGCCCTGTGGACCTATCTGGGCGGCTCCTCGGGCCAGGAGGCCATGCGCACGGTCGCCGAGCACCGCCGCCAGCGGCTGTCCGCGCCCGCACCCGCACCGGCACCGACGCCCGCGCCGTCCCCCAGCCCGAGCCCCACCCCGGGGGCGACGACGCCGGACCGGGCCGCCGGCGTCGTGCGCCAGACCGCGTTCAAGGCCTGCACCGGCAGGACGCAGCCCGGGGCGCGGGCGCTCGCCGACCAGTGGCTGCGGCTCACGGGCCGGAAGGGCGGGACGTACAACTGCCGGTCGATCGCAGGGACCGGCGGGAAGCCATCCATCCACGGGGAAGGCCGCGCGATCGACATCTACGCCCGCGCTGACGACCCAGCCCAGCGTGCGCAGACGGAGGCGTACATCGCCTGGCTCATCGCCCATGCGGTGGAGCTGCAGGTGGGGTACATCATCTGGAACCGGCGGCAGTGGAGCTGGCCGCGGCGCAGCGCCGGGTGGCGGCCCTACAACGGCGCGAGCCCGCACACGGACCACGCCCACGTCGAACTGTCATGGGAGGGCGCGCTCACTCCGAGCACGCTGTTCGGGGGAGGGGTGCCCGGGCTCTAGCCCTTCCGGTGTCTCGACCTGCGTCTGGGGCCGCGGTTCGGGAGCTCGTGGCCTTCCTTCTCGGCGGGGTCGGCGGCGTCGTCCGAGGGCCGGTACCGGTCTCCGCTCACCACGTGTCCTACGCCCGGGCCGGGGTTCTGGGCGGCCGCGAGGTTTGGCATCGCGGTGTCGCGGCCCATCCCGTGCGTCGGGACCCCCGACCAGTGCAGGCGTGTCGAGCCCGAGGGCTTGAACAATCGGAGCCAGCGCATCTTGATCACCTCTTCGGCTGTACTGCCCATTGTGCGGTCATCGAATCCCGGGCGCCAGAGCCCTGGGTCCTGCGTTGCGGGGTCCCGTGCGCACCGGTCAGAGGAGGGCGTCCAGGGTGACGAAGCCGTACCCGGCCGCCCGGTACTGCGCGATGAGCGCGGGGAGGGCGTCGGCGTCGAGCGTCGAGCCGTCGTCGGGGTTCGAGCCGACATGCATGAGGACGATCTGCCCGGGCTGGGCCGTGGCCATGACGCGCTGGACCACGAACGAGGGCCCCCGCGTGCCTTTCATCGTGCCCTGCCAGCCGAGCGAGTCCACGGTCCACCGGATCCCGGCGTACCCGTTCGCGTTCACGGCGGCGATCGTGCGGGCGTCCCGGTCGCCGTAGGGGAAGCGGAAGAACGGCCGGGGCTCGGCGCCGGCGGCGAGGATGGCCCGCTGCGCACCCGCGAGTTCGGCGGCGATCTCCACGTCGGTCTTCTGTGTGAAGTAGGGGTGGGTCATCGAGTGGTTGCCGATCCGGTGGCCGGCGGCCGCGATCTCGGCCACCTTGGCGGGGTTCGCCTGCGCCCAGGTGCCGGTGACGAAGAACGTGGCCCTGACTCCCTGGGCCGCGAGGGTGCCGAGGATGCTGGCCAGGCCGGCGTCGTTGCCGCCGGCGTCGAACGTGAGCGCCACCACGCGCTGGGACGTGATGAACCGCTCGACGTCGATCCCGCGCAGGCCCGGCGGGAGCGCCATCGCCGGCGGAGGTGCGGGGGCCGGGCTCGGAATGGGAGAGCCGGGCTTGGGCGGTGCGGGGGCCGGAACGTCGCTGGGCGGGGGCTCGGGGACGGGGGCGCCGCTGTCGGAGGGCGTGGCCGTGGGCTCGCCGGAGGCGATGCCGGTGGAGGTGCTCCGGCTGGGGGAGTGCGTGAGGCTGGCACTGGCCGTGGCGCTCGCGGTCGGCTGGGCCGAGGGTGACTGCCCGAGGAAGCCATTGCGCACGACGGCGATGGCCACCGCCGCCGCGGCGAGCACAAGGACCAGCGCCGCGCCGATGACCAGCGCCAGACGCCGACCCTCAAGAACCGCCATGGTGTGCTCCTAGCACTCCTGTGCTATGACACTACTCCCGCGGGGAAGCGAGAGGGAGGGTCGCAGGTCCCATGGCTCGGGGCGGCCCGGTTCAGGCGAGGACGAGCCCTCGGACGTACGCTGCCTGGCCGACGTGCTGTGTCGCGTCATTGAGGATGCTCACAAGCCGGATTGCGGCGGTCACGTGCGGGGTCCAGCGACGGTCGACCACCCGGCCCAGATCCTCCGGCCGGCGGCCGCGGACCACTTCGAGGACCCGAGCGTGGACGGCCTCGTGGTACTCGCGCAGGAGGTCTGCATCCCCGGCGCTGAAGGCAGCGACGTCCTCCGGGCGGTGACCGTAGCCTGTCGCGGTCACCGGGTACGGGAGGCCGAACCGCTCCGCCCACTCCGGCCAGATCTGGCCTTCGGGGGCCTCGTGGGTGCCCCGCGCCGGAGGCTCTGCGCCGTTGAAGACGTCAATCAGGCTGGCGATGTGGTCGTCTTCGACGCGGGTGAGGTGCCAGACGATCCACGCGATGGAGTTCGCGCTTGGTCCTGGCCGGTAGAGCAGGTGCTCGCGGGAGAGGCCGAGGAGCACATGCTCCACGCTCTCCCGCACACGCTCGAAGCCGTCCTCGAGGATGTCCTTGGCCCACTGGTGCTCGCCGCTCATGGGGCCACCCTAGTGCGCGGCAGCGGGTCTGGGGACGTGGTGGGCGGGGTGCGCGGGCTGCAGGTGCGCGGTCTGCAGGTGCTGTGCCGGTAGGGGGTGCGCGGTCTGCAGGGTGCAGGGTGCCAGCCGGGCCGGTTGCCGTCCGTTACTGCTCACTTTGAAGGTTCCGACCTGGCCCACTCCGGCGTGTCCCGGCAGAAGCGCCACCGGGAGGAGCCCATACCGAGCATGAGCGGACGCGGTCACCTTCTGCATCACTGGCCCCGGCGCCCCATCCTCCAGTTGAGGAGGAGTTCCTCTACCTCGCGCAGGATCCTCTCGGGGTCCCGCCACACCACTTCAGGTGGATACCTCAACGTGGGGTGGCCGCGGAGGAGGGCTACGTTCGTCCGCCGTCGGTCCTCAACGAAGGAGCCCCGGTCGTCATGGAAGGCGTGGCCATCGATCTCGACGATGACGATGCCTTCGATGAGGAAGTCAACTCGGCCCACTCCTGGGATCTGGGCCTGGGCCACCACGCGCCAGCCCTGCGCGATGAACAGGAGCCTGGCTTCCACCTCGGGCTGCGAGCCGGCAGTGCCGGTGACCAGCGAGAGTGCGTGCCGGGCCCGGGCACTCCGGTTGGGCGCCAGGAGCTTCTTGAGCAGGGGCAGCTGCACCCGTCGGCTCTTCACGGCCGATTCCGCCACGGAGACCGCTTCCGAGAGTTCGAGGCACCCGAGGGCGTGCAGCACCGTGTCCGCCACGGATGCCACCGGGAGGTGCTCATGCGCTGGAAAGCGGATGGTCCTGTGGGGGATGAAGGCCTTCACGCGAGCGTGGGTGACGGCCAGATGCCGGCGCGCAGGCCTGTCCCGGATCCACAGCCCGTGCCGCGTGGCCGCCGAGGCGCAGGTGAGGAGGCCGTTGTGGGCAAGGGCGAAGAGGTAGTCCGAGTCGCAGCCGGGCAGGGCGATGACCCCTCTGACGGGCTTGCTGCCCAGTTCGGCGAGTTCGGCGACTTGGCGTTTGGTGATGCCGGCTCGGAGGAGGGTCGCGGTGCGAGCCACGCCGCCGAGCGATCGGAGGTATTGGACCGGTTCCATGAGGCCATGTCAGCTCCCGGGCGGGCTCGGGCACAGGGGAGTGCGCGCCTATGTGGATAAGTGGGCTCCGGAGTGCGTCCCTTCCTGCTCGCATTGGCCCCTGCGCCTCGGCGAGCCGGATGCGACTCGCCGTCGCAGCCGGCACCGGCAGCCCCAATGCGAGCAGGAACGGACGGGTGAGCTCCGGAACGCACGGGCGAGCTCCGGAACGGACGGGCGAGGCCCGGACCCGGGCCAGAACCATCGCGTGACCAACCGAACACCCCACCCGCACCCAATTTACTTGAAGCATCAACCAAATTCCCCTACCCTAGAACCATGACCGCCACCGCCACCCGCCCCCCGATCCTGTTCCTCAGCCACGGCGCCCCGCCCCTCGCCGACGACCGCACCTGGACCCGCGAGCTCAAGGACTGGTCCGGAACCTTCTCCAAGCCTAAGGACATCCTCATGATCTCGGCGCACTGGGAGAACGCGCCGGTGAGCCTGAGCGCCACGCAGCGCCCGCAGGAGCTCGTCTACGACTTCTGGGGCTTCCCGCAGAAGTACTACGACGTCCGGTACGACGCCCCGCTCGCCCCGGAGCTCGCCGACGAGGTGGAGAAGCTGACCTCGCAGCACGGCCACCACGTGGAGCGCGACGAGACCCGCGGCCTGGACCACGGCGCGTACGTCCCGCTCAAGGAGATGTTCCCCAAGGCGGACGTCCCGGTGGTGCAGATGTCCATGCCCACTCTGGACCCGAAGGGCCTCTTCGAGCTCGGCCGCACCCTCGCCCCGCTGCGCGACCGCGGCACGCTGATCGTCGGTTCGGGCTTCACCACCCACAACCTCCGCTGGTTCAACCCGGCAGCGGGCCCGGACGGGACCCCGCCGGCCGCCTCCTCCGAGTTCGACCACTGGGCCGAGGAGGCCATGGCCCGCGGCGACGTCGACGCGATCCTGGACTTCATCCACAAGGCCCCCGCCGCCCGCGAGGCGCACCCCCGCTCGGAGCACTGGGCTCCGCTGTACGTCGCGCTCGGCGCGGCCTCGGCCTCGGGCGGGATCGACGCCCAGACCGCGATCGACGGCTTCTGGTTCGGCCTCTCCAAGCGCTCCTGGACGCTCACCTGACCTGGCGTGGCGGCCCGCTAGAGTAGCCGCATGGCTATCATCGGCATCGGCGTGGACGTCGTGGACATCGCACGGTTCGAGCGTCAGCTCGAGCGCACCCCTGGGCTGCGCGAGCGGCTCTTCGTCCCCGCCGAGCGCGATCTCCACCCCCGCTCCCTCGCCGCCCGCTTCGCGGCGAAGGAGGCCGTCGCCAAGGTCCTCGGCGCCCCGGCCGGCATGAACTGGCAGGACTGCTGGATCGGGCTGGGGTCGAAGGGCCCGGAGATCCAGGTGAAGGGGACGGTGCTCGCGGTCGCCAAGGCCAACGGCGTGAAGACGTGGCACCTGAGCATGAGCCACGACGGCGGGATCGCCACCGCGATGGTCGTCGCCGAGGGCTGACCCGCCCGGCAGCGCCAACGCAGTCCCAGCCGCAGCCCCGGCCCCACGGCCTAGACTCGCCCCATGATCACGGCCTACACCGGCGCCCAGGTCCGCGCCGCTGAACGTCCGCTCCTCGAGTCAGGCGAGGGCCCGGCGCTCATGGCGCGTGCCGCGCATGGGCTCGCCCTCGCCGTCGTCAACGCCCTCCACACCCGGCGCGGCCGGGTGTACGGCGCCCGGGTCGCCGCCCTGGTCGGGAAGGGGAACAACGGCGGCGACGCGCTCTTCGCGCTCGCCGAGCTGGCCCGTCGCGGCGTGCGCACGACGGCGGTGCTCACCTCGGGCGCTGCGCACACCGAGGGCCTCGCCGCCCTCCGCGCCGCAGGCGGCCGCGTGGCCGAGGAGCTGGAGCCCGCGGACGTGGTCATCGACGCCGTCCTCGGCACCGGCTTCACCGGCGAGTTCCGCGCCCCGGCACCGCGCCCGGACGCGTTCGTCATCGCCTGCGACATCCCCTCCGGCCTGAACGCGGACACCGGCGCAGCCGGCGACGGCGTCTGGCCCGCCGACGCCACCGTGACGTTCGGCGCCCTCAAGACCGGCCTGCTCGTGGGCCGCGGCAAGGCGCTCGCCGGCGCGGTGGAGGTGGTCGACATCGGCCTCGCACCGCACCTGCCCGCCCCCGACGTGACGGTCCTCGAGCCCGCCGACGCCGACCGCCTCCTCCCCGCCCCCTGCCCGGACTGGCACAAGTACTCCCGCGGCGTCCTGGGACTCGTGGCCGGCTCCGAGGCGTACCCGGGCGCCGCCGTCCTCGCCACCGCCGGCGCCCTCGCGACCGGGGTGGGCATGGTCCGGCTCGTCGCGCCCGACGCCGTGCGGCACCTCGTCCTCGCTGCCCACCCCGAGGTGGTGGGCACGCGGGCGCCGCAGGGGCGGGTCCAGGCCTGGGCGGCTGGCCCGGGCATCGCGGACGACGACGACCAGCACCACGCGCTCCACGTCGCCCTCGGTTCGGGGCTCCCCGCGGTGGTGGACGCCTCCGCGCTGGAGATCCTCGGCCGGATGCTCGCCGAGGAGCAGGGAAACCGCGCCCACTGGGAGGATGCCCGGCTCGGCGAGGTCATGGTCCGCCTGGCGGAGGACCGGACCGTGGCTGGCGAGCATCTCGTCCTCACGCCCCACGCGGGCGAGCTCGCGGCCCTGCTCGGCACGTTCGCCGCGGGCGAGACGGACCTCGAGCCCCCGGAACGCGGGGAGATCGAGGCCGCGCCGCTGCACTGGGCCCGCGAGGCCGCAGCCCGGCTCGGGGTGACGGTCCTGCTCAAGGGCCCCGCGACGGTGTGCGCCGCGCCGGACGGGACGGCGTTCGTCCAGGGCCAGGGCCACCCGCTCCTCGCGACAGCCGGCAGCGGCGACACCCTCACCGGCATCCTCGGGGCACTCCTCGCGACCACCGGCACCGGACACACCCGGAGCGCCCAGACCGGCAACCCACAGACGGGCAATGCACACACCGACACCGCCCAGGGCAGCGAGGCGCCCCGGCCCGTGGAGGTCGCCGGCCTCGCGGCCCTCGTGCACGGCCTCGCCGGCCGGGTCGCGGCCGAGGACGGCCCCTACGGTGCGGGTGAACTGGCCTCGGCCGTCCGCACAGCCATGGCAGCGTTGGTCAGGGCACGCTGACACAGCGGCCTGCGCGGCCGCGCTGGTCCGATCACGGCCCGACCTCTCTCACCCGACGTGGACCCATGGGCGCTGGGTGATGTCCGGCACGGCCTGTCGGAGCACTTCACGCGTCACGGGTGCGATCTCGCCTTCGCCGAAGAACATGAAGCGCAGCAGATTCTTCACCGGGTTGCCCTCGGTCCAGCGGAAGTAGATGTGCGGCATGAGCCCGGTAATGTCCCTGGCGTGGATCAAGACTGAAGCGATGGTGTTGGGGACCACGGGGCCGTGCACTTCGAGGATGCGGTAGCCGTGGCGCGTGATGCCGTGGACCTCCAGCTCGGTTTCGAAGTCTGAGGAGTCATCGACGATGACTTCGAGGAAGAGGACGTTCTCGTCGAGCGGCAGGTGGCTGACCTCGCTCGCGGAATGGAGCTTGTCGCGGTAGGCCTGGCCGGTCAACCTCAATGGCTCGTGAGCGATGATCTGGATCGGCCCGGACTCAGCGGCCGCGACGAATTCGATGGCCCTCTCGTCGAAGTGGATGCTCGTCGCATGCAGCTCGAAGGAGCGCCGGGCGCGGGAGATGAAGGAGATCACGATGGTCCCGGCAATGAAGACCGACGCGATCTGGATGCCTTCGGGCCGTTCGATGATGTTCGCAGAAGTCGTGTAGACGAAGACCGCGGAGATGATCCCGAAGCCGACGGTGAGCTTCCGCTCGCCCCGGCGTCGGGTCGCGAGCGTGACGGCGATGGCCGCGGAGGTCATCAGGACGAGGACGCCGGTCGCATACGCGCCGCCTTGGGCTTCGACGTTGGCTGCGAAGATCAGGGTGATCAGGAAGCCGATCGCGGTGAAGACGAGGACGAGCGGGCGTGACGCCTTCGTCCATTGAGGCGCCATGCCGTAGCGCGGCAGGTAGCGGGGAACGAGGTTCAGGAGCCCGGCCATCGCGGAGGCGCCGGCAAACCAGAGGATCGCGATCGTGCTGAGGTCGTAGACGGTGCCGAAGACGACACCCATGTACTCGTGGGCGAGCAGGGCCAGGGCGCGCCCGTCGGCCGCGCCCCCGGGCTGGAACTCCTGCTCGGGGATCAGCACCACGGTGGTGAAGCTCGTGGTGACGAGGAAGGCGCTCATGATGACCGCCGCCGTCGTGAGCAGGCGCTTGGTGCCCCTGATGCGGCCGGCAGGGTCCGCTTCCGTGTCGCTGGCATCGCCTCGGATCTGCGGCATGACGGCGACCCCGGTCTCGAACCCCGACATTCCGAGTGCGAGCTTGGGGAACACCAGGACGGCGACCGCGAGCATGAGGACGGGGTTGCCGTGCGAGGTGAGCATCGCCTGCCACCAGTCGGTGATCTGGAGGGGGTGAACGAGCGCCTGCGCGATCGTGACGACGACCAGCACGGCGTTGAGGGACAGGTAGAGCCCGACGAGGACGACGGCGACGCCGATCGCCTCCTTGAAGCCCCGAAGGAACACGGCTGCCAGCAGGGCGAGCAGGAACAGGGTGACACCGATGTTCTGGCCCTGCAGCCACCCGGGCACGAGAGGGTTCCCGATGAGGTGGGCGGCGGCGTCGGCGGCGGACAGGGTCATGGTGATCATGAAGTCGGTTGCGGCGAAGCCGAGCAGGGCCAGGACGAAGAACTTCCCGCCCCACCGCGGCAGGAGCCTCTCGAGCATCGCGATCGAGCCTGAACCGTGGGGACTCTCGACCGAGACCCGGCGGTAGACCGGCAGGGCACCGAACAGCGTCACCGCTATCAGCACCAAGGTTGCCAGGGGGGACAGGACCCCTGCGGCGACGGCGGCGATGGCAGGCTGGTATCCGAGGGTTGAGAAATAGTCGACGCCGGTCAGGCACATGACCTGCCACCACCGGTGCTTCTTCTCGTGGCCCTGGGGAATCGCGTGCGGTCCCTGGTGCACGGCTTGCGACTGGTGGAGGTCGTGCAGGAGCCACGCCCTCAACGAACCGACCGCGGTCTTCTTCTTCAATCTCGGTTCGGCCGGTGGCCGGCTCAGAGTAGTCACCGAAGTGCCTTTCCCGCTGCTGTCTCCCCACATGAGGACGATGGCGAGCCTACTCCCACGGACCAGCGGCCCCGTCGGCATTTACGCAATCCTTATCCCGACGCGCACGCCTCAACGGCCCCTGAGTACTCGCACCGGTGAACACATGGTCCGCCCCGGATTCGCGGGTACTGATCGACCGCCGCGGCGGTCTCGATCACATCGGGCGACCAGGAGGCCGGGGTTCGCGACCCACGGCCTCCTGACAGCGCGCACTCGCCGAAAGCCCTGTGCTATTTGGCGCCGAGGAAGATCGGGTTGGTGAGCGCCGCCATGGGACCGAGCGGGAGGTTCGGGCCCATCTCGGTGCCGCTGCCGGAGGTGCCGTCGCCCTTCGGGTGGCGGACCTCGACCCGCAGGTAGGCGGCGAGCTGCGGCGTCGTGCGCCACGTGACGGTGCCCTGCCCTGAGGCGGGGAGCGCGACCTGCTGTGTCTGGCCCTCGTCGGTGATGAAGCGGACGACGCCGTTCGGCACCCCGCCGATCTTCGCCGTCACCGTGACCGGGGCATCCGGGGCAACGTCGAGCCGCTCGCCGATGCCCGCGCTCTTCCCGCCGGACTTCACGGTGAGGTCGAGGGTGATGTCGGCGGACTCCGCGATCCAGGACCGGCCGTTCCGGATGCCGTCGAGGATCGCGTCATGGGAGAGGGCCGCGGCGTTGACCACGTTGTGAGGCCAGCCGATGACCTGCGGGGCGCTGTGTGCGTCGCTGTTGCCCATGGCCGGCAGCCAGCGGCCGTTGCTCCGCACTGAGTGCACGAGCATCGAGTCCCACGTGCTGACGGACATCTCGTCATCGTGGGTCCACGGACCGGTCCAGACCTCGACGGCGTCGGCGTCGTCGTAGCCGAACTTCCACCGGCATGCCACGTACGGGCAGTAGGGGTGGGCGGGGACGACGAGGCCACAGCGGGAGTGGATGAGCTGCGCGGCGTCCTCGAAGCCCTTCTCCCGGGCGCGGTACCGCCAGTCGATCCAGTCTCCAGGCTGCAGGCCGAGGGCGAGGTAGTGGCCGTTGCGGGTCGTGACCTCCTCGCCCGTGAGGATCAGGAGGTCGTTGCCGGCGAGCGGCCCCCACGCCCCGTGGGAGGCGGGCGTGTTGTGGTCGGTCGAGATCATGAAGTCGAGGCGGCTGGCCCGGGCACCCGCGGCCACCTCCTCCGGGGTCCGCTTGCCGTCCGAGTAGACCGTGTGCAGGTGGGCGTCTCCGCGGTACCAGCCCGCACCCTTGCCGGCGACTGCCTGGGCCGGGTACTTGGGCTGGTACGGGGCGCCGTCGGGCCCGTAGTCGAGCGTGACGTTGACGGTGTAGTCGAGGCCTGCCTCGGCCACCTGGTAGGGCCCGAGGACGATGTTCCACGTGCCCTTGCCGACGGGGCCGGGGAGGTAACCGGGCGTCGCCTCGGAGGCGCTGATGAAGAACTCGGTGCGGAAGCCGCCGGACCAGCCGCGGAAGCCCTTGCCCTGGAGCCTGGTGCCCTGCTCGTCGAAGATGCCGATGTCGCACGAGTTCGAGAGCAGGCCCGGGGCCACCGAGGGCTTGCTGTAGGTGTAGGAGACGCTGATCCTGTTCACGCCCGCGGGGACCTCAACGGGCAGGTAGACGAAGTCGGCGGCGCCCGGGTCGAGGTGGCCGGTGAGCGTCTGGGTCTTCTGGGTGCCGCTGTCCGCGGCCGCGAAGGACATCGGGGCCAGGGTCAGCGCCGCGCCGGTGAGCGCTGCGGTCAGGAACCCGCGGCGGGAGGGGGAGAGGAGGGCAGGGGTGTCGGCCTCGTGAGCCTTGCAGGGGGATGTCACTCGCGACATGTTCACCATGCGGACTTAACATTTGGCAAAGTCCGGCCCAACGTGCTGCTAATTCAGTGCTGAGGCCCCGCACGGGACAGCGCAGCCGCCGCGGGCGGACCCGCGGCGGCTGCGTGTGTGGCAGGAACCGGACTCAGTCGTCGCTGTCCCCGGCAGCCGAGGCGGAGCCCGCCCCGATCACGTGGTGCTGCGGCGCCGGCATCTCGGAGTCCGCGCCCTTGACGGACTTCCAGATCGCCTCGTTGAACGTGGCCTCGTTGATCTGGTCCTCCTTGGTCAGGTCCTGCGCGGAGGACTGCGCGGCCAGCGGAGCGTTCGCGCCGTTGAGCGCCGTCATCGGGTAGCTGGGCTTGACCGCCGTGTACGCCGCCGGGTTCGGGTTCGCGGTGAACGAGGCGCTCATCGGCGTCGCGTAGGCGTCGAACTGCGTGAGCGGCTTGAAGCCGGCGATGAGCCCGATCGTGCGGACCATGGAGGCCGTGCTGTAGAACGTCGAGTCGACCTTGCCCGTCTGGGTGTACGGGCTGATGGCCAGCGCCAGCGTCCGGTGGGCGTCGACGTGGTCGGCGCCGTTCTGGGCGTCGTCCTCCGTCACGAAGATCGCCGTGTCCTTCCAGATGGAGGAGTGCGAGACGGTGTCGACGAGCCGGCCGAGCGCGTAGTCGTTGTCCGCGACGTACGCCTGCGGCGTCGGCGCCCCGGCCTTGGTGCCCTGCGTGTGGTCATTCGGCAGGCGGACGAACTGCACCGTCGGCACGGTCCCCGCCGAGACCTGGCCGGTGAAGTCCTTGATCCACTCGTCCACGCGCGGCGTGCCGCAGTTGGCCGCGAGCGGCGCGAACGTCCCGGTGGAGTCGGGGCACTTGAGGTCGTAGCCGCGGTAGGCACGGTCCGTCTTCGCGTCGAGCACCGGGTCGGAGGAGACCGCGCCGTTGGCGGTGTTGTTGACGAAGAAGCCGTAGTTCCGGAAGTTCACGCCCGCCTTGTCGAGCCGCTGCCAGACGTACGAGTTGCCCGGCTCCTGGGCCGCGTTCTCCGGGTTGCTGTTCTCGCTCGGGTAGGGCGCCTTGCGGCCGGAATAGTTCGCCGGCCACATCTGCTCGGCGTACGGGTTCGAGTTGGCCTGGGTCACCCAGTTCCAGCCGTTCGCGCTCACCTCGGCGTCGGCGTAGAAGTTGTCGATGGTCGTGAACTGCTTCGCGAGGGCCCGGGTGTTGGGTGCGGAGTCGTCGCCGAAGAGGGTCAGGCTCGGATCGCCGTTGCCCTTGCCGATGTCGCCGAGCACCTGGTCGTAGGTCCGGTTCTCCTTGACCACGTAGATCACGTGCTTGATCGGGCTCTGGCCGCCGGGCTGGGCGGGCACGACGGCGCCCACTCCCGTCGTTGCCGGCCGGTTGTTGTTCTTGACCTGCTCGGTGGCCTTCTGCAGCTCGCCCCCGGTCGGGACGGCGTAGCTGCTGAGGGTGCCCTTGATCATGGAGCCGGAGTACTGGTCCTCGGCGGTCTTATTGGGCGACGTCGGGTCGGGGTGGCCGGGGCCGTCGTTCGGCCCGGCGCCGAGGCCCTTGGCGTTGGTCACGTGGAGGGCGCCGTCGCGGAAGGCCAGCGAGGACGGGTACCAGGCGCTCGGGATGACGCCCGCCACGCTGCCGTCGGCGAGGCTCACCACCGCGACGTCGTTGTTCCCCGAGTTCGCGACGAACAGGCGCCCGCCCTTCTCGTCGAGCGCGAGCCCGGTCGGGTTCGTGCCGACGGGGGCGTCCTGGTAGGGCGAGAGGCTGATGGTCTTCGCTTCACCCGTGGCGGTGTCGACGGCGCTGACCGTGTCGGCGTCGCCGTTGGCCACGAAGAGGGTCTTGCCGTCACCGGTGATCGTGGACTTGTTCGGGTGCAGCCCCACGGGGAGCGTACGCACGACGGCGGGCTGGTCACCGGAGACGTCGACCACACTGACGTCGGAGCCGCCTTGGTTCGTGATGTACGCGGTCTTCCCGTCCGGGGAGAGGGACACGGCAAAGGGCTTGCTGCCCGCCGGGGCGGTCTGCACGGCGCCGGTGGCGGTGTCGATGACGGAGACGGCGTCGCCGAGCTGGTCTGCGACGACGATCTTGGCGCCGTCGGGCGTGACGGCGAGGCCTGCGGGGTAGAGGTTGAGGGCCTTGCCGTCGGGCGTCTTCGTCGGGAGGGCGAGCGGCGCGCCCTCGGTGAGCTTCCCGCCGTCGTACGCGAAGGTGCGGATCTTGGCGTTCGCCGCAGCGGAGGCGTAGGCCTTGGTGCCGTCGGGGCTCCAGGCGAGCCCGACGTAGAGGGACTCGGGCGTCTTGTACGTCAGGGTCTGCTCGACCTCGCGGTCGGCGACGTCGACGAGCTGGAGCGACTGGGTGCCTTGGCCGTTGTTGGTCACGAGGAGGCGCTTGCCGTCGGGGGAGAGGGCCGAGTTCAGTGGGAGGTCGCCCAGGACGGTCTGCTCGCCCCAGGGGGTGACGCGCTGGCCGGTCGGGGTGACCGCGGTGCCGTCGCCGGAGGGCCCGGCAACGTGGGGGGCCACTGCGACAGCGATGCCCCCGCCCACGAGGGCGAGGGCTGCCGTGGCCACGATGGTTCTGCGGGAGGTCTTTGACAGTCTTGTCATACCCATGACAGTACGGAGGGCAGCTTAACTGCACCCCGTCCTTCGGTGACGTCCGGGTGACCGTCAGTGAGTCGTCAGTCGGTGGCCTTGCGTCCGGGGAGGACGAGGAGCGCGTCTCCGACGGCCCGCTCGGACCCTCCGGAGGGGCGGGTGACGAGGGCGCCGTCGGCGACCATCGCCGTCGAGCCCCCGCCGTCGAGGTTGATGGCCTGGACCATGCCGAGCGAGGCGGCCACGTCCGCGGTCTCCTTGATGCTCAGGCCGAGGCGGTCGGTCTGGCGGCCGTCGGCGGTGACGATGAGGGTGCGGCCCTGGGCGTCGACCCCGGCGAAGGTGCGGGGGTTCCGCTTGTGGACCCAGCCGTAGTAGAAGCTGTTGCTGTCCCCGGTGTGGACCATGCCATCGCGGCGTGCGGTGATGTTCTCGGCCCCGTCCTGGATCAGCAGGGGGCCGCCGTTGACGACGCTCGTGGACTTGTCCGCGGTGAGGGCCTTGCCCTTCGCGTCGAGCAGGTCGGTGCTGAGCTGGAGCTGGCGCCCCTCGGGGGCCAGGGCGCGCAGCTGGGCGGCGGCGGACCCGGTGGCCTGGATCGTGCGGCCGCCCGCGGGGACGGCCATGCCTCGGTGCTCGTGCACCTCGGAGACGCGCCCGGAGCCGTCCAGGACGACCTCGAGCCCATCGCCCGAGGGGGTCTGGGGGCCGAAGTCGGGCGTGAAGGCCACGAGCTCGTCGGCGTGGGTGCAGGTGACGTCGTGGAGGGGAAGAGAGGTGGGGCTGTCGCCGGTACCGCCGCAGTTGCGGATGAGGCCGGGCACCCGGTCGATGCCGTCGAGGACCAGCTCGTCATTGCCGGCGCGGACGGACCCGCGCCAGGCCAGCCGTTCGACGGAGGTGCGGTTGTGCTGGCCGTCGACGACGAGCGCCGGACGGTCGCCCACCGGCTCGCTGAGCGTGCGGCCGCCGTAGACGCCGACGCCGGCCGGGTCGCCTTCAGCGCCGGCCTTCGGATCGAAGGTGAAGAAGCCCCCGTTGACGCCGGCGAGGGCGCCTTCGGCCTGGGCCAGCGCGCTGACGGTCTCGCGGCGCTGCAGGTCCGGGCCGAAGGATGCGCTCAGCTGGCCGGTGTACTCGTGGGGGTCGATCGTGAGGACCTCGAGCTTCCACTGTCCGTGGCTGTTGTCCCCGCTGGCCGAGTCGCCGTCCCAGCCGGTGTAGACCAGCGACGAGGCGTAGCCGGCGGCCTTGATCTGCGCGACCAGCGCGGCGCCGTCGGCCTTGGCGGCGAAGTTCCCGGCGCGGACGCGGTAGCCGAGCTGGCCGCCGGCGTCGGCCAGCTGCGGGGAGTCGACCGACTCCACGCGGGCCTCCACGCCCGCGGCGCGGAGGCGCTCGGCGGTCCGCTCGGCGGCCGCCTGGCTGGAGAGGGCCGCCGCCGGGGCGTCGGGGTCGGGGGAGTCGGAGGGGATGGCGACCTCTGCGGTCCAGAAGAGCGAGGCGCTGGGGGCGCCGCGGGTGATCGAGGTGCGGGTCACGCCGGGCGCGAGCTGGGCGTCAGTGCGGGTCTCGGGGAGGTCGGGGGCGCCGAGGTCGAGATGTGAGGACTGGGCCGGGGCCGCCGCGATGGCACTGGCCGGGGCGGCTTCGGCTGACGCAGGCACCCCTGTGGCGATGAGGGCGGCGGCCGCTGCGGCGGCACAGGTGGCGTAGAGGCGGGGGGAGTTCCAGATGGGGGCAGACACGGCGTCCAGCGTAGGTGCGCTGCTGAGCTGTGAAGGCCCTGTTTCGCAACTGTTCACCGAGCCTTGGCGCGGCACGGAAAGGTGTTCACGGCGCGTTCACGCCACGGCGTGGATACCCGGACCGCAGCGATGCGGCGAGGCCGGGCCGGAACCACAGGGTTCCGGCCCGGCCTCTTTCGGCTCAGGGGGTCAGCGCGATCCCAGGGCGGTCAGCCGTTTCCGCCGCCGTTGTTCGCGTGGGTGATGGAGGCGACTGCACCGGTCTGCTCGTCGAGGAAGACCTTGTCCTTCCGCTCGTGGTGGAAGTTGAACATCGCCTCGAGGGAGCCGGCGCCGGCGTCCGCGGACGCGTCGCCGATCTGGCCGGTGCCCCAGTTGTCCTCGATGAAGCGCAGGATCGAGGCCTGGTCGGTCTGCGTGTGGTCCACGAAGTTCTTCTTGGCGTAGGGCGAGATGACCAGCAGCGGCTGGCGCGGCCCGGGCCCGCAGCGGTCGGCGTACCCGCCGGCCTGCGGGACGCCCTTGTTGTAGGCGTCCAGGCACCATGCGGCGTCGTCGGGGCTGTTGGAGGAGTTCTTCACCGCGGCGGCGACGTGGTCGTACCACCCGTCGGAGTCATCGTAGGCCAGCACGATCGCCGTGGAGTCCCAGTTCGGGGAGTTCTGGATCGCGTTGATCTGGGCGGTGATGAAGTTCTGCTCGTCCAGCGGGTCCGAGTAGGAGGCGTGCCCGTCCTGGTAGTTCGCGGCCTTCAGGAAGGAGACCGCGGGCATGTTCGAGCTGTTGACGACCTTGTCGAAGTCGGTGAGGTCGTACTGGTGGTTGGCCTGGCCGCTGTGCCCGATCTCCGCCTCGCCGGCCGGGGGAAGGTGGTGCGGGTTGGCGGTGGAGGCGTAGTACTGGAACGGCTGGTGGTGCGGGTTGTAGTCCGTGCTGGAGACCCCGGCGACGTTGCTGTGCTTGGCGAGGCACGCGGCGGGGGCGGTGCCGGTGGCCGCCGTGGTGGGCGTGAAGCCTCCCTGGAACCAGCCCCAGCTCACGCCCTTGTCGTTGAGCAGGTCGCCGATGTTCTTCCCGGTCATCCCGGCGAGGTTGTTGGCCTTGGCGTGGCTGTTGTTGGAGCAGTCGTCGTAGACCGGGTCGGGGTCGTTGATCATCGTCCCCACGCCCTGGGCGTCGGGGACGCGCACGGCGTAGTCGCTCGCGGTGGGCACCACGGGCTGGCCGGCGGCCGTGAACTCCCGGGTCCCGTGGGTCTGGCCGGAGACGAGGTTGATCGCGCCGGGGGAGGATGGGCCGAAGACGGTGCTGAAGTGGCTGTCGCTCATGGCGTAGTTCTGGGCGTAGTTCCAGATCCCGGTGACGGTGTTCCCGTCGTAGTAGTCCATCGTCAGGCCGGGGCGCCCGTACTGCCCCGGCGCGCACGCGTCGCGGCTGGTGAACTGGACGAACTTGTCCATGGCGCCGCCGTTGTACGCCTTCTGCTCGGCCGTGTAGGTGTGGTCCTGGTCGCACGTGACGGCCTGCATCGGGCTGAGCCGGTCGGGCTGGACAGTGTTCGGGTTGTTCGGGGCCAGGAGGCCATCGTGGGACAGGGTGGCGATGTCCTTCGGCGTGTCATCGGAGGCGGTGAACGAGGGGGCCTTCGCTGTGGAGCCCTGGAGGGTCTCGCCTGCGGCGTTCTTCGCGTTGGGGTAGGTGGCGAAGTAGTGGTCGAAGGAGACGTTCTCCCCGAAGATGACCACCACATGCTTGATGGGGGTCGCGGTGGACGCCTGCTCGCCGGCGGTGGCCGGCGCTGAGCCGAGGCCCAGGGCCCCGGCGGTCAGGGCAGTGGTGGCCAGGGCGGCGGCGCCGGTGGCGGCCAGAAGGCGCCGGCGCGGCCGAGGCCGTGAGGGGTTGTGCATGGGAGTCCAATCGTTTCGGTGCCTACCGTCCGGGATCGGTCTCCCGGCGGCTCCATCTCTCCACAGGTGCGGGTACCGGAACCAGGCGCCCCAGCCGCAGCGTGCCCCCTCTGCTTGACGGCAGGACTCGGAGTGTCGTCGAGGTTCCGTGTGCCCTCGGCACCCTACCGGCGTGGATTGAACCGGGGGTGAACAACCGGTTTCCTCCGAGTCCGAGGAGGCCTCACCGCGCGGGGGCATCGGCGGCGCCGGAGCACAGTCTTCCGGACCGGGGTGCGGGCTCGGAGGCACGCATGACCCGGTAGGTGAGGATCTCGGTCCCGCAGCGCTCATGGCCGTCGTCCGGCGCCACGTGCAGGAGCACGTCGTCGCCCTCGCGGGTCAGCACGAACGGGTTGCGGAAGACGCTGTGCCCCGCCGGGCTGAAGAGGGCCACCGGGACGTCCGCGGCGATCCGGCGTTCGTCGACATGGACGACGGCGACGCCTCCGAGCTCATACGTCCCACCGTGCGCGTCGGGCAGTTCGCTGATGCCCGCGCAGATGAGCCTGCCGGCGCCGTCGTGCTGGGCTTCCTGAAAGTCGAGGTGCTGGCTCGGGTTGTCCCAGACGTCGGGCTCTCCGGCGACGAGCCGGCCACCCGCTGCCTCGCTGAGCCTCCAGCGGTAGAAGCGCCGCGATCCCCAGCTCGCACCGTGGAGCATGTTCCGCTGCGGGTCCGGGACGAGCCAGGTGATGTGGTCGTCCACCTCGAAGCGCTCGACGAGGTCGAGGGTCACGGGGTCGAGCGTGTAGATGAGGCTGCGCGAGTGGGAACGGTATTCGCCCACCGGGACCCACAGCAGTCCGCCGGTGTAGTCGATCCCGCTCGGATGGTAGGCGTCGCCCTCGCCCACGGCGATGTCCGCGGCCAGCGTCCCGTCGCTCTCGATGACGAGCACGTGGCCGCGCCCACGGCCCGGAGAGCGGCGGGCGGGGTCGCCGTCCGCGTCGGCGAGGGGTTCAGGCGGGTCGAGGACCTCGACGGTGGTGAGGAAGACCCGGCCAGCGGCGAGGGTCATGCCCTGCGGGTGGTGGGTGGCGAAGGCGAGGGGGAGCCGGCGCACGAGCTCGAAGCCCGTGCGCCGGGTCCAGCCGGCGACCTCGGCTGAGAGGCTGCCGTCCCGTACGGGTTCAGCCCACACGGGGCGCCTCCACAGCCACGGTTCGCGAGCGTTCCCGTCCGGCGCGCAGGGCCGCGGACCAGACTGCGTGCAGCTCAGCCGCCTGGTCGGGCCGGGCCGCCATGATGCCCCCGGACTCGGGCCATGCCGTCTCCCGGCCCTGCTCGTCGAGCAGGGTCCCGCCGGCCTCGCGCACAAGGAGTGCGGCGGCGAGGTGGTCGATGGGGCTGAAGCGGGCGATCACGCTGCCGGCGCCCCGCCCGACGGCGACACCCGCGAGCGTGAGCGTCCCAGATCCCATGACGCGGAGTGTGGAGAACCGCGCGCTGAGCGCCGCGAGGAAGCCGTCGAAGCCGGGCCAGGGCTCATGCCCGAGCAGTTCCGTGGCGACCACGGTGCCGGCGAGCGTGCTCGCCTGTGCGGCGGCGTCGCCGTCGTGCTCGGTGGGTGCCTGCGACTGCCCGGGGGCGAGGTGCAGCCGGGTGCCGTCTGCCTCGGCGCCGTAGCCTGCGACGGCGGAGTACAGGTGCCCGCGCCACACGTCCGCCACGACGGCGACGAGCGGTTCGCGGTCGATGGCGAGGGCGAGCGAGAAGGCGGTCCACGGCATGCCGTTGGCGAGGTTCGCCGTGCCGTCGACTGGGTCGACGTACCAGCAGGGGACGCCCGGCTCGGGGGCGCCGCCGAATTCCTCTCCCACCACGAGGTGGCCCGGGAGCCGGGCTGAAATGATCTCCCGCACGTGGCGCTCTACCGCGAGGTCGACGTCCGTGACGTGGTCGGCGGCGTTCGCCTTGGTCCGCACGGTACCCAGGGCGGCGGCGCGGGTGTGGTCGATGGCCCACTGGGCGAGCTCGTGGGCCACGGCAGCGGCCGCGAGGAGTTCGTCTCCGGCGAGGTGCCGCGGCGGCTGGGCGGCAGCCCACGTCTCGGGGGCTTCCGCGATGACGCGGTGCAGCAGCGAGAGCCGGTTGGTGGTGATCGCGTCCGCGCCGAGGGCCAGGGCCCAGCGCATCCCGTCCGCCGAGTCGACCGTCCAGCAGGTCATGAGCGCGCCCGCGGCGTGCGCTGCGTCCACGAGCGCCGGGCTCAGGACGGCGTAGTCGGAGTTGACCGCGGCCGGGCGGAGCCGCTCCAGGAGCTCTCCCGGGGGCAGGTCCCGGCGGTTCCACGGAAGCCACACGCACGCGTCCGCATCAAGGTCGCGGATCACCGTCATGGCCTCGAGGTTCCCGCACCACGCCACCCGCGCCGCCTCACGTCCCGCTCGGGCCGCCGCCTCCGCATGGGCATGCACGACGGCGACGCTCGCCTCGGCGGGGCGGGGCTCGTCCATGTCGATGACCAGCACCGAGGGAGTCCCGGCCACGGCGTCGAGGGCGTCGGCGAGGAGCGGGATCCGGCAGTCGCCGTCGCCCAGTCCTGCGGCCTCGGCCCAGTCGATGTCGGCGATGTGCCGCGGGTCGTTCCAGAGTCGCTCGAGCGTGGCGTCGTGGAGGAGCACCACGTGCCCGTCGCGCGTCACGCGGACGTCGATCTCGACGAAGTCGGCACCCGCCTCCACCGCCGCCCGGACGGCCGCGATGGTGTTCTCGCGGTGCCGTTCGACATGCCCGCGGTGGGCGGTGGCGAAGGGGCCGTGGGCGCTCGGGGCGCCGGTTCGGACCTCGAAGGGCGCCCGTGCAGGCATCGCGCTCACGCGGCCGAGCCCTTTCCGGAGAGCCTGCCGTCCTCGAAGTCCAGCCACTTGGTGATCCTCGCGTACCCCCGGGTCCCCACTGTGGGCGGGGTCCCCGTCACGAAGCTGCGCAGGGCTGCGTCCTCCCGTGTGAGGTGCAGTTCGGCGAAATGGCCGCGCGGCACCACCCGGTCGACGGTCGCCGGCGTCCAGCCGCTTCCCGTCGCATCCGTCCCGAGGACGTCCGCGGTGAAGACCACGTCCTCCGGACGGACTCCGACCATCCCGCTGCCGCGCGTGAGGCGGCCGTCCTGGATGCGGCCCTCGAGCCGGTTCAGGCTCCCGATGAACGTTGCCACGAACTCGGTGGCCGGGGCGCTGTAGAGCTCGGCCGGCGTGCTGAACTGCTCGATCCGGCCCTCGTTCATGACGGCGATCCGGTCGGACATGGACATGGCCTCCTCCTGGTCGTGCGTGACGATGAGGGTCGTGATGCCGAGGCGCTGCTGGATCTCGCGGATGTCCTCGCGGACCTTGACGCGCAGCTTGGCGTCCAGGTTGGAGAGGGGCTCGTCGAGCAGGAGCAGCTCGGGCTCCTGGACGAGCGCGCGGGCCAGCGCCGTGCGCTGCTGTTCGCCGCCGGAGATCCGCGCGGGCCGCGAGTCCCTGTGGTGGAGCAGGTTCACCAGGGCCAGGGCGGCGTCCACCCGCTCGGCGATCTCAGCCTTGGGCCTCTTGCGGAGCTTGAGCGGGAAGCCGACGTTCTTCGCCACGGTCATGTGGGGCCAGAGCGCGTAGTTCTGGAAGACCATGGCGCTGGGCCGCTGCTCGGGTCCCAGGTGGGCCACCTCGCGGCCTCCGACGCTGATGGAGCCGGAGTCCGGGGCCAGGAAGCCGGCGATCATGCGCAGCGTGGTGGTCTTGCCGCAGCCCGAGGGGCCGAGGAGGGAGACGAGCTCCCCGGGCTGGACGGCCATGTCGAGGTTGTCGATGATGGTGCGGCCGCCCAGGACCTTGTGCAGCCCGCGGACCTCGAGCCCGGCGGCGGACGGCACGCGTCCTGCGGCCGGGGACGCCTTCGCGCTGTCGGTGTTCGGTGTGGTGGAGGTCGTGGTGTTCATGGTGCCTCTACTTGATCTGGAAGCCCTCGGCGAGCTGGCCGCCGACGATGTGCTTGTGCGCGGCCAGGAGCAGCGCCACGGAGGGGATGGCGAGCAGGATCGAGAAGACCGCCGCCACCTGGGTCGGGTAGTTCAGCACGAGCGTGTACATCTGGGTCGGCATGGTGAAGTAGTCCGGGGCGCCCACGAGGTACGTGCCCTGGGCCTCGTCGAACGAGGCCAGGAAGCTCATGATCGCCGCGACCAGGATGCCCGGCAGTGCCATGGGCAGCGTCACGGAGAAGAACACGCGCAGCTTCGACGCACCGGCGTCCCGCGCAGCCTCTTCCAGGCTGCGGGGCACGGCTGCGAACGCGGCCGACGGGATCCACGTCATGAACACGACGGTGCCGAGGAGGTGCACGATCAGGATGCCCAGGATCGAGTTCATGAGGTTCAGCGTGTAGAAGAGCGCCGCGAGGGAGACGAACAGGCCCATCTTGGGGAAGGCGTTGGCCGCGAAGAGCCCGATGAGGAAGAACCGCCGCCCGGGGAACTCGAAGCGTGCGAACGCGTAGGCGGCCGGGAGGCAGATCACCGCGGAGGCCAGGACGGTGATCGGGGCGAAGAACAGCGAGTTCTGCACCGCGACGCCGAGGGCGCTGTCGTTGAACACCAGGCCCCACCACTTCAGGGTCCACCCGTCCGGCAGCAGGTTCGGGTAGGTCCAGTTGGTGGCGAACGCGCGCACAGCCAGCCATGCGAGCGGGCCGATGATGAACACGGCCAAGGCCAGGGCGAAGAGGACCGCGAGGGTTCCGGTGAGGGCACGGCGTGCCGAGGAGCTCTGCATCAGACGGCCCCGCTTTCCTTGGCCGAGCGGAAGTTGGCCCAGACGTAGACGGCGGCGATGCCCGAGGCGATCGCGAACACGACGAACGCCATGACGACGGCCTGCTGGGGCTGGTTGAACGCCGAGAAGTAGTTCGACATGTCCACCCCGAGCATGTTCGGCGAGTTCGGGCCCGTGAAGTACGGGACGGTGAACGAGCCGAGGATGCCGATGGCCGTGAACGTCGTGGCAATGATGATCGGGACCCCTGCCATGGGGACCACGACGGCGGTGACGACCCTCCAGAAGGAGGCACCGGCGTCGCGCGCGGCGTCGATCATCGCCTGGGGCACGGCCTGGAGCCCGGAGGTGACGAGCAGGGTCGCGAAGGGAAGCGAGGTCCACACCGACCCGATGACCACCGTGACCATGGTGAAGGACCACACCGGGAAGTCCAGCCCGAGCTGGGCCGCGGCGCTGCGCAGGAAGCCATCCGCCGAGTAGAAGCCGAGGATGGCCCACGAGGCGATCACCACGGGGATGAACAGCGGCACGACGGCCAGCGCGGAGAGCACCTTGCCGATCATGCCGCCCCTGAACTTCAGGTAGAGGCCGATCCCGGCGGCGAGCAGCACCACCACCGTGGTGCTCACGAGGGTGACGACGACGGTCACGGCGAGGTCGCCGAGGAACCGCGGGCTCGTGAACATGTCGGTGTAGGCGCCGAGGGTGGGGGCGCCGCCGTCGGCCTCGTGCACGTTCTGGCCGATCACCGAGATGGTGCGGTTGAGGCCGCCGGTGAAGCCGAGGCTGAAGGCGAACGCCAGGACGATCGGGAAACCGATGAAGAGCGCTATCAGGACGATGGGCGGCAGGGCCATCGCGAAGCCGGCGGCCCGGCCCGCCCCCGCCCGCCGCGCGGTCGGGCGGAGGGGACGGGCGGGAGCGGGCGGCTGCTCGCGGACCTTGGTGGATTCGGCTGTCACTGGCCGGGGACCTTCTGGTCCCAGAGGTTGTTCATGTCCTTGGACATCTGGTCGAAGTAGCCCTTGCGGAGGTTGTTCGTGTCCGCGTTCTGGAACTTCTCCCGGACGTCAGCGGGAAGCTTGTCGAGGGAGATCGCCGGGTAGCCGGAGATCTCCTTGACGATCTCCGCCTGCTGCTCCGGTTCGAGGACGAAATTGGCGAGCTTGAGGGCGGCGTCCTTGTTCGGGGTGTTCGCCGGAATCCCGAGGTAGGCGGCTCCGCCGGTGAAGGAGGGGTCCGAGATCTGGGCGGCCTTGACCGTCGCGGGAATGGAGCCGTTCGCGGACCCGGTGATGAACTGGTCCGACCAGACCGGGGCCATGGAGATCTGGCCGCTGGCCAGCAGTTCCAGGGTCTGCTTGTTCCCGTTGGGGTAGACGCCCTTCTGGTACACGTACGGGTTCAGGCTCCGCAGCGTGTCGAAGCCCTGGTCCCACGTGGACTCGAGGTCCTTCTCGTAGCCGACCGTCATCTTCTGGCGCGCGTCGGCCGGGATGTACTTGTCGAGCACGGTGGCGGCGAACGACGCGCCGGATCCGCCGGACTTCGGCGAGTTGTAGGTGAACTTGCCGGGGTTCGCCTTGATCCAGGCCAGCAGGTCATCCAGGGTCTTGGGCGGTGTCGGGACGGATTTCGTGTCGTACGCGAGCAGCACGGACGAGCCGCGATACGGGATGCCGCCGGTGCCCCCGGCCTTCACCACGTCCGCGGGGACGTCGCCCAGCGCGGCGACCTTGCCGGTGTCCATCGGCTCGAGCAGGCCCGCTCCGGAGGCCTTGGCGACGAACCCGCCGTCGACCAGGTCGAAGTCCGCGTCCTTCTTCTGCTCGACCGAGCTCGTGAGCTTGGCGAGCGTCTGCGCGTCATGCTCACCGTGGAGGTCGATCTGGACCTGGACCTTGTAGCCGGGGTTCGCCTTCTCGAAGGCGGGGGCCAGCTCCTTCTCCCACAGGTTCTGGATGTTGGTGTCGCCGCTGATGAAGACCCGGACGGTCTTCGAGCCCGCATCACCGGCCGCATTGTTCTTCGCGGCCGTGCTGCTCTGAGCGCACCCGGTGACGGCAAACGCCAGCGCGGTGACTGCGGCAGCAGAGCGCAGCACAGTAGTGATCTTCATGGATCTCTCCCAAGAGCGTGGACGAAGGGCACGCCGGAGGCGCGCGTTCTGCCGGTTCCTGCAGGCACAGTGTGCGCGTACAGGAGCGGCCGCCCGGGCCCTTCGTCTGGTTTCGATAGGTCGTCACCGCGCCCCACCTCAACCGGGCAGAGCGCGTCGGCGCGCCGCGTGACGGCGCCGACCCCCACCGAAACTAAACAGGCTTGTCCTGACTAACGGTCAAAGTCAGGGTTACTGGAAGGTAAAGCACTGCGGGTCGCCGGATGGCCTCACCCGCGCAGCAGCGCCGGCAGCTCCGCCACCACGGCCTCGGCCATCAGCGACCCGCCCGAGGCGTTCGCATGGATGCCGTCGTCGCTCAGGCCCGCGCGCCAGGTCCCGTCCGGTGCCATGACGGGGGAGGTAACGTCCAGCCACCCGATCCCGCGCTCGTCAGCCCAGCCGTGCAGGCGCGCGTTCAGCTGAAGCACCTGCGGCCCCTGCGTCGCCGAGGGCGGCACCGAGACGAGGATGGGGCGCACGCTGCGCTCGCCGACCGCGCCCACCAGCCGCTCGACGTCGTCCGCGGCCCGGGCGGGGGAGGAGCCGGCGAGCAGCATGTCGTTGGTCCCGGCCTGCACCAGGACGGTCCCGCCGCGCCGGGTGGCCTCAGGCACGCGGGTCAGGAGCGCCACGGAGGTCCAGCCGGGGTAGGAGGCGAGGGTGCCGAGCTGGGCGCCGGGGACACCGCCGTCGCCCACGGACTGCCGGAACCACGAGCCCGGCCACCCCGAGTGCGAGTCACCGAGCACGCTCACCGTCTCGGTCCCCGCCGGCGCGGGGACACCGAACAGCTGTCGCGGGTCGAGGCCGGCGCCTGCCCAGCGGGGCGCGGTGACGGCGGCCGCCGCCAGCACGACGGCGACCGTTCCCACGAGCGCGGACGCCCACCGCGTGCGACGGCTCACGGCTCGCCGTCCACGCCCTCGTCGTCGATGCGGATCTCACGGCCCTGGGAGTCGAACAGCGGCCGCGCCGGCGGCTTCCGCCCGGTCTCCTGCTCCCACAGCCCCAGCTGGCGGGTGAGGGCGGCGGCGAGCTCGAAGACCTGCTCCGGGGGGATGCGGATGCGGCTCACGACCCGGCCGGGAATCAGCTCGGACGGGGTCCCCTCGGGCCCCTCGCCGGGGGTCGGGGGCTGCGTCAGGGCGACGAAGTCGAGCACGAACACGTTCGGCGTGTGCCATAGATTCGCGAAGTCGGCGAACCGGCCCTCGATGTTTTCCTCTGGCAGGGAGATCTGGAAGACCTTGGGTAGCTCGTCGTCGGTCATCCCCCCATCATGGTGCAGCCCGGCGCGCTACGCGAAGTGCCGTCCGGCCCGGCTCACGGCGCGGCCCGCCCGGGCGAGCCGGCGGACGACGGCGCGGGGCGGCGTCGTGCGAGCAGCGCGCCGACCGCTGCGACGAGCGTGTCGCGGGCCCACGGGTGGGACTGGAGGTTGGTGAGGCGCGCCATGATGCGGGAGCCCAGGACGGACTTCTGGCTCGGACGACGCCGCTCGGCGTCGTACCGCGCGAGGCCTTCCGCGACGCTGGGCGCGGCCAGGAGGGCCTCGCCGAGGGCCAGTCCGTCGACGAGCGACTCGCACCCGCCGCGGCCCAGGTGCGGGGACATGGCGTGGGCGGCGTCGCCGACGAGGACGATGTTCCCGGAGACGTAGCTCTTCAGCGGGGCCAGGTCCTCGATGCGGCGGCGGTCGATGTCCTGGGGCGTGAGGGAGTCGAGGACCTCGTGGACGGCCGGGTGCCAGTCCCTGTAGAGGGCCTGGAGGACGGCGAGGGGATCGTCGTCGCGGGTGCCGGCGAGGTCGGCGCGGACGCCGGCGTACCAGTTGGAGCCGCCGCCGGGGAAGGGCGCTCGGCCGAAGATGAGGTTGCGGCCCCACGTCTCGGTGGGCCCGGTGCTTGCCACGGGCGCGACGCCGCGGAAGGCGACCGTCCCGCCGTCCCTGAGGCGCGCGTCGGGGAAGGCGGCGGCGCGCACGGAGGAGTGGACGCCGTCGGCCGCGATGACCACGTCCGCCTGGGGCAGGTCCGCGGGCGAGCGCACGGCGGCCCCGAAGCGGACGGTGCCCTCCGGCAGGCCCGCGTAGAGGCCCTCGTTGATGCTGATACGACTCACCGCGTGGGACTTCTGCGGCAGCGTGAGGCTGGCCAGGACCCGGCCGTCCGGGCGGAGGAGGGTGCCGGAGGTGATGTCGATGGATTGCAGGCGGTCCGCGACGCCGAGTCGTTCCAGCGCCGTGTAGGCCGTGGGCCATACCCCGATGAGCGTCCCTGAGGTGGAGAGGGTGCTGCTGCGCTCGAGGACCTGCACGTCCCAGCCGCCCTCGGTGAGCGAGCGGGCGGCGGCGAGGCCTGCGATGCCGGCACCGACAATGGCTGCTGTGCCCTTCATGCCTCCACGCTACTGCTCCGCAGTCGCGGCTGCTCGGCCCGCTCGCTGGCGGTCCTCAGGTCAGGTGGCCGGCTGCAGCTCCGGCGCGGGCGCGGCTGCGGCTGCTGGCGCGGGGAGCGGCTTCGTCGGGGCCGCGGCGAGCGGGCCCCGGGTGCGCGGCGCACCCCGCCGGGAGGTCAGGGCGACGACGACGCCGTAGACGAAGCCGAACGTTCCTGCGCCCGCCCAGAGCACGACGGCGGTGGCCTCTGGCACCTCCCCCGATCCGAGGATCGCGGCCGCGACGAGCGCAGCGCAGACGGAAAAAGGCAGGGCATAACGCCACTTCATGATGTGTCCCCCATCAAGATGCCGGCCAAGCCGGCGAAGAAATTCGTCCAGGTCCAGCGGCGCGCGCTGGAATCCCCAAAACGAATGATATACCCCTTCGCGAGCGCCCCTTTCGGTAGCATTTCGTCATTGACTTGCGCCTGTTTTGAATTCGTGCCAGCGCCCTGCCAGTCTGGTGCTGCAGCAGCAGCTGCCGCGGTTTCCGTTGCCGCGCCGGTCAAGACGATGGGGGCCAAGAATGAGTCGGAAGATGAGCTACCGGCGCCGTGAATGGGCGCTGCGCAACGAGCACAGGATCAACGCCGTCTCGGGCGTCCTGGTGGTGGCCGCCGCGCTGGCCGTGGCCGCGTTCATCCTGCTGAACCTGAACCGGTAGCAGGGCCGGCAGCGGCGCCGATCCAATTACTCCGGCGTGCGCACGGCGGCGCGGTCCGTCCTGTTCCTCGAGGGAACGCGCGCTCGAAGCGGAGCGATCGAGACGGGGGTGCGGACGGCGGCGGGCAGCTGAGCGGGCGGCCGGCTGAGCAGGGCCGGAAGTCCCGGCTCAGTATGCCCCGCTCTTCCCGACCACGGCTCGGAGGGTCCGCAGCACGATCATGAAGTCCTGAGTAAGCGACCAGTTCTCCACGTAGTAGAGGTCGAGCCTGATGGAGTCCTCCCAGGAGAGGTCGCTGCGCCCGGAGACCTGCCAGAGGCCCGTGACGCCGGGCTTGACGAGGAGCCGGCGGTGGGCGAAGTCGTCGTAGCCGGCCACCTCGGAGGGAAGCGGCGGACGGGGTCCGACGAGGCTCATCTCGCCCCGGAGCACGTTGATCAGCTGGGGGAGCTCGTCGACGGAGTAGCGGCGCAGAAAGCGGCCGAGCCGCGTGATGCGGGGATCGTGCTTCATCTTGAACAGCAGCCCAGCGCCCTCGTTGTCGCGCTGGAGTTCCTTGAGGCGTGCCTCGGCGTCGACGACCATGGAGCGGAATTTGAGCATCTGGAACGGCTTGCCGGCCCGGCCAATGCGGGTCTGGCGGAAGATGACGGGCCCAGGGTCGTCGATGAAGATGGCGAGGGCCACGAGGAGCATGGGGATGCTCAGCACTGCCAAGATGGCGAGGCTCGCGACGATGTCCACGCTCCGCTTGAGGACCCGTTTGCCGCCCGTGAGCTTCGGGGTTGTCACGTGGATGAGCGGCAGGCCCGCTACGGGCTGGGTCCGGATGCGGGGCCCGGCGATGTCGGTGAGCGCGGGGGCCACGATCATTCCGACGTCGCGGGCGGCGAGCTGCCATCCGAGCTGCCGGAGGACCTGCGGGGGGAGGGCCGCGCCCGAGATGGCGACGGCGTCGACACCCGTCCGCTCGACGATGCTCACGATGCTGTCGAGGTCTTCGGCGTACCCCAGGACGGGCAGCTCGCGCACCGGCGTCCGCAGCTCGGCACCAGGGTAGCCGGGCAGGTAGGCGGCGATCGGGAGGTAGCCGGCCTCGAGGTGCTCGCTGAGCTGACGCCCGGTGTGGGCGGCAGCCGCGGGGGAGCCGACGACGAGCACCCGCCGCAGGTGCTTGCCGTTGCTGCGAGCCGACACCAAGACAGCACGCATGACCCACCGGGCTCCGAGCAAAGTCACGATGCCCAGCGGCAACGCGACGGCGACATACCCGCGCGCGGTGTCGAGCTGGAAGACGTAGGAGACGATGGCGATGGCGCCGAAGAGCCACAGGGACGCCGTGACGACGCGCTTGTACTCCTCGGGCCCGTAGCCCAGAATGCTTGTCTCCCTTGTGCCCCAGGCGCCGAGGACCACCCACCAGAGGGCAGCCAGGACGATCGTCACGAGCCAGTAGGGCGCATGCCATTCGTGCGAGCTGCCGACGAGTGAGTCGTTGACCGTGCCGAAGCGCACCAATTGGGCGCCTGTGGCGGACCAGATGACGCACCCCAGATCAGTCAGCTGGAGCCGGCGTCGGTGCTTCGAGGCTTCAGAAGCCCGGCGCTGGGCCGCTGAGTGGAGAGTCTGCGGAAGGCTCATCGGACAGCACGCTTCTCGATCAATTCAGTTGTCATGATTCCCCCATCAGAAGACGTCGATTTTGGGCTTTGGCTGCTAGGCAGCGCTTCAGCACGGCCGACGTCCACATTTGTATGACCTGCGCGGACAACAGAACTGGCTGACAGCGCTTTCGTGGCCCAGGCCGCACAACAGATCGACCGACTTCTGTCGGCGATCACGTTGCCCCCTCTTGCGTTCGAAAGCATGGAGTTCAATCCCCGTAGCCGTCCGGGTTAGTCGACTGCCAACGCCAGTGGTCTTCGATCATCTCCGCGATCTCCCGCGAAGCCGTCCATCCCAGTTCGCGTTCGGCTTTGGATGGGTCTGCGTAGCTTACGGCGGCATCTCCCGGACGGCGCCCCACAATCCGATAAGGAACGGGTTGTCTGGAGATATCAGCGTAGGTGTTGATGACCTCGAGCACCGAGTGTCCGCGTCCAGTGCCCAAGTTCCAGACGTTCACCCCACTGGTGGCCGCTACCCGTGCGAGCGCTGCCACGTGTCCTTCTGCTAGGTCCATGACGTGGATGTAGTCCCGCACGCCGGTGCCGTCGATGGTGGGGTAGTCGTCGCCGTAGACGCTGACCATCTTTTGGCGGCCCACGGCCACCTGTCCGACGAATGGGACAAGGTTGCTCGGCACGCCGCGAGGGTCCTCGCCGACTTTGCCGGAGGGATGCGCTCCGACCGGGTTGAAGTAACGCAGGATCCCAATGCTCCACCGCCGGTCAGCCGCCGCCAGGTCCTGCAGAATCTCCTCGACCATGATCTTGGTACGTCCATACGGATTGGTCGCCAAGAGGGCATGATCCTCACGAGCCGGTACCGCCTCGGTGGCGCCGTATACCGTCGCGGAAGAGGAGAAGATGATACGGCGGACGCTCAGGGCGTCCATGGCTCCGAGGAGGTTGAGGGTGCCGGAAACGTTGGTGTCAAAATAGCGGAGTGGCCGCGCGCTGGATTCACCTACCGCCTTGAGCCCAGCGAAGTGCACGACGGCGTCCGGTTGGGTGGCGTGGATGGCCTCCTCGAGAGCGGCAGGGTCGAGGAGGTCTCCCTCAATCAGGGGAACGTGCTGGCCGACGAGTTGCGATGCGCGCCGGAGGCCTTCCCTCGACGAGTTCGATAGGTTGTCGAAGGCGACGACCGTGTGTCCCGCGGACATCAGCGCAACGCACGTATGTGTGCCGAGGTATCCGGCTCCGCCGGTCACGAGGACCCGCATTCAGCGGACCCCTTTGAACAGGATGCGGTTTCGAAGGCGTGATATCCTCACCGCCCTGGGTGCGCTCTCGCCCCCTGCGACAGGGAAGCCCTGCCGCATCTCCGGGCGCACCACTGATTCCGGCCTCCCGATCTGAAGGCACTCTGCGCTCATTACCCCCCCAAAGAAAGCGAAGACGTTCCAACGGCACGGCCACGCTCAAGAGGACAGCGGCCGGCGGGAACTCAATACCCGTCATAGTACCGAACGAAGAACACCGATAAGATCACGCTCGCGGCTCTGCCCCCGAAGCCAAGGTGGACTGCGGAGCGGTGGTCACAAGCTCGACCCCTCCAGACTTTTTCCTTGCGCCCATAACCTCCTTGAATCGAAGCATCGGCTTCTCAACGAATGTCCACGACAACCAAGCAATAGGAAGTGTGAGGACTAGAGTCAAAAGTGAATTGACGATGACGCCCCACGAAGCCGACCCGCAAAGCGCAAGCAGCTGTTGTATCGGCCACGCATAGATGTAGACGCCGTACGAGACGTCGGTCTTGGTGAATGGGCTCGACGTGCTCAGTGAGCCAATCTGTAGCAGGAGATACGCCAGTGGAATCTGCCCGATATTACCTGCAATGCCCAGAAATGAAAGCCCAATGAGGATCAAGGCAGAGGCGGCGCTCACGACGGGGCGGATGCGGATATGTGGCGAGAGGAAGAAGAACGCCACACCGGTCAGGAAGTAACTCCCGAGACGGAGAGCACTGAGATAGAAATTTGTGTGTATGTTGAGGAGGCCGGGCGCCATTGCCCACGAGATGATCGCGACAATGCTTAGCGCCGGAATAGCGAAGGTGGAGTGCCTGCGGACCCAGGGAAGGGTAAGCAACGCAGCAAGCATAACATAGGCTAAGAATTCGAACTGGAGTGTCCACAGGGAGCCGTTCCAAGCGTTGGGGTAAGGCACCGCCGTGAGAGTTCCGTCGATTCCCCACTGGCGGTTGAGCAGGAGCGATCCTTTCGCCACGTAATTGAGGGCACTGGGCCAAGAGAGAGAAGTTCCAGCGACCCAAGCGGCGAGAGGTGCCGCGACTCCGGCAGTAATAGTGAGACAGACGACTAGTCCAGGGAAGATCCGGAGAATTCGCCGCCAAGTGTAGACTAGCAAATTGGCGCTGACTCGACTTGCTGAAACGAGATAGCCGCTTATCACAAAAAAGGCGTCAACGGCGACATGGCTGATAAACTCCAACCGCGGTTCGGTATTGCTGCCAGTGAGCGGCCAAGCGTGGCCGACAATAACCAGAGATGCAAGCATCAGCCGAAGGATATTCAAACTGTTGTTGCGTTCTCTTAGTCGCTCCCGCAGCGTCACATTCACCGGTATGGTATTCATAAAGGCCGCGCATCCTTCAGAAATGGTTGATTGCTAGCAGTGACAGGCGCCGCCGATGGCCGCACCAATTTTCTGCCACTGAGCCAAAATGAGCGGATCAATCCCAAACGCGCGGAGGGCTCGGCCAGCACAGGGGGAAAGTGCGGACGAGCGGCCCATCCGGCTTCTGGCGTCAGACTAGCGCCTTCGTACGGGCACGCCTGCAGCCAAAGCGGCCATTTCATTTGTGAAGTTCGTCACTTTCCCTCCGTAGTGGACCTGGTCTGGTCCTGCTGTGCAGTGGTGTTTGGCGAGAAAGCTGCCCGAGTTCACGTTGGCAGGATCCTCGTCCGGGAGGGAGCACGCCCGAGACGCTCGCTAGGTCAGGGTCGAGTCAGGGCCGCGAGCGCGAGTATGCTCATGCTGGTCTTGTGGCCGTGGCCCCAAACTTCGTCGGGCATGGTCAAGATTTCAGCGGCGTCGACGAGGTATAGGCTGGTCGTCGGCGTGGTGAATTGCTATGGGCTTGGGGAGCCGGTCGTTGGGGGAGGATCGTGAGCGACATTCCAGAAGTTGACTCCGAAGCTGAGCACCTTCAGCGGCCGCTGTCATCGAGGGCAGCCAGGGGTGCGGCCCACATGGTGGGAGGACAAGTAGTCCGTTTCACGCTTCAGGCGCTCAACCTGATCTTGCTCGCGCGCGTTCTCACGGATGTCGATTTCGGCGTGTTTGCAATGTCATGGGCGATCATAGGAATAGGGCATATTGTTAAGGATGCCGGGTTGGCGACCGCGGCCGTTCAGGCCTTGCGGGTCTCGCCTGCTCAGCGTTCTAATCTTTTCTGGATGAATGCTGGAATCGGCTTGGCCTTGACTATGGCCGGCTTTCTCATTGCGCCTATCCTGGCAGTGCTCTACAGGAACCCAGACGTATTGGGGGTAACGCTTGGGCTGGCGCCTACTATCTTCTTGGCATCGCTTACAACGCAGTACCGAGCTAGTTTTGCGCGACAGCTCCGGGTCGGGGCGCTAACGGCGGTTGACATTTCTTGCGGGTTCCTTGGGCTCGCAGCAGGCGTAGCTGCGGCTCTTTCTGGATGGGGCGCCCAAGCCCTCGTCCTGCAGCAGCTTGCAGGGGGCGTGTTTTCTTTGATCGGTATTTCGGTGCTCGCCGGTTGGATTCCAAAGCGGTATGACCGAGGGGTGCCTATGGGGCAGTTCTGGCGGATCGGTGGAGGCTATTTTATTTCGCAGCTTTTTCATTACGTTGGAAATAATGCTGATACCGTTATAATGGGCATCCTGCATTCGCCCTCGACGACTGGACTCTATAATCGCGCCGTTCAACTGGCCAGAGTCCCATTGAATCAGTTCCGCGGCCCCCTGGACCAAGTGGGCGTCGCCGCGCTGTCGAAGGTTCAGTCGGAGAAAGAGATCCTGGTTCGATATGTCAATTCCGCAAATGTCGTCGTCGTATATCCGGTCCTCGCACTAGCTGCCTTCGCCGTGGCGGCTGCCCCGGTCATGGTGCCCCTCGTTCTGGGAGAACGGTGGACCGCCGCTGTTCCATACCTGCAGTTGCTAATTGCGGGAGAAGCCATGTCAACTTTGGCGGGTGGCGCCAATTGGATCTTCTCAGCGATGGGGATCGCGGGAAGCTTGGCCCGCTTTACAGCGTGGGCGACGTGCATTCGGATCGCTGTCATGGCGGCCATGGGGTTCCTGGGCCCGCATGGCGTTGCAATCGGCTTCTTCGTGAGCCATTGCGTTATGTGGGTTGTATCGTTGCTCATTGTTCGCAGGGTGTCGGGAGTTGAGACCCGTACGCTGATCGAGCAGGGAGTCAGAGCGATTCTGATCTGGGCGCCGGCCGCGGGACTGGGCTTCATTGCGGGCCTTCGGACCAGCGACTGGGCCCCTTGGCCTTCGTTGACCGCTATTGCAGCGGGAGTCATGGCCTTTCCGGGTGTCGCCATGCTCGTGCCTGTGGTGAGGCGCGAGGTGCTGCAGGTCATCCGTACCGTGAAGCGCTTGGTGTAGGCAAAGTGTCAAAGTTGGTGTGGTATAGGTGACTTTGGGGCCTGTGTCGTTAGGTCACCATCCCGGGCAGCAGGGATTCCTGTCCGCTGTCGATCGTTTCGGGTTTCGCGGATGTGGCATCCGCGGCTTCGGCTTATTGTTTGGGGGCTTTGGGTTGGGTCAGTCGTGCGTGACGGCGATAATTCCGCATTACGGTGATATCGAACCGACAATGTCCCTTGTGCGCAGCCTGCAGAACCAGGCTGGTGATGCATTGGCTGAGGTCATCGTTTGTGACGATGCGTCGCCCATTCGATTCCCCGAGACGGAGGGAGTGCAACTTGTTGAGCGTAGGACGAACGGTGGCTTCGGGTCCGCTGTAAACTCTGGCTTGGCGCTGGTCAATACGAAATACGCACTCGTACTCAACAGCGACGTTGAGGTGGGGCGAACATTCGTTGACGATCTTCTCGCTGCCGCGGAGCCTTGGATGCCTGCCGTGGTGAGCCCTCAGGTGCACAGCCCTGACGGCAGCCCACAGTGGGTTGGCCGGCATTTCCCGGCCGTGAAGCATCAGTTCATAGAATGGCTCACCCCCCTCGCCCGTTATCGCGACCTGCGTACCCTTCATGAAGCCGTGGGCCATGACACGCGTTGTGTCGATGGTGTCACTGTCTGTGTGGACTGGGTCGTGGGCGCCGTAATGCTTCTTCCAACGGAAGAGGTTCGAGCACTGGGCGGGTTCGATGAAGGATTCTTCATGAACGCCGAAGAGGTGGACCTCCAACGCCGGCTGCGCAGACTGGGGATTCCCAGCGTCTTTGTTGGCGGAGTCTCGGTTCAGCATGAGGGCGGTGGATCCTCGGATCCTCAGCGTCGGCGCCAGTGGGTCGTCGATTCGCGCTTGCGCTATGCCCGGAAGTGGGGAGGAGCAGCGGAGCTCAGAGCTTCTTTGGCGGCCGCCTCTGCCCTGAACTTCGGCGTCAACGTGCTGCGCCAGCTCGCTGGCCGCGATATCGATGCTTTGGCAACGCTACGGCAAGAACTGGCATACCTTCGGGAAGGCAGCAGATGAACATCGCGCGAATGATCACAGAGGCGCCTCCGTCGTTGAGGTGGCGCTTGGGGCAGTTGGCAACGGGACTGGTTTGGCGTCATGCCTTCCGATCATTCGGCCATGGTTCCGTCATAGTGTCACCGCAGAGGCTGCGCGGGACAGAAAGAATTAGCGTCGGCTCGAACACGGCCATCTATGAGGGCTGTTGGCTTGAAGCTGAGCCACATGCGCGTCTGTCGGTCGGCGACAACGTATACCTTGGCCATAGAGTGCATCTTCACGCGGTAGATGACATCACCGTCGGGGACGGTTGCATGTTTGCCGATGGCGTACTCATCAGCTCGGGCGGGCATGTGATGGACAATGCAAAATCTGCGGTGGGCTCAGGCGCAATAGTCATCGGACGGGATTGCTTCATTGGACAGAACGCCACAGTCCTAGGGGGCGTAAGCATTGGGGATGGTGCGATCGTCGGCGCGGGAGCGGTCGTGACTCGCGATGTCCCGTCGGGGACGGTAGTGGGTGGAGTTCCTGCGCGGCCCCTTCACAATGGACGAACCGCTGCGATTCGCACAGAAATGAAGGGGCGGCTGTGAAGATTCTCATTACGGGCGGCGCCGGTTTTATCGGAAGGCACCTTGCGAGGCTTCTTGCGGCGAGTGGCCACGCAGTAACCGCCATGGATACGATGCTGCCGCAAGTTCACCAAGACGTTGACGGTGACCGTGCAGCCTTCCCCGGGGGCCTCATTGAAGCGGATGTGGCCGAATCCGGAAGTTGGGACGACCTCCCGGTGCACGACGCGATTGTCCACTTAGCCGCAGAGACCGGTACAGCACAGTCAATGTACGAACAGGACCGTTATCGTCGCGTCAATGTCAGGGGAACGAAGCTGGCGGCCGAGACTGCTGTGAGCTGGGGTGCGCCGATCGTCTTCCTGAGTTCACGGGCGGTATATGGCGAAGGGCGACGGCTTGATTTTCCGAGACCCTCGTTGCCTGGGATCTTTGACACGGGCCCAGACGGCACACTCAGGCCATCGCACGAGGAAGACGCCCATGCGCCCTTGTCGGTCTACGGCGAGTCCAAATCTGAAGCCGAAAATGCGCTCCGAGGCGTCGTCCTAGGCCGGGTTCCGTCAGTGGTCCTCCGGCCCCAGAACGTGATCGGGCCAGGACAGGCTCTGCACAATCCGTACACCGGTGTGCTCGCCGCGTTCGTGGCCATGCTCAAGGAAGGGGCGGATCTCACCGTGTATGGAGATGGCACTCAGACCCGCGACTTCGTGCATGTGGAGGATGTCGCGCGGCTCATCATGTGGAATCTCGACAATCTTCCAGGGGTTCTGGAGGATCCACGGGTGCTCAATTGTGGTACGGGAGTGAGGACGACTCTCGACGATGTGGCCCGGTATTGCATCGATGCCGCACCCGGTGTGGAGACGGAGATCAAGCATGTGGACATCAAGCGTGCGGGCGACATCGACCACGCGTGTGCAGACCTCCGCCACGTGCTGCGAACGGGTGCGCCGATGCCTATGTGGACCACCGAAGATGCAATCGCGGACTTCGTTCGGGATTCTTGGGACAAGCAGGGAGCGGCTGTATCTGCTTGGTCAACCGCGCTAAGCGAGTTGACGTCTCGAGGATTGACGGAGTAGCTGTGCGAGTCCTACTCGTCAGCCCTGCATTCCACGGGTACGCGAGGGCGATGGCTATGGCCCTCGGTGCCATAGGACATGAGGTGAGCGTTCATTTATATGATCGCCCGGTCGACATGAGGAGTCGCGTCGGCATGCGGCTCCTGCACCGCCCACCGGAGGGTGGTCAAGCGGTATGGGCGAGAGCCGAACTAACTGTCAGGGCGATCGGGGCCCTCCGGTCCATCAGGCCTGAAGCAGTGTTGGTCGTGAAAGGGGACCAGTTTGGCTCCGATTGGTGGGAGGCGCTGTCAGAATCGGGTGTGCCTCACGTCACCTGGTTCTACGATGAGTTGCGGCGCATGCGCTATTCGGCCGAACAGCTCTCGGTCGTCGGACCCATTGCCACTTATAGTGCCTGCGATGTGCGAACACTGGCTGCGTCAGGAATAACGGTCACACACGTTCCCCTTGGATTTGACGCTCTGGCCGACGTCGTCGATCGAAGTCACGAAGGCATCAGTTTTGTAGGGGCGAGGTATCCGGGCAGGGAAGCCACGCTTCGCCGGCTAGTGGCGGCCGGGGTGACCGTCAAGGCATTCGGCAGGGGGTGGTCCCGTAGGCCCCTTGATATCATTCGCAGCGGCCAGTTCCGCCATCCTGGCGTGGCAAGTGGCCCGCAGCTGGACCGCTCGGAGTCCTATGGGCTCATGAAAGCTTCGGCGGCGACCCTAAATCTCCACGGCGATCAGGACGGCTTCACGATGCGCACGTTCGAAGCGCCAGGTGTTGGGGCGGTGCACATCTGCGATCGGCAGGATGTTGCTATGCACTACGAGATTGGTGCTGAAACCTTGGTCTTCAGTACCGAGGAGGAACTGGCAGAGATCTGTCACCGCGTGCTCGCGGATCCGGTTTGGGCTGGCAGTATTCGAGAGCGGGGCCGAAAGCGCACCTTGGCGGAACATACGCTTGTTCACCGGATGCGGACATTGGAGACATTGTGGGCGTGATTCACCCGGAGAACCTTGACGACTGGAAGGCCTGGCAGGAACGCCGTAAAGGTCTGCGACGGTGGCAGACACTGTTCAATGCCAGCAGGAAACGCCCCGAGCACCTTTCCCTTTCCGTGCGAGGTGCTCATCCGAAAGTGCTTCTGGCGCTCGATTCGAGATCCGTGACAACGGTTCGTTCGCTATATGGAATCTTGGCCGCTGACCTCGATCTCGCCGTGCTGAGTTCGGTGCATGACACCAAAGGGCTGACCCAGATTGTCGGCGCACCATCCGAGAGGGTCTCGGACGCAGCGGCGATCCCCGATTCTGTGAAAACCGTCGTTTCAGCTGGTCATTTTCTCCCAGCAGGTGCGGCAGCCGAAGCCTGGGCGAGGACGCGGAATACATCTCACGTGGTCGTCCAGCATGGCCTCATGACGCCGTTCGCGCCTCCGCTTCCCCCGAATGGGCACCTGCTCGCCATCAGCGAGAGTGACGCCGAGTTCTGGAAATCAGGACGGACGGATATCACGTACGAGGTCGTCGGTTCGCAATTGTTCTGGGACGCCGCCAACGCCAAAGGCAACTCAGCTGATCTCGATGGGCAGCCTGTGTTCCTGGGCCAGCTGCATGGCGCAGAGCTTTCCCGATGGGGTATGAGCCGTGCCGCGGGTCAGTTCTGGCGGCAGACTGGGTGCCTATACCGACCCCACCCGTCGGAGACGGATCGCTTGTCAAGGCTTCAGCATTCGCTGTGGTCGAAGCGGGGGATGGCGATCGACCTGAGCGGGAAACCGCTGTCGGAGATCTCCGCGCCCGTTGTTGCCGCTTTTTCGACGGGTGTCCTCGAAGCCGCTGCACGAGGGATTCCCGCTTGGGTCTACTACCCCTCGCCTCCAGCTTGGCTTTCCGAGTTCTGGACGCGGTACCGCATGAGTCGCTGGGCCGTCGACGTTGGTCCCACGCCAGCCCCCCCACTGCCCGCAAGCAGACCAGTGGAGAGCATTCTCGCGGCAGTCCTCAGACTTTCTGGAGAGACATCATGATCATCCTCTGCGTCATCCCCGTCCGCGGCGGCTCCAAGGGCGTGCCAAGGAAGAACATCCGCCCGGTGGCGGGCAAGCCGCTCGTGGTCTGGACGATCGAGCAGGCGCTGAGTGCCAGCGGACTCGACGTGCTCGTCTCAACCGATGATCCTGAGATCGCCGACGTCGCCCGCGAGGCCGGCGCCGACGTCCCGTTCCTGCGTCCTGCCGAGCTCGCCCAGGACACCACGGCGACCGAGCCCGTGGTCCGCCACGCGATCGACTTCCGCACCGCCCAGGGCCGCAGGCCCGAGGTCGTCATGCTCTTGCAGGCCACCTCGCCCGTGCGCTTCCACGGCACCTTGGACCGCGCCGTCGAGCAGTTCGAGCGGACAGCGGTCGACTCCCTCGTGGGCGTTGTGCCGCAGACCCCGTTCCTCTGGACGATGGGCGCGGACGGGGAGCGCCCGAGCGCCGCGTACACTGTGGGTCGCAGGCCGCGCCGTCAGGATCTCGGGGAGCAGGACTACCGGTACCGTGAGACCGGGTCCCTCTACTTGACGCGGACCGACATCTACGAACAGTTCGACAACCGCCTCGGTGGTCGGATCGGCCTGTTCGTGATGGATGAGGGGGAGGGCATCGACGTCGACACTGAGCTCGACCTCTCCATCGCCGAACAGCAGCTAAGCCGGTTCCGGAAGGAGCTGGAGGGGGGAGATCGCGCGCGATGATAGTCGAGCGGAACATTACGCCATATGTCGTCTTTTCGGAGGACCCAGTCCTCACGGCACTGCAGAAGATCACGGCGAACCAGGAGCGGATCGTCTTCTGTGTCGACGAGCACGGCATCCTCCAAGGCTCCCTTTCCGATGGCGACTTCCGCCGCTGGATCGTCGAGAACCCCACCGCGGGCCTGACGGTCTCTGCCCTCGACGTTGCCAATCGCAGCGTCCGCAGTGTCAGCCACACGACGCCGCCCCGAGAGCTCGGCGCGTACATGGCGCGTGACGTCACCCACCTGCCCCTCGTCGATGCGCGCGGACACCTCATGGCTATCGCCGTGGACCGGTCGGACGTCCTGCGGATCGGCAGGCACCAGATCGGCCCGGGCAGCCCCGCCTTCGTCATCGCCGAGATCGGCAACAACCACAACGGCTCCGTGGACCTTGCCAAACGGCTCGTGGACCTCGCCGCCGAGGCCGGCGCGGACGCCGTGAAGTTCCAGCTGCGCGATCTGGACGCCCTCTACCGGCAGTCCGGCGGTTCGAGCGCGGGGGAGGATCTCGGCGCCCAGTACACCCTCGACCTCCTGGCCAAGTACTCGCTCCCTGCCGAAAAGCTCGTGACGGTCTTCGACCACGCGGCCGAGCGCGGGATCACGGCGATGTGCACCCCGTGGGATGTGCCATCAGTGCAGGTGCTCGCCGAGTACGGCGTGCCCGGCTTCAAAATCGCCTCCGCCGATCTGACGAACCACGAACTGATCCGCGACGCCGGATCCCGTGGCGTCCCGCTCGTCCTCTCCACCGGAATGTCCCGCGAAGAAGAGATCCGGGAGGCGGTCGAGGTGCTGCGCGGACAGGGCACCGCCTTCGCGATGCTGCACTGCCAGTCCACCTACCCGGCACCGTTCAAGGACATCAATCTGGCCTATATGGAACGGCTCGCGGAGCTCTCCCAAGCCCCGGTCGGGTACTCGGGCCACGAGCGCGGCTACCACGTGCCCGTCGCCGCTGTGGCTCGCGGGGCCAAGATCATCGAGAAGCACTTCACCGTGGATACCTCGATGGAGGGCAACGATCACAAGGTGTCCCTCCTCCCCGAGGAGTTCGCCGCCATGGTGGTACGGATCCGCGAGGTCGAGGAGTCGATCGGCGAGAGCACACCGCGGCAGGTTTCCACGGGGGAGATGATGAATCGCGTCAACCTCGCCAAATCCCTGGTCGCGGCACGCTCGATTCCACGGGGTACCGTCATCAGCGAGGCTGACGTGGACGTCAAAAGCCCCGGACGTGGCCTCCAGCCGAACGCCCTGCCCAAGCTCCTGGGCCGCACGCTGCGACGTGACCTCGCGGAAGGCGACTTCTTCTTCGACGGCGACCTCGCCGATGTGGTGCCCATCGGCCGCGACTTCCGCTTCCGCCGCCCGTGGGGCCTGCCCGTGCGCTACCACGACCACGCCGCGCTCATCGCGGACTGCACCCCGGACTTCCTCGAGTTCCACTTCTCCTACAAGGACCTCGAGATCGATCCCGACACCGCCTTCACCGAGCCCCTCGACATGGGCTTCACGACCCACCTGCCGGACCTGTTCGCCGGCGACTTCCTCGTGGATCTTGCCTCCGCCGACCCCGAGGTGTGGGAGCGCTCGATCGCCGAGGTCCAGCGGACCATCGACATCACCCGCTCGCTGACGAAGTGGTTCAAGCGGGAGGACGAGCCGATCATGGTCGTCACGATGGGCGGGTTCACCAAGGACCACCATGTGCAGCCCGCCGAGCGGGCCGCCATGTACGCGCGGATCGCGGACGCCCTGGGGCGGCTGGACACCTCGGGTGTGCGGATCGCCGCTCAGACCCTCCCGCCGTACCCGTGGCTCATGGGCGGCCAGCAGTTCCACAACCTCTTCCTCGACCCGAGGGACACCGCCGACTTTGCCGGATCGACAGGTACCAAGCTGTGCCTTGACATCTCGCACTCGAAGCTCGCCGCGAACCACCTCGGCATCCCCTTCTCGGAGGCAGTCGAACTGCTCGCGCCGCACACCATCCACCTGCATCTGGTCGACGCGACCGGCGTGGACGGCGAGGGCGTCCAGGTGGGCGAGGGCGAGGTGGACTGGGCCGCTCTGGCCGAACAGCTCGACCGGCTTGCGCCCGGCGTCGGCTTCATCCCAGAAATCTGGCAGGGGCACGTCAATTCGGGTGAGGGCTTCTGGACTGCGCTCGACCGGCTCGAAGCCTGGTTCTGAGGTTCTCGTGCCGCAGCCAATCGCCTTGTGGGCCATCCCGGTGTCCAACATTGGGGGTGTAGCCCGTCACGTCCTTGACATGGCGGCGGTGGGGCTCCCCGGCTGGAGGCTCGTGGTCCTGTGCCCCGAGGGCCCGCTCGCCACACGCCTGCGCGGGATGGGCGCCGCAGTCTTGACCGGTGCGTTCGGTCCCGATGCGGGCTTCCGCGCCTCGGTGAGCACGCTGCGAACGAACATTCGGGCGCTGCAGCCTTCCGTGGTGCACGCACACTTGGCCTACGCGGATGTTGTCGCGGCCGTCGCTACGATCGGCACTGGTGCTCGCTACGTGACCACTGAGCACGGCATCGCCGCCGACGATACCGTCTACCACGGCAGGGCCTGGAGGTCCCAGCTTAAGGCACTCCTCCACACCGCCAGGCTGAGACGAGCACGCGCCGTCATCGCCGTGTCCGAGGCGACCAAGCGCGCGATGGTCCGCAAGTGGCGTCCCGCCCAGGACATCGTGGTGGTCCCAAACGGTGTGGATGCCCAGGAGGTACGGTCACGCGCGGTCCATTCGGTTCAGGTCGGCCAGTCAGTTCAGTCAGGAGAGGGTCCTCGGATCCTCTCGCTCTCACGGCTCTCCCCTGAGAAGCGCATACCCGAACTTCTGCTCGCGTTCTCCGAGATGCGTCGCACGCATCCAAAGGCGACGCTCACCATCGCCGGAGAGGGGCCGGACCGGGAGGATCTTCAGGCCCGGGCAAAAGAGCTCGGCCTCGAAGACGCAGTGACCTTCCCTGGTTTCGTCGATGCCGGCGCAGCAATGGCCCAGGTCGATGTCGTCGTACAGCTCTCGGTATGGGAGAACTGCTCCTACACACTCCTGGACGCGATCGCAGCAGGACTCGGCGTCGTCGCGACTCCCGTCGGCGGGAATCCGGAGATCCTCCCCGACCATTGCCTCGTGGATGCCAGCGACACTGCTGCCGTCGCTGCCACGATTGCGGCTCAGGCCGCGGCAGGGTTCCGGCCCCCGTCGGCGTGGCTGACAAGAGAGGACATGGCCGAGCGGACGGTGTCCGTATACGAGAGGACCTCCTGATGCAGACGGTCGCGCTTCTGAGCAACAACGGAGACATCGGCGGGGGCGAAGTCATGCTCCTGAACATTGCCGAGGCACTTCGCGAGCTCGCCGTCAGTGTCGTTATCGTAGGACCGGCCCAGCCGAACGGGGTAGTCCTGGCCGCGCGCCAGAGGGGCTTTGACGTTATCGGGATCGCGAGCCGAACGCGCTGGGAGTACGCGTTGCGCCTGCGCCTCTGGGCACGCTCCCGGCGGAACATGCTGCTGTGGTGCAACGGCCTTGTCCCAGCCTTTGCCCTCTCCGGTCTGGGCCGCCGCATCGTCCATCTGCATCAGCTGCCGCTAGGCGGGCAGCGATGGCTTGCCTCGCTCGCCCGCAAGGGAGCGCTTGACACCCTTGTCCCGTCGCATTGGATGTCACACCATGTGCCCGGAAGCATCGTCTTTGGCAACTGGGTCGAGCAGGTGAAAGCGGTGAGGCCGGCCCCTGAGGATGTGCTGCGCATCGGATTCCTAGGCCGGCTTTCCTCGGACAAGGGGATACACGTCCTCGCTGAGGCAGTGCAGATCCTCAACGACGAGGGCTTTGACTGCCGACTTGTCGTCGCGGGCGAACCGCGATTTGTCAGCGACAAGGCAGCGCGATTCGTCGACCAAGCGCTGGACCGCATTGCGCCCAATGTTGACCGCCTCGGCTGGGTTGAGCCGGGGAACCTTTTTAGCAGAGTGGACCTTTTTGCATGTCCGTCCGTCTGGAACGAGCCCTTCGGATTAGTAGCAGCAGAAGCCATGTCAGCACGAGTCCCTATCGTAGCCAGTAGGAGCGGAGCCCTGCCCGAGGTAACGGGCGCCTCAGCTTGGCTTACGACCCCAGAAGATGCCGTGGACTTGGCGCGCGCGATTCGTCGTGCAGCCGAGAGTCCACGCAAGCGGGAGAGTGCCGAGGAGGGATTCGCACGGTGGGAACGCGAATGGTCACCGAAAGCAGGACGGCGACGGACGGCCAGCATGATGCGGCGCTGGGAACTCTCCGGCACTGACTCGATGACAAGGACGGATGTCTCATGATGGCCCAGACTCTGGTCCGGAGCCGACCGACCGCGCTCTCGGCCGTTGCGGAGATTCGAGTCTCCTCGTTCCTCGAGTTTCTGCTGTTCGCATGTTTTGTCCTTGAGGGTGCGGTCATCCCAGGGGTGCCAGTCCCGGGTTCTGACATTGCTGTCCTGATACTCGTGGCTTGGACGCTGTTTCGAAGGCCCCGGGCCTCTCTGGCGTCGGCGCAATGGTACCTTCCATTCTGGATTGGGCTCCTTTTTTATCTGGCGGTCGAATCTATAGTCAACGAAGCCGATTGGGTGCGCCGCGCGACCCGTTTGGGCCTCATGGTGACGCTCACCATGGTCATTGCAACAGGCCGAGTAAACCTACGCAACGGACTTGTCGGAGTGCTTGCGGGCGGTGCAGTCAATGTCGTTCTCTTCTATCTCGGCGTTGCCCCAAACACCTATGGCGGAGTCCTCATGGGATACTTAGGCGACAAAAACGTTGCGGGAATGTTCTACTGCCTCACGCCGCTTCTTCTACTGCCATTTGTCGAACGGGCCGGCCTGAGGAAAACTTTGGTGGTTTATGGGTTTGTTACGGTATTCCTGACGGGCTCCCGCACATCGTTGACTGCCTTCGCAATTGCCGTGGGATGGCTGACGATGACCAAGCGGATGCCCCGGGTCTTCCAGCTTCCGGTTCTTGCACTCGCGATGCTACTAGTGAACTACCTCGAGGAAAATTTCTCCCAGTCATGGATTTTCAAGGACCGCGCCGGGAGTGATGAGCTGCGCGAGCGGATCGGGGAGGCTGCCGCTGCCAAAGCCGCCACGTCTCCGCCCTATGGGCTCGGCCTGGGGGAAGCCATGACAACCATCAACGGCCACCCGTGGTTCTTCCATGATTCGTATCTCGGACTGTATGTCGAGGGCGGATGGGTTGCGCTTTTCGGCGTCGTCGGCCTCTTTGTGGTTCTAGGTCTCGGCCCATTGTCGCGCCATGCATACCGTCGGATCCCTGCGCTTGAGGGAGCGATGGTCGCACTGCTGATTTGCGGCCTCAAGCTCGGTGAAGTCTTCCTGTCACTCAGTGGATTTCTGCTTCTGGGATGCCTGCTTGTGTCGCGGGCGGCCTTTCGGCCAGCAGTCGACCAACGTTTCTACAGGGGGGCCTGATGAGGCGTTTCAGGGAGCTGGATGGCTTTCGTGTGATCGCTTTGCTAGCCGTGGTCGTCTACCACTTCACGGGAGCGTACGCGGTTCTCCTCGCGGCCTGGGGTCTGCACTACTTGGGTGAGCAAAGGGGGACCCAACTCATGCGCACATGCTTGATGACGCTTCGACGAAAGGTGGTGACGGTGAAGTGAACCCTGCAGCTAGTATTGTCGTTCCGACGCGTGGCGGAGCCAAGCGGCTTCCCGTGCTCTTGAGGGCACTCTCTCTACAGGACACGGACGACTTCGAGGTGGTTGTCGTCGTTGACGGTGATATCGATGGAACAGCTCGACTCTTGGATTCCTGGTCGGATCGACTTCCGCTGCGTACGATCGTTTTCCCTGAGAATCTCGGACGCTCGGCGGCGCTCAACGCTGGTGCAGATCTAGCCAGTGGGGAAATCCTCATCCGTTCCGATGACGATCTCGAACCCGGTTTCGGCTTCGTAAGGGGGCACATTGCCCACCACAGCCATGCGACTGGCCCGATTGGAGTTGTGGGCCTGACGACGAACCACTACCCGGACACTCCTTTCGCGCGCGCCTATGGGAGAGCAGCTGACCGTAGATTCATCCGGGACGCCCTTCGTCTGCCAGAACATTCAACCTGGCGACTCTGGGCAGCCAACGTCTCAGTTTCCAAGATCATTCACCGGAACCTGGGAGGTTACGATTCCCGGTACCGCCGCTATGGCTGGGAAGACGTTGATTTTGGCTATCGGCTGCATGCAGCGGGAGTCCGCGTTGTCGTGGCACCGGATCTCATGGCGATCCATCATGGTGCGTCGACGACGACCGCTGTTCGAACGGTTCGAGCCCTGCATTCCGGCAGCGCACGCGAAACGTTCGTAGGGATTCACGGAACCCAGGCACTGCCCGAGCCGTCGGCCGGCGGCGGTGCGTGGGGCCTCATCGTGGGTGCGGGCGCGCGATTCGCGACGACGCGCACCCTTCGGGCTTACGGGGCGGCGGTCGACACCATCGCTCCTTTCGTTCCCATAAAGCTGGCAGAGAAGCTGATAGCACTGGGAGTCGAGTCGGCAGGACTAGCTGGCGCACAACGCCCAGAGCGAGCCAGCGAAGACTTTTGAAAGTGAATACTCCTGAATCAGTACCGCCGTTCTCGCCAGCACAGACCCTTCTAGGAGACTGCCCGTGACCCGCTCTGATCCTGTCGTTGCGATCGCCCACGACTACCTAACGCAGCGGGGCGGCGCCGAGCGCGTCGTCTTGGCGATGCATCGCACGTTCCCCGCGGCGAAGATCTACACGACGCTCTACGATCCTGAAGGAACGTATCCTGAGTTCCGGGAGGCGAACATTGTCACGTCGGCCCTTAACCGCATCCCAGCGCTCCGGCGAGACCACCGGGCTGCATTACCGTTTCTCGCCCCGGCTTCGAGCGCGCTCAAAGTTCCAGCAGATATCGTCTTGGCATCCTCGAGCGGTTGGGCGCACGGCTTCGACACGGACGGACAGATGCTCGTCTATTGCCACTCTCCAGCCCGATGGCTCTACTTGACCGATCAATACCTGGGCGCTGGCCGCCAGCGCGGCGCTAAGGCTCTCGCCCTTGCTGCACTCAAGCCGTTTCTGATCCGCTGGGATCGCCGTTCAGCCGCAATGGCAGATAAGTATGTAGCCAACTCCACAATCGTCCAAGACCGCATCCGAAGGGTCTACGGCAAGACAGTCGACGTCGTCCACCCCCCACACAGCGTGGACATTCAAGGCATTCGCGAGCCCATACCAGGACTCGAAGACTTCATTGTCGGCGGTGGCCACTTCCTGACCGTCTCACGCCTGCTGCCCTACAAGAACGTCGACCAGGCCGTGGAGGCATTCCGCGGACTCGACGACAAGCTGCTTGTGATAGGAGCCGGGCCCATGGCAGAGAAACTGCGTGCGAACATGCCGGACAATGTCCGCTTGGCTTCGCATCTCAGTGACGCTCAGATGCGGTGGGCGTACGCGTCCGCCAAAGCCGTGATAGCGCCCAGCTATGAGGACTTCGGCATCACTCCGCTCGAGGGCGGAGCTTGGGGGAAGCCGACGATCGCTCTACGCGCCGGTGGATACCTCGACACAATCGTAGAGGGTGTGACTGGGCAGTTCATCGAGGAACCGACTGCCGCGCTCATCAGGCAGGCCGTAGAGAGCTTCCGCGCTGAAGTATGGAATGCAGACGTTATTCGAAAGCACACCGAACAGTTCTCAGAGGAGCGATTTCGGGAGAGGCTCAGGCAAGAAGTGCTGGGGCTGGTGCGAGCATAAGGAACCCGTCCGCAGACGCGGCCACCGCCCGGTGATACCGGCGCGATCCGAAGGCGGCAGGCTCCCCGAAAACGCCGGACGTGTCCCGACCAATGTCAAGGGCGGCCTGTCTTGCGCACTATTGTGATCCGAACGGGACCAGAGCCGGGATGGGCGCAGGCTGCCCGGCTGGCAGATCTGACAACGACCCGGGTGCTCCCAATGCGGATACGCCGTCCCATCCATCTTGATACTTCACAGTGAAGCCCGCAGCTACGGCGTCCGCCACCACGTCGACTGTGGTAGCGGAGTTCGATGTGGCGAAAGCAATCCATACGTACCGGTGGCCTGGCCAAATACGACGGCGGGCTTGTAGTTGGATGGATTGCTCGCCCTCGCGCGCCTCGACAGGTCTAGCGATACCGCGCAGATTCCCGTCCGATGCTGGCTCCCCTGCCTGGTCGAGATAAAAACCTGCCGCGACCTTTCCCGGCCCGCTTCCAACCCCAATGCGCACCGCGATTGGACGCATGGCCTCTGTGACCCTCACTTTCACGTAGTAGATTCGGCCGGCAGCGAGGGTCCCCTTTTGAGTCGGCCTTGCACTTGGCGTGAGCGCGACGCCAGAGGATGGGTTGCTGTCAAAGTCGGGGAGGTAGGCTCTTTCCTCCTCGCGGGAAACCCCCTTCTTTGGGATTTCCGGTTCAGCCTCTTCTACCGAGTGGACTCCTGCGCCTTTAGTCTGGTCCTTTACAGAAACCTTTGGGTCAACAAACCATTGAACCGCCGGTTTACCCCCCGCGAGGGCCTCGTAGTTAGCCGTTATCTCGCCTGCTAGTGGGGCGAAACCCGCAACGTCGAAGGTGCCCCCATACCAGAAGAACCTGTCCTGCGAACCACCGCCGAAGTCCGTGAGGCCAACCGGATGCGCTTCGGATGTTGGTCGATCACTTGCCCCAGCTGGAATTGACTTGTTGGCGATGATCGTGCAGTCGGCAAATGTGACTGTGGTGCCCGGGTCGGTATTCGTGCCTTTGCCTAGGACTGCACTGATAGCTTGCGGCTGAGCATACGCATCGAAGGTAACGCGGTTGAACAGCATCACGGTTCCTTGCCCAGGGCTCATATCGATCGCGCCCCCCTTCGCGCCGGACGTTGGCGAGCTGACGAGCTCGACATCCTCAATCACCACCGTTCGAGGTGCGCGATTGAGCAATTTATCCGCGTCTCCGCCAGTGCCGGCGTCGCGCATGGGATGGCGAGTGTCCACTGAGGATGTGTCGATGATTTTCAGGTTCGAAACGTGCGTAGACGCGCCGCTTGTCTCCAACGTCGCACCAGTCGTCGTCCCTGACCAAGTGAAGACAGTGTCCGACGGGCTTTTCCCTAGGCCACGGATATCAACGTGACTTGGCATCTTGACCTGTTCGTTGTATGTGCCGGGAGCAACTGTTATCAGACGCCGCTGGGCGGGAGTGGAGCGAGCGAGGTCCGATGGGATCCCACTACCTTCGGCCTTGATGTCATTCTGCGCGGCTGAAACAGCCGCGGCTAGTGTCGCATAGGCTCCGGCACCGCCTCCTGCATTGGCGGGATCGACAGTGTACGTTTGCGCATACGATGTCGGGCGAGTGCCAGCAAGTGCTGTCGAAATTGAATTCGAATTAGCGTCGGTATCGGGAGCGCTGCTCACTAGCGAGGTGCACCCCGCCAATAAGGCCATCGTAGCGACTGCGACGCTAAACCGGGCGACCGATGATGACTTCATAGTTCTATCCCTCACACATGGCGCTACGTCGGGGGCAATTGTATCATTTTGCTGGCACGTTAGAGGCGAAGACCGAATCGGATATCGCAGCTAAGGGTGCTTCCGCGGCCCTCGGCACTTCACCGGGGGTTATCGAGGAGTTCGAGAAGGTATTTTCCGTAACCGCTCTTGAGCAATTTTTCTGCGCGTGCTCCCAGTTCTTCGTCGCTGAGGAAGCCCTGGCGCCAGGCGATCTCCTCGGGTGCGCCGATCTTGAGTCCCTGCCGGTTCTCGATGGTGCGGATGAAGTTGGAGGCGTCGTTGAGGTCGTCGATCGTCCCGGTGTCGAGCCATGCGGTGCCACGGGGGAGGACTTCGACATGCAGTTTCCCGGAGGCCAAGTACTTACGGTTCACGTCGCTGATCTCGAGCTCGCCGCGGGCGGAGGGCTTGAGGTCCTTGGCGATGGGGACGACGTCGTTGTCGTAGAAGTACAGGCCAGGGATGGCGTAGTTGCTCTTGGGCTGGGCGGGCTTCTCCTCGATGGAGACCGCGCGACCCGCGCCGTCAAACTCGACCACTCCATACGCGCTTGGGTCCTTCACCCAGTAGCCGAAGATGCAGGCCCCATCGATGTGATGGTGACGGCTGAGTTGTGCGCCCAGGCCGGGGCCGTAGAAGATGTTGTCCCCGAGGACGAGAGCCACTGTGTCGGCGCCGATGTGCTCAGCGCCGAGGATGAAGGCCTGGGCCAGGCCGTCAGGGGATGGCTGCTGGACGTAGGTGATGGAGATGCCGAACTGGCTGCCGTCGCCGAGGAGGCGTTCGAAGAACGGGGCGTCCATCGGGGTGGTGATGACCAGTACGTCCCGGATGCCTGCTAACAGCAGGGTCGAGAGCGGGTAGTAGACCATGGGCTTGTCGTACACGGGCACGAGCTGCTTGCTCACGCCCAGGGTGATGGGGTGGAGTCTGGACCCGGTGCCCCCTGCCAGGATGATTCCCTTCATGGAAGTCATCTTTACGGTTCGCGCCGCTGTTCCCAAAACCGATACATTCACGGCATGCGAGTACTCGTCACCGGGGGAGCGGGATTCATCGGCTCCAATTTTGTTCATTATGTGATTAACAACACAGAGCACGAAGTATGTGTGCTCGACAAGTTGACGTACGCGGGGAATCTGGCGTCGTTGGAGGGGCTGGCGGGGGACCGGTTCCGGTTCGTGCGGGGGGATGTGGCGGATGCGACCCTGGTGGATTCCCTCGTGGCGGGGGCGGACGCGGTGGTGCATTACGCGGCGGAGAGCCACAACGACAATTCGCTGCGGGACCCGCGCCCGTTCCTGGAGACGAATATCGTGGGCACGTATACCCTGATCGAGGCCGTGCGCCGGCATGGGACGCGGTTCCACCACATCTCCACCGACGAGGTGTACGGGGACCTGGCGCTGGAGGACCCGGCGCGGTTCACCGAGTCCACCCCGTACAACCCCTCGAGCCCGTACTCGGCGACCAAGGCCGGATCGGACCTGCTGGTGCGGGCGTGGGTGCGCTCGTTCGGGCTCGAGGCCACCATCAGCAACTGCTCGAACAACTACGGCCCCTACCAGCATGTGGAGAAGTTCATCCCCCGCCAGATCACCAACGTGATCGACGGCGTCCGGCCGAAGCTGTACGGCAAGGGCGAGAACGTGCGGGACTGGATCCACGCGAACGACCACTCCTCGGCGGTCCTGACCATCCTCGAGAATGGTGCCATCGGGGAGACCTACCTCATCGGCGCCGACGGCGAGAAGAACAACAAGGACGTCGTCGAACTCATCCTCAAGGAGATGGGCCAGGCACCGGACGCGTATGACCTGGTCGTGGACCGGGCCGGGCACGACCTGCGCTACGCGATCGACTCCACGAAGCTGCGCACCGAACTCGGCTGGAGCCCGCAGTACGGGGACTTCGAGACTGGCCTTGCGGCCACGATCCAGTGGTACCGGGACAACGAGAACTGGTGGCGCCCGCAGAAGGCCGCCACCGAGGCAAAGTACAAGGTGCAGGGCCAGTGACCGCAATGTCCGGCGACGAATCCCGCATCGAGTTCTCAAAGCCCCTCACGGCGCACGAGACGACCATCCCCGGCGTCGTCCTGTACGACCTCCCTGTCCACGGCGACAACCGGGGCTGGTTCAAGGAGAACTGGCAGCGTCAGAAGATGGGCGCGCTGGGGCTGCCGGACTTCGCCCCGGTGCAGAACAACGTCTCCTTCAACGCCACTGCCGGGACCACGCGGGGGATCCACGCCGAGCCGTGGGACAAGTACATCTCGGTCGCCACTGGGCGGATCTTCGGCGCGTGGGTGGACCTGCGCCAGGGCCCCACGTTCGGGGCGGTGGCCACTGCCGAGCTGGACCCGTCGCGGGCAGTGTTCGTCCCGCGCGGGGTGGGCAACGCGTTCCAGACCCTCCAGGACGGCACGGCCTACACCTACCTGGTCAACGACCACTGGTCTGCCGAGGCCCAGGGCGAGTACACGTTCTTGAACCTTGCCGACGAGACCGTGGCGATCCCGTGGCCGATCCCGCTGGAGGACGCGGAGCTGTCGGAGAAGGACCGCGCCCACCCGCGGTTGGCCGACGTTGAGCCGATGCGGCCGAAGAAGGTCCTCGTGCTCGGCGCCGGAGGCCAGCTCGGCAAGGCACTCCGCAATGCGTACGGAGCCGATGACTCACCTGCCGCTGTCGATTTCGCCTCTCGCTCCGAGTTCGACCTCGCCGACCCGGACTCGTACGCCTCGCGGGACTGGTCCCAGTACTCCACGATCATCAACGCCGCCGCCTACACCGCCGTCGACAAGGCAGAGACGCCCGAGGGGCGCCGGGACGCGTGGGCGGTCAACGCCGCCGCGGTGGCGAAGCTGGCCAGGGTCGCGGCCGAGCACCGGATCACCCTGGTCAACGTCTCCAGCGACTACGTCTTCGACGGCACCGTGGCAGTGCATGCGGAGGATGAGCCGTTCTCGCCACTGGGGGTGTACGGGCAGTCCAAGGCGGCGGGGGACGCCGCGGTGGGCGCCTTGCCGAGGCACTACACAGTGCGCACGTCCTGGGTGATCGGAGACGGGGACAACTTCGTGCGCACCATGGCACGCCTAGCTGCTCGCGAGGTGAACCCGGCGGTGGTGGATGACCAGTTTGGCCGGCCCACCTTCACCGAGGACCTCGCGGCGGCCATCCGCTACCTCCTCGACACCCGGGCTCCGTACGGGACCTACAACCTCAGCTGCTCGGGGGAGGTGGCCAGTTGGGCCGACGTTGCCGCCGAGGTGTTCGCCGTCCTCGGACGCCACCCCGGGGACATCCAGCGCACCACCACCGCCGCCTACTTCGCCGACAAGCCCGGCGCCGCTCCCAGGCCGCTGAACTCTGCGCTGGACCTGCGCAAGATCGAGGCCACCGGCTTCATCCCCCACCGCTGGGAAGACCGACTCCGCACCTATCTCGGGGCCGACGATCAGGTACGAGTCCCTCAAGGTCGCTGAACGCAGGGCGGGCCAGCACGCGCTGGCCCCGCCCGTTCACAACAGCAGCATGCCCACCGTGTTCTCGCCCGCGTGCGTCACCTCAGCGAGCCACGGGAACAGGAACCGCACCATCAGGAACAGCGCCGCCGCCACGAGCAGCAGGCTGGTGAGGATGCGCAGCCACAGCGGGCCGGGGAGGTTCCGGAAGATCCAGGCGTACATCGTCAGCCTTTCTGGGCGGCGGCCACGGTGGCGGCGATCTCGGGCGGGGGACCGGCCGACGTCGGGCGCCAGGAGTCGAGCGTCGAGTAGGCGATGAACCGCTCCGTCGAGCCGTAGCGCGGGTGGCAGGTGGTCAGGGTCAGGAGGCTCTCCGTCGGCTTCGCGCCCGGCTTGTGCGGCACGGGCAGCAGGACGTCGAGGGCGTCCGGGAGCACGATTTCGCCGCTGCGGAACACGTACGTGTAGTACGCGTCCTTGGTCTGCAGGTAGATCTTGTCACCGGGCTCCAGCAGATCGATGTTGTCCAGCACCGCGCCGTGCGTCTGGCGGTGGCCGGCGAGGGCGAAGTTCCCCGGCGCACCGGGCATCGAGGTGGACCCGTAGTGGCCCAGCCCGAGCGTGTCCAGGACGTCCCGGCCCGTGCCCTCGAGCACCGGCCGCGCATACGCCTCCCCGAACCGCGGGATGTACATCACGCCGATCACGCCCAGATTGCCCGGCTGCTCAGGGACCGGCGCCGGCCCGTCGCCGGGCTTCGGCGCCGCCGTGGCGGTGGGGGAGGGGGCGGGGTCCGGCGTGGCCGCGTCTTGGACGAACTCGCGGACCACGGCGCCCTGGCGGGCGTCGGCCTCGACGTTCGTCCACCACAGCTGCCACACCACGAAGAGCACGATGATCGCCCCGACCGTGCAGACCAGCTCCCCGACCACCTGCAGGGCGAAGAGCCCCCCGCGGGCGGGAGGGCGCGGGGCACGGCGGCGCCGTCGGAGCGCAGTTCCAGAAGAGCCGGAGTCAGTACTCGCGTCTGTCTCCGTGGGCGCGGCTGGCAACGGATCCCCCTTCGTTCGCCGGTCCAAAGCAGAATACCAATCCGGGATACAGTTCCTTCATCGCATCCGATCCGGCCGGGCACCGCACCGCCCCGCCGCTCTCGTCCTTGGGGGACTCCTTGGTCACTGCCGACCCGCGCTCCGGCGCGCCCGCACGCCTGCGGCGACTCGCCGCCGTCGTGCTCTCTGCCATCCTCGCCGCGGTGCTCCTGGCACCCGCCGCCCACGCCGCGGACACGCTGGAATTCCCCGCGTACACGCCGCAGATCAACGAGGAGCGGGTCCCCGGGCTGCGGCTCTTCCTCGGGAACCCCACCACGTGGCCGGCCGGCACGGACCTCACCTACCAGTGGTCCAGCAACGGCCAGCCGATCCCCGGCGCCACCAATCCGGACTACGGGCTCGGGCTCCCCGAGGTGGGCACGAACCTCACCCTCGCCGTCTCCGCCACCGCGCCGGGCTACCAGCCCGCGCAGTTCACCAGCGCCCCCTACGGACCCGCTGCCCGCACCGTCCTGGTCCCGCGGGTCGTCATGGCCGGCAACGCCGCCCTCGGCGGGAGCATCCGCCCCGAGTTCGGCTCGCCGGTGCCCCCCTCGGTCATCCCCGACGGCGGTACCCCCACCTACACCTACGCGTGGAAGCGCGACGGCGCGCCCATCCCCGGGGCGGTCCAGCCCCAGTACACCGTGACCGCCGACGACGTGGCCCACCTCCTCAGCGTCGACTTCACCCTCTCCTACGACGGCGGCCTCTCCAGCAAGACCGTCACGACGCCCGCCGTCCGGGCCAGGGCCGCGGCCCAGACGAGTGGCTTCGACGCCGACGGCAGGGCCGACGTCTTCGCCCGCACCGCCGACGGCACGCTCATGCTCTACCCGGGCAACGGCGCCGGGGGCTGGCTCCCCGCCCGCGCGGTCGGCTGGGGCTGGGGCGGGTTCGACAAGCTCCTCGCCCCCGGCGACTTCGACGGCGACGGCGCCACCGACGTCCTCGCGCGCGACGCCGCCGGGCGGCTCTTCCTCTACGCCGGCAACGGCGCGGGCGGCTGGAAGGGCAGCCGGCAGGTCGGCGCGGGCTGGCAGGGCATGAAGGACATCGTCGGCGCCGGCGACTTCACCGGCGACGGCTTCAACGACGTCCTCGCCCGCACCGCGCAGAACACCATCGTCGTGTACCCGGGGGACGGGCGCGGCGGCTGGCTCGCCCCGGCCACCGTCGGCTGGGGCTGGGACGGCCTGGACCAGCTCACCGCCGTGGACATGGACGGCGACTTCAAGACGGACCTCGTGGCCCGCGACCAGCAGGGCAGCCTGCGGCTCTTCCGCGGCGACGGCGCCGGCGGGTTCATGAACGTCAGCGCGCAGACGATCGGCACCGGCTGGAGCTTCTCGCGAATCGGCACCGTGGGCGACTTCACCGGCGACGGAGACCCGGACGTGTTCGCGGTCGACGCCGGCGGGAGCCTCTCGATGTACCTCACCAACGCGACGGCCAAGGGCCGCAGCCTGGCGGAGGGCTACTGGAAGGGCGCCTCGAAGGTCGGCTGGGGCTGGGGCGGGTTCACGGCCGTCTTCTGAGCTGGAGGGGACTCCTTGGTCACTGTCGACCCGCGCTCCGGCGCGCCATCGCGCGCGAGGCGGCTCAGCGCCGTCGTGCGCTCAGCGCTCACCGCGGCACTGCTGCTTGCAGCGAGCCTCGTCGCGCTGGCCGTTGGGCCAGCCGCCGCCGACGGGACAGCAGTCCCGGCACTCACGTCCGTGGTCGGCCCGGGAGCAAGCCTCAAGCCCGGCGAGATCGCGCAGACACGCTTCACCCTCTCGGCGCCCGCCCAGAGGGTGCGGTTCGTGTACGCCAACGAGGAGGGCAACGCCGGGTATTCGCTCGAATGGACGGGAACCCCCACGGGCTCGGGCCCGCTGGAGGCCGTGGCCAGCGGCACCGTCCAGGCCCACCACTGGAGCGGCGCCTACACGCTGCACAGCGTCATCATCGAATTCCGTGACGGGCAGGCCACCGTGTGGATCTATCGCAACGGTGAGACTGACGTCTTCGGCGTCCCCGGCGTGACTGAGGTGGCCCCGATCGCGCTCGAGCCTGGCGACTACTCGGTCGACAACCCAGACAGGATCCTCGCCGACCACGTGTCCCCGCCCACCCCGACCCTGGTCAACCAGTACGAGCCGCACTTCCCCTATCTCAAGGCCGAGATGGGCGCCTGGCCGCCCTACACGCTGTTCAACTACACGTGGCTGCGGGACGGCGTGCCGATCGAGAGCCGCAGCGGGAACACGTATGCGTTCGAACCCTCCCGGGATGCTGGGGCCATGATCAGCGTGCAGGTCACCGCGCGGACCCCGGGCTACCGCGAGGTCGTGGTCACCTCCGCAGGCTTCGGCCCCATGCCGCGGCCTGTTTCGGCGCCGCAGATCCGCATCGCGGGGACCCCTGCGGCGGGCAAGGACCTGTACCCCGATTTCACCAGCCCGGAACCCGTCACCGTCACACCGGCCGGCGGGGAGGCCGTCTACAGCTACATCTGGAAGCGGGACGGCGTGGTTGTGCCCGGAGCGACCACCGCCCGGTACACCGTGGCTCCCGAGGACAGGCTGCACACGCTGTCGGTTGAGGTCACCATCTCCTTCGGCCCCAGCGCCGCGACGACCAGGTCCGCGCAGCGGGTGGTCCCGGCCGTCCACCGCTCCCAGGGGTTCGACCTCGACGGGAACGCCGACGTGTTCGCCCGCACCGCCGCGGGCGAGCTCATGCTCTACCCCGGCGACGGCCGGGGCGGGTGGCTTGCCCCGCGCCTGATCGGCACGGGGTGGAACGCCTTCGACGCCGTGCTCGCCCCTGGCTCCTTCGACAACTCCGGCAGCGGGGACGTCATTGCGCGCGACGCCGCCGGCCGGCTTCTCCTGTACGCCGGCAACGGGCGGGGCGGCTGGGAGATGCCCTACTTCAACGGCGACGGCCGCGTGAACACCCAGATTGGCCAGGGCTGGGACATCTTCGACTCGATCGTGCCCGCTGGCGACTTCAACGGCGACGGCACCAACGACCTCCTGGCCCGCACCCGTTCCGGTGACCTGGTGCTCTACCCGGGCGACGACGGAGTCGGCTTCCTGCCTCCGCGCACCGTGGGGTGGGGATGGCGCGGCCTCGACCAGATCATCGCACCCGGTGACGTGAACGGCGACGGCGCCAATGACGTCCTCGCCCGTGACGCGTCCGGCGCGCTGCGCCTGTACGCCGGCGACGGCAAAGGCGGTTTCGCCCCGGGCACCGGGACAGCCATCGGCTGGGGCTGGAGCGGCATGAAGCGTATTGGCACCGCCGGGGACTTCGACTCGGACGGCAAGCCGGACGTCTTCGGGATCGACGACGCGGGCCGGCTCACCATGTACTTCGGCAACGGTGCGTCCGGCTGGAAGGGCGCCGCGACCATCGGTTGGGGCTGGGGCGGGTTCACGGCCGTCTTCTGAGCAGCCGACTTCTGACCTGCGGCCGCCGGGAGGGGTTCCCGCCTGCGGGGTGACGGGTCAACCGGGGTTTGACCCGTCACCCCGCAGGAGGACACATGTTTCCCGGAGCCGCGGCGACGTCAGGCCCAAAGTCCCATCCCTCCGAGGCCCGCGGTGGGATACGGTCGGCGCGACAGGGACGTCCCGGTCGGAGAGCAGTCTCCGCCGGCTGCCTAGTGGGGGGCTTCGCATGAACCTTGTACCGCGCCCAGCTGCATCCGCCTCAGCCGCAGCCGCGAGGCTCAGGCGGGCGGCCGCCGTCGTACTCGCCGCCGTGGTGGGCGCGAGCCTCGTGCTCCCCGCCGGACCGGCCGCGGCGACGACGACGCCCACTCCCACACCAACCCCGACGCCGAGCGCCTCGGCGCCCGCGTCCGTCATCACCGTCACCGGCGACACGACCGCGGACACGTACCTGTGCGCGGTGGTGCCCTGGACCACCGCCGGGCGCGCACACTACACGTGGTCCCTCGACGGGGCGTCCATCGCGGACCTCGACAACCGCTGCTACTGGCGCGACCCGAAGAACGACTCCGGCAGGCTCCTCAGCGTCACCGCCGACGAGGTCACCGACACCGGCACCGAGCACGGCGCCTCCGCCCAGGTCGGGCCCCTGGCCACCAGGATCACCGTCCCGCGGATGGCGGTGATCGGCCAGCCCGACGCCGGATCCAAGCTCTGGCCCGAGTTCCCCGGGAACCCCCAGCCTGCCCCCACCGCAGTGCCCGCGACGACGCCGCCGCTGCCGCTCACGTACGCCTACGCGTGGACGCGCGACGGCACCGCGATCCCCGGTGGCACGGGTGCCGTCTACACGGTCACGTCCGAGGACCGCGGCCACCGCCTCGAGGTCACCGTCACCGTGAGCACCTACGGCTCCTCCGCCGCGGCGGCCGCGGGCGTCCTCGTTCCCGCCACCCGCCGGGGCGCCGGGTTCAACGCCGACGGCACGGCGGACGTGTTCGCACGCAACGCCGCCGGCGACCTCCTCCTGTACCCCGGAGACGGGCGCGGCGGCTGGCTCGCCCCGCAGACCATCGGCTGGGGCTGGGGCGGCTTCAACCTCCTCCTGGCGCCCGGGGACTTCGACGGCGACGGGTTCACCGACGTGATGGGCCGCGACGACCAGGGGCGCCTGTACCTGTACCAGGGCAACGGCAGCGGCGGATGGAAGAACGCCGTGCAGGTCGGCCAGGGGTGGCAGGGCTTCACCGCCATCATCGCCCCGGGGGACTTCAACGGGGACGGCACCAACGACCTCCTCGCCCGCGACCCCGACGGCGCCCTCTGGCTCTACCCGGGCAACGGGCGCGGGGGCTGGCTCGAGCCCTCCGTGGTGGGCCTCGGATGGCAGGCCCTGCACCACATCACCTCCGCCGACGACTTCAGCGGCGACCACGCCCCGGACGTCTTCGGCGTCGACTACCTCAACGGCCAGGGCCCCCTGCGGCTCTACCTCGGGGCCGGCGACGGGGGGTTCCGCACCGCGGCTCCGACCACGGTCGGCTGGGGCTGGTGGGACCTGAAGACGGTCGGTGCGCCCGGGGACTTCAACGGCGACGGCGACGTGGACCTCTTCGCCATCGACTCCGCCGGCCAGCTCACCATGTACTGGGGAGCCGGCACCGATATGACGCGCTACGACGCGGCGGCCCGCTTCAAGGGCCAGGCCACAATCGGCTGGGGCTGGGGCGGGATGACGGCGGTCTTCTGACGGGGCCGCTCGCCCTTCTGACGGGGCCGCTCGCCCTTCTGACGGGGCCGCTCGCCGCGGGGGGGCTGGCGGACGACGGCGGGGGCTCGGTGGCGGGGCGGGTCACCACTTTCGGGGTGACGGGTCAGACGCGGTTTGACCCGTCACCGCGCAGGAGGAAGGGTGCTGTCCGTGACCGCCGATTCGAACTCCGAGCAGGAGCCCGGCCTGGCCGCGCTCTTCGCACTGCTCAGCACGAGCATCCCCGGCATCCCCGAGGGGCTCCACTACCCGCGCCAGCTGCGGCGGATTGCGGGCGTCGCGGGCGTCCCGATCGAGCCCGAGTACGACCTCGACGCCTACCTCGCCGACCTCCGGAAGCGGCTGTACGGCGCGGACGCCGGGGACGCGGCGGGGGAGGGGGAGTCAGCGGACGCCGAGAGGGAGGACGAGGGCGCCGCCGCCGCACAGTGGGGGATGCTCTGCCCCTCGCCCGTCGAGGCCGACGTGGAGCCGGTGGCGGACCTCCGCGACGGCCTCGCCGCGGCACTCGCGGAACCGGACGGCGCGCGGCGGGCGGAGATGCTCAACGAGATGAGCCGGCAGTACGGGCTCTTCCCGGCGGTCGACGACGAGGGCAGGCCCCGGGTCCTTCCCACGAGGGTCGACGTGGTCTCCTGCCTCGCCGCCGTGCTCGTCCCGGCGGCCATGCTGCTCGCCCCGGCGGAGCGGCGTGAGCGGATGCGCACGTGCGCGGACCTCGAATGCGGGACGCTGTTCCTGGACCGCACGCACTCCGCCCGCCGGCGCTACTGCTCCGCGAAGTGCACCTCGCGGGCGAGCACCCGGCGGCATCGGGAACGCCGTGCCGGGACCGCGACGGAGGGGCGTGGGCTCGGGCCAGGCTGAGCGCGCTACGGCTGGCCGTTGACGGTGGCGATGGACACCATGGTCCAGTTGCCGAAGGTCATGACCGACTGGGTCGCGAGGTGCTCCGCGCCGGCGTCCTGGCGGTGGCCGTGGAAGAAGCGGTGCAGGTGGCCGTGGACGCTCGAGCCGACCACGAAGCCGCGGCCGTTCGTGCCGTCCACGCCGCGGCGCTCCTTGTCCCAGTCGATCATCGTGTACTCGGCCGAGGTCCCGCCCTCAAGCGGACGGCTCAGGATCACGATCCTGTGGTCCGGCGAGACCGCGCGGACGTTGAAGGGCTGGGGGCCGGCGTCGTGGAACACCACCTTGTCCCCGAGGGAGAGGACACGGAAATCCATCGTCGTCCTCCTGCTAGAACGAGTGCGTGCCGATCAAGCGTAAGCGCTTACACCCGCGCAGTCCCTATGTTTCATCGCGCACAGGAAATGTGACGCAGATCACCACCAGGGCTAGTGGCAGATGCCCTTCGGGGGCTGGGCGCCTGATTCCTCGGCGGCTTCGCAGAACTTATCCTTCGCCCCGGCGGACAGCTTCCCCCACCCGACGTTCTGCACGACGCTCTGCTCGACGGGGAGGGGCGCCGGATCCGGGACGGCGACAGGTGCGGGCTCCGGCGCGGGGACGGGCGCGGCGACCGGGGCGGGTGCCGGTGCCGGTGCCGGTTCGGGCGCCGGGGCAGCCGGCTGCACAGCCGCCGCTGCCACGGCGTCGGGGGCAGGCTCGGCGGGGGCGGGAGACGCCTCCGGCGGGGCCGGCTTGATGTCGGCCGCCGCGGGGAGCGGCCGGGCGGGGGAGACCGAGGCCGCGACCGGCGCGGGGTTCGCGGAGAGCTCGCCCACAGCACGGTCCGAGACCTTGTGCGCCGCGGCGACGCGGGCCGAGTAGGCCCCCTGGGCCTGCGCGGCGAGCGAGGCCGCGGAGGCGCCCAGTGTCATGAGCGCCACGGCGGCTGCGACGACGAGGGGGCGCCGGGTGCGTTCGTCGCCTGCCAGCACGGCCAGCGGAACCGCCGCCAGCACCACGAGCCCGGAGGCGAAGGCGATCTTCGGAGCGAGGACGAAGAGGACCAGCAGCAGCGCGGCCACCCCCACGACGCCCAGCCAGAGACCCAGGCGCACGGGCGCCGGAGCGTCGACCTCCTCGAACTCGAAATCGAAATCGACTGCTGTGGCCATGTCAGAGCCTTTCCCTCCTGTGACGCCTCACGCTGTGGACCGGCGGAGACCCGGGACAGTCCAAGCCCATCACTGAACCCGGACCTGTTCACCCTGAACTGTCGATGCCGTCCATTATCGTCCTACCCATGACGACGGGTGGATACGCAGGAACGGATTCTTTCGGGACAGATTCCTTCTGGGGGGCCCAGCCTACGGCGCGCGGGACCCGCTTCGCCCTCGCGACCGCCCCCGAGGCCGAGAGGGTGGAGCTCTGCCTCGTCGACGCGGACGGCCGGCAGCGGACCGTGGACCTCACCCGGGCCGGAACGGGCGACGGCGGCGACGTCCGCTGGGAGACGACCGTTCCCGACGTGCGGCCCGGCCAGCTCTACGGCTACCGCGTCCACGGCCCCTGGGAGCCGTCCCGCGGGCTGCGCTTCAACCCGTCCAAGATCCTCCAGGACCCGCGCGCGCTCGCCGTCTCCGGCCGCAACGAGTGGGGCCAGGAGATGCACGCCTACCGGTTCGGCGACCCCGCGACCATGGACACCTCGGACTCGCTGGGCCACAGCATGCTGTGCGTGGTCGTGGACCACGGCGAGTACGACTGGGAGGGCGACGCCCCTCCCCGCACCCCGTACAACGAGACCGTCATCTATGAGGCCCACCTCAAGGGGCTCACGCAGCTCCATCCCGAGGTTCCCGAAGCGCTCCGCGGGACGTACGCGGGAGCCGCCCACCCCGCCGTCGTGCGTCACCTCGCCGAGCTGGGGGTGACCGCGCTCGAGCTCATGCCCGTGCACCAGTTCGTCAACGACGGCAGCCTGCGCGAGAAGGGCCTGGTGAACTACTGGGGCTACAACACCATCGGGTTCTTCGCCCCGCACTCCTTCTACTCGTCCCTTGGGGACCGCGGGCAGCAGATCTACGAGTTCAAGGAGCTCGTCAAGGCCTACCATCGGGCGGGCATCGAGGTCATCCTCGACGTCGTCTACAACCACACGGCGGAGGGGAACCACCTCGGGCCGCAGCTGAGCTTCCGCGGGCTCGACAACGCGGCGTACTACCACCTGGTTCCGGGAGACGAGTTCCACTACACCGACTACACCGGCACCGGGAACTCCCTCAACGTGGGGAACCCGCTGGCGCTGTCGCTCGTGATCGACTCCCTGCGATATTGGGTCACGGAGATGCACGTGGACGGGTTCCGGTTCGACCTCGCGACCGTGCTGGCGCGCGAGGAGGGGGACGTGGACATGGTCTCCCCGTTCTTCGAACTCGTGGCGAAGGACCCGGTCCTCTCCCGCGTCAAGCTGATCGCCGAGCCGTGGGACATCGGCCCGGGCGGGTACCAGGTGGGCAACTTCCCCGCCCGCTGGACCGAGTGGAACGGGCGGTTCCGGGACTGCGTGCGCGACTTCTGGCGCGGCGAGCCGGGCACGCTCCGCGAGCTCGCGATGCGCGTCACCGGCTCCGCCGACCTCTACCAGGACGACGGCCGCAAGCCCAGCGCGTCCATTAACTTCGTCACGGCGCACGACGGCTTCACGCTGCGGGACCTCGTCTCCTACAACGACAAGCACAACGAGGCCAACGGGGAGGGCAACCGCGACGGGGAGAGCATGAACCGCTCCTGGAACTGCGGCGCCGAGGGCCCCACGGACGACCCGGGGGTGCTCGAGCTGCGCGCGCGGCAGCAGCGCAACCTGCTCCTGACCCTCGTGCTCGCCCAGGGCGTGCCGATGATCAGCCACGGCGACGAGCTCGGGCGCACCCAGGGCGGCAACAACAACGCCTACTGCCAGGACAACGAGACCACCTGGATCGACTGGGAGCACGCGGACACGGAGCTGCTCGACTTCACGCGGCGCCTGGTGCGGCTGCGCGCCGACCACCCCGTCTTCCGGCGCCGGCGCTTCTTCGACGGCTGCGCCGTGGACCCGGCCGACGGCGACGCCCTGCCGGACATCGTCTGGCTCGACGCCGACGGGACCGCCATGGGGCCCGAGGACTGGGACAAGGACTGGGCCCGGTCCCTCGCGGCGTTCCTCAACGGCAACGCCGTCCCCGGGACCGGACGGCACGGCTCCGGTGGGGACTCGGACTTCCTCGTGATCCTCAACGCCGCGGCCAACGACGTCGAGTACCGGATCCCGGGCGGGGACTTCCCGTCCAAGTGGTCCACGGTCCTGACCACGTGCGCACACCACCTCGTGGGGGAGACCACCGCGGCGGGCGAGGACTTTATCGTGCCGGCACGCAGCGCCGTCGTCCTCGAGGAGGTCGCGCGGAGGTAGGGCCGGGCCCTGCGGGTGGCCGCTACGGGTGGCCGCTACGGGTGGGCCGCGGGGTCGATCGTGTCGACGGCCTCGCGCATGCGGGTCAGGAAGGCCAGGACGGTCTTGGCCTCGTCCTCGCTGAGGGACCGGGCCACCTCGATCATGCGCTCGTGCATGCTGCCCAGAGTCTGGCGGACCTCCTGGTCCGAGCCGGGGGTTGGCCGGAGGATGAGCGCGCGCCGGTCCGTCGGGTGCGGCTCGCGGGTCACGTGGCCGCTGCGGACGAGGCGGTCCACGAGGCTCGTCATCGACGCCGAGGTGATCCCGAGGCGCCCCCGGAGGTCCTTCGGGCTCACAGAGACGCCGCGGGCCTGCGCCTCCAGCAGGTACCGCAGCGCCAGCAGGTCCGTCTCGCCCATGGACATGGCCTCTCGGGTGCGCCGCCGCATCGCGGACTCGGAGGCCCGGTAGTCGCGCAGCGCGTTGAGCACCGCGACGGGCAGAGATCCGCGCGGCGGGTCCTGCTCGTACCAGTAGCCCCCGGTGTGAGGCGTCTCCATCCGGGCTCCCTTCGGATAGCTAGAAGAGCTAGCTAATCATACGCGGGCTGCGGAGCGCCCCGGATCGGTGCGGTTAGACAACAATCCGAGAGTTGGATATAAGTAAGTAGCTTGACACGCTACTAAATAATCTAACTAGCGATGGGATCCGATGATGCTTGAGTCCGCTGCCACCGTCCATGTCCTCGCGACCCCGTCCCGGATCAGCGCGGGGAGCGGAGCGCCCTTCCACTGCCAGGCCCCGATGCGGCTCGTCTCGGAACCCGTGGCGCCCGGATCCGCCCTCGGAAGAGGCCTGCTCGAGTGGCGCTGCGCCTGCGGGCTGCGGATGGACGCAGGGATGATTCCCCTCGCGTTCACCGGTCAAACCAGCGTGCTGGAAGCCTCCGCCGCGTGAGCAGAGCGGTCACATACACTCGCTAAGATGCCCACACGGCCAACCGCGGCCGCACAGCAAGGAGCTGATTCATGGAGAAGGACATCTGGCCTGGCACCGCCTACCCGCTTGGCGCCACCTTCGATGGAACGGGCACGAACTTCGCCCTGTTCAGTGAGGGCGCAGAGTCGGTGGAGCTGTGCCTGTTCAGTGCCCGGCGCAAGGAGACGCGCGTGCGCATGACCGAGGTGGACGGGTTCGTGTGGCACTGCTACCTCCCGCAGGTCCAGCCCGGACAGCTCTACGGCTACCGCGTCCACGGCCCCTACGACCCGGACAGCGGGGCCCGCTTCAACCCCAAGAAGCTGCTCCTGGACCCCTACGCGAAGGCGGTCATGGGCCAGCCCGAGTGGGCCCAGCCGCTCTTCTCGTACAACTTCGGCGACCCGCGCAGCCGCAACGACGAGGACTCGGCCAAGCACCAGATGCTCGGCGTCGTGACCAACCCGTTCTTCGACTGGCAGGGCGACGCGCAGCTGCGCATCCCGTACCACCGCACGGTCATCTACGAGGCCCACGTCAAGGGCCTCACCGAACTCCACCCCGACGTCCCGGACGAGCTCCGCGGAACCTACGCCGGCGTCGCGCATCCGGCGGTGGTCAACCACCTCACCAAGCTCGGAGTGACCGCGATCGAGCTCATGCCCGTCCACCAGTTCGTGGACGACAGCACGCTGCAGGACAAGGGCCTGCACAACTACTGGGGCTACAACACGATCGGCTTCTTCGCCCCGCACGCCGGCTACTCCTCGAGCGGGGACACGGGCCAGCAGGTGCAGGAGTTCAAGGCCATGGTCCGGACCCTCCACCGCGCGGGCATCGAGGTGATCCTCGACGTCGTCTACAACCACACGGCAGAGGGCAACCACCTGGGCCCCACGCTGTCCTTCCGTGGCATCGACAACGCCGCGTACTACCGGCTCGTCGAGGACGACCAGCAGTACTACATGGACTACACGGGCACCGGCAACTCGCTCAACGTGCGCCACCCGCACTCGCTGCAGCTCATCATGGACTCGCTGCGGTACTGGGTCACCGAGATGCACGTGGACGGGTTCCGGTTCGACCTCGCCGCGACCCTGGCGCGCGAGTTCTACGACGTGGACAGGCTCTCGAGCTTCTTCGAAATCATCCAGCAGGACCCGGTCATCTCCCAGGTCAAGCTCATCGCCGAGCCGTGGGACGTGGGCCCCGGCGGCTACCAGGTGGGCAACTTCCCGCCGCAGTGGACCGAGTGGAACGGCAAGTACCGCGACACCGTGCGGGACTTCTGGCGCGGGGAGCCCGCCACGCTCGGCGAGTTCGCCTCGCGCCTGACCGGCTCCGCGGACCTCTACCAGCACAACGGCCGCCGCCCTGTGGCGTCCATCAACTTCGTCACCGCCCACGACGGCTTCACCCTGCGGGACCTCGTCTCCTACAACGAGAAGCACAACGACGCCAACGGCGAGGACAACAACGACGGCGAGAGCCACAACCGCTCCTGGAACTGCGGGGCCGAAGGCCCCACGGACGACCCGGCGGTGCTCGAGCTGCGCGCCCGCCAGCAGCGCAACTTCATCGCCACGCTCCTGCTCTCCCAGGGCGTGCCGATGATCGCCCACGGGGACGAGCTCGGCCGCACCCAGCAGGGCAACAACAACGTCTACTGCCAGGACAACGAGCTCTCCTGGCTCGACTGGAAGAGCTCGGACAACCCCCTCATCGAATTCACCGCGGCCGTGACCCGGCTGCGCGCCGAACACCCGACCTTCCGGCGCAGCCGCTTCTTCGACGGCAGGCCCGTGCGCCGCGGAGAGGGCCAGCCGCTGCCGGACATCGAGTGGATCCGGGCCGACGGCGAGCCCATGGTCCCGGAGGACTGGGACAGCGCACTGGGCCGCAGCGTCGGCGTGTTCCTCAACGGCCACGGGATCCGCGGCCAAGACCTCTACGGCCGCCCCATCACCGACGCGCACTTCCTCATGTACTTCAACGCCGATGACTCGGACGTGGACTTCCACCTCCCCGGCCAGGAGTACGCGCCCGGATGGGACATGCTCCTGGACACCTCCGGGCAGTCAGCGGGCGATGCCGAGATCAAGGCCGAGGCCGTGCTGACAGTGGCTGCCAAGAGCATGGCGGTGCTGCGCGCGCACGAGCCCGTCGCGGAGGAAGTGGACCACTCGGTGGCGGCATCCCTCGCCGCCCAGGCCGGATCGTCGACGTCGAACCAGCCCTCGACCAGCGCCAGCGGGACGTAGCCGCGTGCCGACCAGCGAAGGAACGCGATGAAGACCCCCGCCTCGACCTACCGCCTCCAGATCCGCCCCGGCTTCACGCTCAACGACGCCGCGGACCTGGTGCCCTACCTCCACTCCCTCGGCGTGGACTGGCTCTACCTGTCCCCGCTGCTGGAGTCCGTGGGCTCCTCGGAGCACGGCTACGACGTCTCCGGCCCCTACCGGGTGGACCGGGAACGGGGCGGGCGCGAGGGCCTCGCGGCCGCCGCCGCGGCGGCGCACCACGCCGGCCTGGGCGTCCTCGTGGACATCGTGCCGAACCACTTCGGCGTCGCGTCCCCCGAGGAGAACCCGTGGTGGTGGTCGCTCCTGAGGGAGGGGCGCTCCTCGCGCTATGCGGACGCGTTCGACGTCGACTGGGACGCCGGCGGCGGGAAGGTGCTCCTGCCGGTGCTGGGCAGCGCCGAGGACCTCGACCTGCTCGCGATCGAGGGCAACAGGCTGCGCTACTACGAGCACCTGTACCCGCTCGCGCCGGGCTCGTGGACCGAGGGCGACTCCGCCCAGGAGGTGCACGAGCGGCAGCACTACCGGCTCATCCCGTGGCGCGAGGCGGACACGAAGCTGAACTACCGGCGCTTCTTCGCCGTGAACAGCCTCGCCGGGGTGCGGGTCGAGGTGCCGTGGGTGTTCGAGCAGAGCCACGCCGAGGTGAGGCGGTGGATCGAGGAGGGGCTCGTCGACGGGCTGCGGATCGACCACCCGGATGGGCTCTTCGACCCCGCCGAGTACCTCGTCCGCCTGCGGGAGCTCTCGGGCGGCGCGTACACGCTCGTGGAGAAGATCCTCGAGGACGGTGAGGAGCTGCCCGAGGACTTCGAGTGCGAGGGCACCACCGGCTACGACGCCCTGGGCCTCATCGACCGGGTCTTCGTGGACCCGGCGGGGGAGGCGCCGCTGACAGACCTCGACACCAAGCTCCGCGGCGAGGCCGCCGACTACGCCGCCATGATCCATGGCACCAAGCGGTGGATGGCGGACGGCCTCCTCAACGCCGAGATCCGCCGGCTCGCGCGGCTGGCCGCGGTCCCGGCCGCAGCGGTTGAGCGCAGCGAAGCGGAGTCGAAACCCCTCGGCCTCGACACGGCGACGGTGGTTGAGCGCAGCGAAGCGGAGTCGAAACCCCTCGGCCTCGACACGGCGACGGTGGTTGAGCGCAGCGAAGCGGAGTCGAAACCCCTCGGCATCGACACGGCGACGGTGGTTGAGCGCAGCGAAGCGGAGTCGAAACCCCTCGGCATCGACACGCTCGCCGACGCGCTCGCCGAGATCGCCGCCCAGTTCCCCGTCTACCGGACGTACTTGGCCCCCGGGCGCACCGGCGCCGGGGACGCAGGCGAGCACGACGCCGCCGTGCTGGCGCGCGCGTGCGAGCAGGCCGCCGTCGTGCGCCCCGACCTCGCCGCGACGGTCGAGGGGCTCGCCCCGCGGCTCGCCGACCCGGGCGAGGAACTGTCCCGGCGCTTCCAGCAGACCACCGGCATGATCATGGCCAAGGCCGTCGAGGACACCGCGTTCTACCGCTACTCGCGCCTCGGCACGCTCACCGAGGTGGGCGGCGACCCGACCCGGTTCGCGCTCCCGCCAGCGGAGTTCCACGCGGCCGCCGCCGAGCGCGAGCGCCGCCAGCCGCACTCCATGACGACCCTCACGACCCACGACACGAAGCGCAGCGAGGACACCCGCGCCCGCATCACGGTCCTCGCCGAGCTCGCCGACGAGTGGGCCGCACTGCTGCCGCGGCTCATCGCGGCGACCCCGGATGCCGCCGCCGTGGACGGCCCCCTCGCGAACCTGCTGTGGCAGGCGGTCCTCGGCGCGTGGCCGGCGGACCGCGAGCGGCTCCTGCAGTACGCGGAGAAGGCCGCGCGCGAGGCCGGGGTGCACACGCTCTGGACCGACCCGAACCAGGAGTTCGAAGACGGCCTGCGCGCGCTCGTCGACGCCGCCACCGAGCCCGGCGAGGCGCACACCCTCCTCGCGGAGTTCGCGGACCGGATCGCGCTGTTCGGCGCCTCCAACGGCCTCTCCGCCAAGCTCGTCCAGCTCGCCATGCCCGGCGTCGCGGACGTCTACCAGGGCACCGAGTTCTGGGACCGGTCCCTGTGCGACCCGGACAACCGCCGCGAGGTCGACTTCGCCGCCCGCGCCGAGGCCCTCGCCGCGCTCGACGCCGGCGCGCCCGTGATCTCGCCCCTCGCCGAGGAGGCCAAGCTCCTCGTCGTGTCCCGGACCCTGCGGCTGCGCCGCGACCGGCCGGAGCTCTTCTCGGGCTACGCGCCCGTCGAGGCGTCCGGCCCCGCCGCAGCGCACCTGTTCGGCTTCCGGCGGGGGGAGCGCGGCGTCGTCGCCCTCACCACGCGCCTGCCGGCCGGGCTCGCCGCTGCGGGCGGCTGGGGCACGACGACGGTGCGGCTCGCCCGAGATGCGCGCTGCGCGTTCACCGGCGAGCTCTTCGAGGCCGGCGAGGTGCCGGTCGCAGACATCCTGCGCGCCCTCCCGGTCGCGCTGCTCGTCCCGGAGGAGGCCCACCATGACTGAGCGGGGCGCAGGGGAGTCCACGGTGGTTGAGCGGAGCGCAGCGGAGTCCACGGTGGTTGAGCGGAGCGCAGCGGAGTCGACGGTGGTTGAGCGGAGCGCAGGGGAGTCCACGGTGGTTGAGCGGAGCGCAGCGGAGTCCACGGTGGTTGAGCGGAGCGCAGCGGAGTCGAAACCCCCGCTTGGCAGCGTCTGGGCCCCGGCCCCGGAAGACCTCGAGCTCGTGCTCGGCGACGAGCGGATCGAGCTCGAGCCCGTCCCGACCGGCCCGGCCAAGGAGTCCGACCCGACGGGCGGCCCCGGCTCCGGCTGGTGGGCCCCGCCCGCCGCGGACCGGGACCGGGTGGCCCGGGCTCTGGCGGCGGGGGAGCGCTACGGCTACATCGTCGACGGGGCCGGACCCTTCCCCGACCCCCGCTCCCGGCGCCAGCCCGAGGGCGTCCACGCCCTCTCGGCGGGCTTCGACCCCCACGCGCACGAGTGGGCCGACGAGGGCTGGGCCGGGCGCGAGCTCGCCGGCTCGGTCGTGTACGAGCTGCACGTCGGCACCTTCACCCCCGAGGGCACGCTCGACGCCGCGGCCGCCCGGCTGCCGTACCTGGCCGAGCTCGGGGTCGGCTTCGTGGAGCTCCTGCCGGTGAACGGGTTCAACGGCCCCTACAACTGGGGCTACGACGGGGTCCTCTGGTACACCGTCCACGAGGGCTACGGGGGCCCAGCTGCCTACCAGCGGTTCGTCGACGCGGCGCACGCGGCGGGGATCGCCGTCGTGCAGGACGTCGTGTACAACCACCTCGGCCCGAGCGGGAACTACCTGCCCCAGTACGGGCCCTACCTCGTCCCGGGCGCGGCGACCGGGTGGGGGGACGCGGTGAACCTCGACTCCGCCGCCTCCGACGAGGTGCGTGCCTTCATCCTGGGCAACGCCCGCATGTGGCTCGAGGACTACCGGGTGGACGCGCTCAGGCTCGACGCGGTCCACGCGTTCGTGGACCGGCGCGCCCTGACGCTGCTCGAGGAGCTGCAGCTGCTGGCCGAGGACATCGAGGCGCGGACCGGGCGCCGCAAGGTGCTCATCGCCGAGTCCGACATGAACAACCCGCGCCTGCTCGAGCCCCGGCCCGCCGGCTACGGGCTCGGCGCCCAGTGGAGCGACGACTACCACCACGCCCTGCATGTCGCCCTGACCGGGGAGACGTCCGGCTACTACGAGGACTTCGCCGACCCCGACGCGCTGCCGAAGGTGCTGCGGGGCGGGTTCTACCACGACGGGTCGTACTCCAGCTTCCGCGGCAGGGTGCACGGGCGCCCCGTCGACCCCTCGCTCGTGGACGCCGCGCAGCTCGTGGTCTGCAGCCAGAACCATGACCAGGTGGGCAACCGCGCCACCGGCGACCGCCCCAGCGCGACCCTGTCCCGCGACGGGCTCGCCGTGGCGGCCGTGCTGACGCTCGCCTCGCCGTTCACGCCCATGCTGTTCATGGGGGAGGAGTACGGGGCCACGACCCCGTGGCAGTTCTTCACCTCCCACCCCGAGCCAGAGCTCGCCGAGGCCACCCGCAAGGGCCGCATCGAGGAGTTCGCGCGCATGGGCTGGGACCCGGCGCTCGTGCCGGACCCCCAGGACCCTGCCACGCGGGAGCGGTCCGTCCTGGACTGGGCCGAGGCCGAGGCCCCCGAGGGGGCGCGCATGCTGGACCTCTACCGCAGGCTCATTGCAGTGCGCGCGGAGCTGCCCGGGCTGTGGCAGGGGCGGCTCGACGAGACCGAGGTGACCTCCGGACGGGGAGAGGCCGGCGCAGGCGACGTGGACGGTGGGGCCCGGTGGGTCGCGTGGCGGCGGCCGGGCGCCATGGTGTGCATCGGCTTCGGGCCGGGGCCCGTCGAGATCCCGCTGCCCGCAGGCGCGCAGGCGCAGATTGCCGTCGCGACCAGCGAGGACTGCTCCGTCGAGGCGACGCACGACGGCGGCGCAGCCGTCCGCCTGGCTGGCCTCGCCGCCGTCGTGCTCGCCCTCCCTCCTTCCGTCTAGGGGTCACCTCCTGGAGGTCACCTCCTGAAGGTCACTTCCTGAAGGTCAGCTCCTGAAGGTCACGTCCTGCGGGTCCGGATCAGGCCGAGACGGACTTCTGTCCGCCGGCCGCGCCCTGGTCCCCTTGGCGCTCGCCGAGGTCCTGCGGGGCGGCGTCGCCACTCCGGTGGCCCATCACCTTCATGTCGCCGCCCTGGTCGGTCGCGACGGGGATACGGCGCGGTCGGGCTCGTTCGGAGACGGGGATGGTCACCGCGAGGACGCCGTTGCTGTAGTTCGCGGTGATGTTCTCCGTGTCGATGCCCTGGCCGAGGGTCAGCTGGCGCAAAAAAGTGCCGCCCTCGCGTTCCCGCGCAATCCAGGCCACGCCCTCGCGCCCGCGGACCGTCCGTTCCGCGCGGATCGTGAGGAGCTGGCCGTCGACGTCGATGTCGACGGACCCCGGGTCGATCCCGGGCAGGTCGGCGTGGACGATGTAGTGGTCGCCCTCGCGGAAGAGGTCGATCGGCATGAGCCTCATGCCGCTGCGCTGCCCGAGCAGGGCCGTGGCGAAGCGGTCGAGCTCGCGGATCGGGTCGAAGTCAGCCATGGGAATCACTCCTCAGGTCTGCCCCAACGGGCGTGTTGTCTCTCCTTGTCTTCGGTGTCGGGCACGCTCCCGACACACACTTATTTAGCACTCTCACCCAGCGAGTGCCAAGACCTTTTCGGGGGATTTTCCGGATAGGGCGGGGAAAGCGCTGGGCACGCGAAGAGGGACCGCACCCAGCGGGTGCGGCCCCTCTCCACGGGATGGGGGACTAGGCGCGGCGCCTCGTGACGAGGCCCCAGATGAGCAGGACCACGAGGGATCCGATGATCGCGGTGATCCAGGCGCTCAGGCTCCAGAAGGAGTTCATGAGGTCCTGCTTGAAGATCATGCCGCCGATCCAGCCGCCGAGCAGTGCGCCGACGACTCCGAGGAGGAGGGTGGCAAGCCAGCCGCCGCCCTGCTTGCCCGGCAGGATGGCCTTGGCGATAGCGCCGGCGATGAGGCCGAGGATGAGGAAACCGATGAAGCTCATGTCAACTCCTTGTGTGGTGCGATCATGTCCGGTGCTTGCATGGTGCCCAAGCTTCCTCAGTACTAACACCGATGCCGCACGCCGTCACGACCCGAGAGCGCGCCTTCACCACATCTTTACTCGGCTTCGGTTCGGTAACGTAGCGGTCATTGGCGCCGACCGGGAGGGGAAGACCGCGTGGAACGCTGCGCACTCATCGTGAACCCGAGCAAGGCCGGGGCGGAGCCGCTCACCGCGGACTTCCGCGGCCGGTGCGAGGCCGAGGGCTACGAGCCGCTCGTCCTCGAGACGACGGTCGAGGACCCGGGCGGGGGCATGGCGCGGGAGGCCCTCGAGCGCGGGGCGGGGCTCGTCGTCGTGGGCGGCGGGGACGGGACGGTGCGTGCGGCGGCCGGCGAGCTCGCCGGAAGCGGTGTCCCGCTCGCCGTCGTGCCTCTGGGGACCGGCAACCTGCTCTGCCGCAACCTCGGGATCCCCGTGGACGACCCCGGCACGGCGCTCGACGCCGCCTTCGGGACGGCCACCCGGGACGTGGACGTGGCCTGGGCGAAGGTGGACGACGGCGACGAGCTCGCCTTCGCAGTGATGGCCGGGATGGGCCTCGACGCGACCATCATGGCGAACACGAACGACGACCTGAAGGCCAAGGCGGGCTGGTTCGCCTACATCGTCGCGGCGGCGCAGACGATCGTCGGGGACTCGTACCTCATCAAGGTCTACGTCGACGGCAAGCTCGAGCTCCAGCGTCGCCAGCGCGGCGTCATGATCGGCAACTGCGGGAAGATCCAGGGCGACGTCGAGGTCTTCCCCGGCGCCACCGTGGACGACGGAATCCTCGACGTCCTCGCCGTCGCGCCGAGCGGAGTGGTCGGCTGGTTCCGGGTGGCCAGCTCGCTCCTGTCCCGCTGGCGGCGCCACACGCCCCCGGACCTCGGGCACTACACCGGCAAGACCATCCACGTCGCCGCGTCCCGTCCCCACGACATCCAGATCGACGGCGACCACCTGGGCACTGGGAGGACGCTCGCCGTGCGGGTGGACCCCCGGGCGCTCACGGTGCGGATTCCGGCCTAGGACGCCCGCCGGACGCTGCGGCTAGGATCGTGGACTGTGACGTACACCGCAGCGGCTGACCGCTACCCCTCAATGCAGTACCGGCGCGTGGGCCGCAGCGGCCTCAAGCTCCCGGCCATCTCCCTGGGCCTCTGGCACAACTTCGGGGACGACAAGCCCTTCGAGGTGCAGCGCGACATCCTCCGACGGGCCTTCGACCTCGGCGTGACCCACTTCGACCTCGCCAACAACTACGGCCCGCCCCCGGGAAGCGCTGAGCGGAACTTCGGCCGGCACCTCCGCGAGGACTTCCGGCCGTATCGGGACGAGCTCGTCATCTCGACCAAGGCCGGCTACCTCATGTGGGACGGGCCCTACGGCGAGTGGGGCTCGCGGAAGTACCTCATCTCGAGCCTCGACGCGTCGCTCGCCCGGATGGGCCTGGAGTACGTGGACATCTTCTACAGCCACCGCTTCGACCCGGAGACGCCCCTCGAGGAGACGATGGGCGCCCTGGACTACGCCGTGCGCTCGGGGCGCGCCTTGTACGCCGGCATCTCCTCCTACTCGCCGGAGAAAACGCTCGAGGCCGCGGCGATCCTGAAGGACCTCGGCACGCCCCTGCTCATCCACCAGCCGCGCTACTCGATGCTGGACCGCTGGACCGAGCAGGGGAGCCCCGACCTGTACCAGGCCCTCGACCAGGCCGGCGCCGGATCCATCGTCTACAGCCCGCTCGCGCAGGGCCGGCTCACCGACCGCTACTTCGCGGGCATCCCCGAGGGATCCCGCGCCTCGCAGGAGCACTTCCTGACGACGGCCCAGACTGAGGAGAGCCTCGGCACCGCCCGGAAGCTCAACGACCTCGCGGCCGAGCGCGGGCAGACGCTCGCGCAGATGGCCATCTCGTGGGTCCTGCGCCCGCGGCCCAACGGCGCGCCGCCGGTCACGTCGGCGCTCATCGGGGCGTCGTCGGTCCGGCAGCTCGAGGACAGCCTCGGCGCCCTGCGCACCCTCTCGTTCAGCACCGAGGAGCTGGACCGCATCGACGCGATCCTGGCGGCCTGACCTCCCGGAGGTGACCCCCAGGAGGTGACCCCCCGGAGGTGACCCCCAGAGGGAAGGGGGTCAGCCGATGCGCTTGCCGATGTTGACGCCCATGGACGTCTTGAGCCCGGCCGAGGACGCGCTGTCCCCGGTGCCTCGCGAGGCGGCGGAGGTGCCGTACTTCCGGCCGAACAGGAAGTAGGCGATCGGGCCGAGGGTGTTCACAAACGACCCGAGAACCCACGCGACCTTGGGCCCGTTGACCTGGTCCGCCGGGCGCTTCTTGAGGTCCCGCAGGGCTGCGGCCTGGAGCGCGATCTGGATGACCGCGCCGACCACCACCCCGAAGCGCTGTCCGCCGGAAAGCTCACTCCACTTCTTCTTGCGTGCCATGCGGCCAGTGTAGGCAGGTGACACACGGGCTGGGGAAGGGCGCCGCGCCGTTAGGATGGCTGTGCTCTGGCGTCGCAGCAGCGCCGCTGGGCCCAGTGAACGCAAGGAGTGACGTGTCAGAGAAGAAGATCCGTGTTGCCATCGTGGGCGTGGGGAACTGCGCCGCCTCCCTCGTGCAGGGCGTGCACTACTACCGGGACGCCGACCCGGCGGGCACCGTCCCCGGCCTCATGCACGTCGAGTTCGGCGACTACCACGTGGGCGACCTCGAGTTCGTCGCCGCGTTCGACGTGGACGGCAAGAAGGTCGGCTTCGACCTGGCCGACGCTATCGTCTCGAGCGAGAACAACACGATCAAGATCGCGGACGTGCCCCCCACGGGCGTGACCGTCCAGCGCGGCCACACCCTCGACGGACTGGGCCGCTACTACCGCGAGACCATCGAGGAGTCCGCCGAGGAGCCGGTCGACGTCGTCGCGGCGCTGCGCGAGGCCCGCGTGGACGTCATGGTCTGCTACCTGCCGGTCGGCTCCGAGCAGGCCGCGAAGTTCTACGCACAGTGCGCGATCGACGCGCACGTCGCGTTCGTCAACGCGCTGCCCGTGTTCATCGCCGGCACGCCGGAGTGGGCCGAGAAGTTCCGCGCGGCCGGGGTGCCGATCGTGGGCGACGACATCAAGAGCCAGATCGGCGCGACGATCACCCACCGCGTCCTCGCGAAGCTGTTCGAGGACCGCGGCGTGACGGTGGACCGCACGTACCAGCTCAACGTCGGCGGCAACATGGACTTCAAGAACATGCTCGAGCGCGACCGCCTCGAGTCGAAGAAGGTCTCCAAGACCCAGGCCGTGACCTCCAATGTCGAGGCCGAGCTCGCCGCCCGCGACGTGCACATCGGCCCCTCGGACTACGTCCAGTGGCTCGACGACCGCAAGTGGGCGTTCGTGCGCCTCGAGGGCCGCAACTTCGGCGACGCGCCTGTCTCGCTCGAGTACAAGCTCGAGGTCTGGGACTCGCCCAACTCCGCGGGCGTCATCATCGACGCCGTCCGCGCGGCCAAGATCGGCCTCGACCGCGGGATCGGCGGGCCGCTCACGTCCCCGAGCGCGTACTTCATGAAGTCCCCGCCCGTGCAGAAGAACGACGACGCGGCGCGCGCCGACGTCGAGGCCTTCATCCGGGGCGAGCTCGAGCGCTGACGCCCCCCGCGCACGACGGCGGGTGCCCGGCCCGCGGCGGCGGCGCACCCGCCGTCGTGCGCTCTTCTGACGACCCCTTGTGTCCTCGCCGCAGCAGGCGTAGACCGTTGGTGTCAGGGGCCGACCGGCGGGGCGCGGGAGGCGCGGTCGGCCATGGCTTGGTCTCGGATGGAACCCCCTCAGGAGGGGACATGTCCACCCCAGCCTTCAACGCGCTCCGCGAGAGCGTCCGCGGCGCCGTGATCGAGCCCGATGACGAGGGCTACGAGGCCGCCCGGCACGTGTTCAACGGGATGGTCGACAAACATCCCGCCGCGGTCCTGCGCGTCGCGCAGACTGCCGACGTGATCACCGCGGTGCGGTTCGCGCGCGACGCAGGGCTCGACCTCGCCATCCGGGGCGGCGGCCACAGCGCACCCGGCTTCGGAACGGTCGACGACGGACTCGTCCTCGACTTCTCCGTACGCCGCGGCGTCTGGGTCGACCCGCAGGAGAAGCGTGCCCGGGCAGAGGCCGGGGCGACGTGGGGCGACTACAACCACGCCACGCACGCCTTCGGGCTCGCGAGCACCGGCGGCATCCTCAGCACCACCGGCGTCGCCGGGCTCACACTCGGCGGCGGGATCGGCTACCTGGCACGCAAGCACGGGCTCGCCTGCGACAACCTCCTCTCCGCGGACGTGGTCCTCGCCGACGGCCGGTTCGTCCGGGCCAGCGCGGAATCCGAGCCGGACCTGTTCTGGGCCCTGCGCGGCGGTGGCGGCAACTTCGGCGTGGTGACCTCGTTCGAGTTCGCGCTGCATGATGTCGACACCGTCCACGTGGGCATCGTCGCGTTCCCCGCCGCCGAGGGCATCGCCGTCGGGGAGTTCTACCGCGACTGGATCGCGTCCCAGCCCGAGGAGTTCGGCGCGTTCTTCGCCTACCACCAGGCGCCGCCGGTCCCGTTCATCCCCGAGGAGTGGCACGGCCGGCACGTGGCGCTGATCGTGGGGATGTGGACCGGGGACCTCGCCGAGGGGGAGTCGCGGTGGGCCCCTGTGCTCAAGGCAGCGCCGACGGTCGGGTCCCTCGTGGCCCCGATGCCGTACCCGTTCCTCAACGCCGCGTTCGACGCCGCCAACCCGCCGGGCATGCAGGGCTACTGGAAGGCGGACTTCGCGCGCGAGCTCAGCGACGACATCCTGCGCGTGGCCCAGCAGTTCGGATCGACGGTTCCGAGCCTCTCCACCGCCAACCACTTCTACCCGATCGACGGGGCGGTGCAGCGCGTGCCGGCCGGCGCCACCGCGTTCCCCTACCGGGACGTGAACTTCGCGCCCGTCATCGCGGGGGCGTGGGAGGACCCGGCGGACAATGAGGCCAACATCGACTGGGTGCGCCGCTACTGGAGCGCCCTGCACGAGTTCACCGAGCCCGCCGGGTACATCAACTTCCAGGACGCCGACGACCAGGCGCGCATCGAGACGAACTACGGCCCCAGCTTCGCCCGGCTGGCGCAGGTCAAGTCCGTCTACGACCCGGACAACTTCTTCCACATCAACCAGAACATCAAGCCCGCGCACGCGAGCGAAGGCGCGGAGCCGGCGTCGACCGAAGCGGCG
>NZ_BAAAQW010000003.1:688163-706097 GCF_039531875.1 Sinomonas flava | reverse complement strand
CGCCGTCGTGCGTCACCGGCCCGGCGCCGGGGGGCTCAGGCGGCTCGGGCCGGGGGCCGCGCGGCCGTAGCTCATGATCGACCGGCTCGTCTGCGCGAGCGCGAGCAGGCGCTGGACCAGCTCGGCGTTCATGTGCATGCCGACGGCGGCGCGGGCCACGAGCTCCTCGAGGTCCTCGGCCTCGACCGCGTTCGCGACGTCGGCGGCCGCGATGTGGTCGACGGCGCGGGCGTACGCGGTGAGCTGGGCGTCGGTGGGCATGACACCAAGAGCCGCCATCGACTCGAGGTGGGCGTCCAGCGCGGCGCGGGCCCCGGTCGGGACGTCCGGCCACCCCACGGCCGCCACGACCTGGTTCCCCGCGGCGGTGCGCCCCGGCCGGGGCGCGTCGAGGCGCTGGATCACGGCCTGGAGCGCCTTCATGACCTCGATGCGGTCCGCGCCCTCGTCGATGAGCCCCACGACGGCGCGCACCTGGGCGACGCTGAGGCCGACCGCCCTGCGCAGGGTGCTGATCGTGCCCAGCCGCGTGAGGTGGGCAGGGCCGTAGTCCGCGCGGGTGGCGGTGACGGGCTCCCCGGGGCGCAGGAGCCCCTCCCGCAGGTAGAACTTGATGGTGGCGACAGGCGTCCCCGACCGGTCGCTGAGTTCGCTGAGCTTCACGGTCCCTCCGGCGGCTCCCTCGGTTGCCGATGCGTCGATGGAGGAGCCGCACCTCATTGGATAGTGACGGCGCATGCTGCTATCCACATGGCGCCTCCGTGGATAGCAACACTATCTTGGATCTTGCGTCCGCGCGGACGCCGAGGGAGCGTTGATGGGCTGATTTGGGGGGCGCTCCCTCGGCCAGGTGCTTCGCCGGCGCGCGTCAAGAAGCGGCGCGCGTCACATTCGCGTCAGAACAGTCCGACGACCTGGCCGTCGTCGTCGAGGTCCATGCGCATCGCGGCTGGCACCTTCGGCAGGCCGGGCATCGTCATGAGGGTCCCGGTCACCGCGACGATGAACCCCGCGCCCGTGCGCGGCCACAGCTCCCGCACGTGCACCGTGAACCCCTCGGGGGCGCCGAGCAGCGCCGGATTGTCCGAGAACGAGTACTGCGTCTTCGCCATGCACACCGGCAGCCGGTCCCAGCCGTTCTCGTGGATCTGTGCCAGGGTCCGCCGCGCCTGCTCTGAGAACTCGACGCCCGCACCGCGGTAGACCTCCCGCACCACCGTCGCGATCTTCTCCTCCACGCTCATCTCGAGCGGGTACAGGGGCCGGTACGTCCCCGGCTCCTCGAGCGCCGCGAGCACCTCCCGCGCGAGGTCGTCGCCGCCGTCGCCCCCGCCGCCGCGGCCCCACACGTCCGCCACTGCGACGCGGGCGCCCGCCGACCCGCACAGGCGCACGACGGCGTCGAGCTCCTCGGGCGTGTCGGTGCCGAACCGGTTGACCGCTACCACCGGCTCGAGCCCGAACTTGCGGATGTTCTCCAGGTGCCGGGCGAGGTTCGCGAAGCCGCGCTCGACCGCGGCCGCGTCCGGCGCGGCGAGCCCGTCCTTGGGCACGCCGCCGTGCATCTTGAGCGCCCGCACGGTCGCCACGAGCACGACGGCGGACGGCGCCACGTCCGCGTACCGGGCCTTGATGTCCATGAACTTCTCGGCGCCCAGGTCCGCGCCGAAACCCGCCTCGGTGACCACGATGTCGGCGAGGCGCCGCGCCGTCGTCGTGGCCAGCGCCGAGTTGCACCCGTGCGCGATGTTCGCGAATGGGCCGCCGTGCACGAGCGCCGGCGTGCCGGCGATGGTCTGGACCAGGTTCGGCTTGATCGCGTCCTTCAGCAGCATCGCCATGACGCCCGCGGCGCCGAGGTCCGCGACGGTGAGCGGCCTGCGGTCGTAGGTGTAGCCGAACGTGATGCGGCCCAGGCGCTCCTTGAGGTCCTCGACTGAGGACGCGAGGCAGAACACGGCCATGACCTCGGAGGCGACCGTGATGTCGAAGCCCGCCTCGCGGGGCACCCCCTGGGTGGGGCCGCCGAGGCCGATGACGATGTCGCGGAGGGAGCGGTCGTTCATGTCCATGACCCGCTTGAAGGTCACGCGCCGCGGGTCGATCTGCAGGGCGTTGCCCTGGAAGACGTGGTTGTCGATCAGGGCGCAGAGGGCATTGTTCGCTGCCGTGATGGCGTGGAAGTCTCCCGTGAAGTGGAGGTTGATGTCCTCCATCGGCAGCACCTGGGACCGGCCGCCCCCGGTCGCACCGCCCTTCATGCCGAGGATCGGGCCGAGGCTCGGCTCACGGATCGCGATCATGGTCCTCTTCCCGGCGCGGGACAGGGCGTCGGCGAGCCCGACGGTGAGCGTGGACTTGCCCTCTCCGGCCGGAGTCGGGGAGATCGCCGAGACGAGCACGACGTGGCCGCGGTGGTCCGCGTCGGGCAGGCGCGCGACGTCGATCTTCGCCTTGTACCGCCCGTACAGCTCCAGCGCGTCGGCGGGGATCCCGGCCCGCTCGGCGATCTCCTCGATGGGGCGGAGGGTTGCCGCGCGTGCGATCTCGAGGTCTGTGGGGGCTGCGGTGGACGCGGAGCTCCCGGAATCCCGGGCGCCCGGCGACGATGCCAAGGCGGTCATGGCGTCACCCTACCCCGCGCCCCGCCCGTTCAGCGCGAACCTTCTGGGGGTCACGTGCTGGGGGTCACGTGCTGGGGGTCACGTTCTGGGGGTCACGTGCTGGGCTGGGGTGACCTCGGCGCCAGAGGGGGTGATCTCGGCGCCAGAGGGGGTGATCTCGGCGTCAGAGGGGGTGACCTCGGCGGGTCAGGGGTGGTCAGGGGACGACGGCGTGCTCCGCCGCCAGCGCTCGCTCGCGCAGCGCCGCGCGGTAGGCCTGCCGGGTGGCCTCGGCCGTCTGCTCCCAGCCGAACCGCTCGGCATAGATCGACGCCGCGCGCCCCAGGTCGGTGCGCGTCTCCGGGTCGTCGTGGAGCTGCTCGAGCACGGCGGCCCACGCCTCGGGGTCGTGCCCGTCGACGAGGAATCCCGTGCGCCCGTCGCACACCGCGCGCGTGAGCCCGCCGACCCGGGCCGCCACCACGGGGGTCCCGCACGCCTGCGCCTCGAGCGCCACGAGCCCGAACGACTCCGAGAAGCTCGGCATCGCCACGACGTCCGCCGAGCGGAACCAGTCCGCGAGCTCCGCCGCGGGCACGGGCGGAAGGCGGCGGACCACGCCGTCGAGCCCCTCCTCGCCCGCGAGCACGTCGAGGTCCAGTCCGGCCGAGCCGCTCGGCGCCCCGACGATCGACACGCGGAGCGGGATGTCCGGGCGTCGCCTCCGCAGCACCCCCGCCGCGGCCACGAGCACCTGCGGCCCCTTCAGCCGCTGGATCCGCCCCGCGAACAGCACGTGGAAGGCCCCCGGCGCGATCCGCCGCCCGGCGCGGGAGCTCGTGCGGAACGCCGGCCGGAACACGGAGAGGTCCACGCCGGGGGAGACCACGTCGATCCGGTCCTCGTCCACCCCGTAGTGCCGCTCGAGCTCGTCCCGCTCGGCCGGCGTGTTCGCCGTCAGCCGGGCCGCGGCGTCGGCGATCCTCTGCTCGCCGCGCTCGCGGTTGCTCGGCTCGGGCGTGTCGCCCGCGGCGAGGTGCAGGTTCTTCACCCGCGCCATGGTGTGCATGGTGTGGACCAGCGGGATGCCCAGCTCGTCCGAGACCCGCAGCCCCGCGATCCCCGACACCCAGTAGTGCGAATGCACGACGCCGGTCCGCTCGCCTCCCGCGGCGAGGCCAGCGCGCATGCGGCGCAGCACCCCGGCCGCGAACTCCTCGGCCAGCGGGGGCATCTGCTCCTTCGCGAGCCGGCGGCGGGGCCCGGCCTCGATGTGGTGGACCAGCGCGCCCTCCTCCAGCGCCACGACGTCCGGCTGGGCCGGATCGGTGGCGCGCGTGTAGATGTCCACCGCCAGGCCCGTCGCCGCGAGGGCGCGGGCCAGGTGCGAGACGTACACGTTCATCCCGCCGGCGTCCCCGGCGCCAGGCTGCTCGAGCGGAGATGTGTGGAGGGAGATCATCGCCACGCGGTGGAGGTGCTGCACGCTCCCAAGGCTACGTTGCCGCGGAAGCCGGCCCGGCGGCGTCGTGCGACGACTACTGGTCCTCATCGGCCGCGACTACTCGGCCCTCGCCGACTACATCTCCTCCGAGGAGTACCACCAGCACAACCCCGAGGCCGCCGACGGCCTCGACGGGTTCGGTGCCGCGGTCGCGAAGTGGGCCTCGGAGGGCAAGGAACTCCTCTACCGCACGGTCCACCACCTCGTGGGCCAGGGCAACTTCGTGCTGACGGTCTCCGAGGGGGAGTTCGGTGTGCCCGTCGCCTACTGGGACCTGTGGCGGCTCAAGGACGGGAGGATCGTCGAGCACTGGGACGCGATCCAGCCCATCCCGGAGGCCACGCCCCACGGAAACGGCGTGTTCTGAGCCCCGAGTAGACTGCTGGCGTGACTTCCGAGCCCACCCCAGCCCCCTCCAGCCTGCCCACCGCCCGCCTGCCCGAGCGCGCCGCCGTCGTCGACCTCGACGCGATCCGCCACAACGTCGGCGTCCTGCGGCAGGTGGCGGACCCCGCCCGGGTCATGGCGGTCGTGAAGGCGGACGCCTATGGGCACGGCGCCGTCCAGGTGGCCCGCGCCGCGCTCGCGGCCGGGGCGGCGTGGCTCGGCGTCGCCCACATCTCCGAGGCCCTCGCCCTGCGCGCTGCCGGCATCGAGGCGCCCATCCTCGCCTGGCTGCACACGCCCGACTCGAACTTCTCCGCCGCCGTCGCCGCCGGGATCGACCTCGGGTGCTCCGGCTGGGAGCTCGACCGGATCGTCGCTGCGGCCCGCGAGCAGCAGCGGCCCGCGCGGGTGCACCTCAAGATCGACACGGGGCTCGGCCGGAATGGCGCGACCGCCGAGCGCTGGGACTCCCTCGTCGGCGAGGCCGTCGAGTACCAGGACGAGGGGCTCCTACGCGTCGTCGGCGTGTTCAGCCACCTGGCCGTGGCCGACGAGCCCCATCGCCCCGAGACGGACACCCAGCTCGACGCGTTCCGCGAGGCCGTCGCCGTGGCCGAGGACGCCGGCTGCGACCTCGAGGTCCGCCACATCGCTAACTCCCCGGCCGTGTTCTCCCGCCCGGACGCCCACTTCGACCTGGTCCGGGTCGGGATCTCCGTGTACGGGCTCTCGCCGTTCCCGGACCAGAGCTCCGCGGACCTCGGCCTCCGCCCGGCCATGACCCTCCGCGCAACCCTCTCCCAGGCCAAGCGCGTGCGCGCCGACCAGGGCGTCTCCTACGGCCTGCTCTACCGCACCCGGGACGCCGCGACGCTCGCCCTCGTCCCGCTCGGCTACGCCGACGGCGTGCCCCGCACCTCCTCCGGCGGCCCCGTGCAGATCGCGGGGGAGACGCACCGCGTCGCCGGGCGGGTCGCGATGGACCAGGTCGTCGTGGACCTCGGCCCGGACCCCGAACCCGCCGCGCTCGCCGGCGCCGAGGCCGTGCTGTTCGGCACCGGTGACAACGGCGGCCCCACCGCCGATGACTGGGCCCGCGCCGCCGGCACCATCAACTACGAGATCGTCACACGCATCAGCCCCCGCGTGCCGCGGGTCTACGTCGGGGAGGGCGCGTGAGCGCTGCCGGCGCCCCGGTGTGGGAGCTCGCGTTCGCTCCCGCCTCCGCCGAGGAGACGCAGGCGCTCGGGGCGGCGCTCGCCGGTGCGCTCGCGGCCGGTGACCTCATCGTCCTCACCGGCGAGCTCGGCGCCGGGAAGACCACGTTCACCCAGGGACTCGGCGAGGGGCTCGGCGTGCGGTCCGGCATCATCTCGCCGACGTTCGTGCTTGTGCGGATCCACCCCAACCTGCCCGACGGGCCCCGTCCCGGCGGCCCGGACCTCGTCCACGTCGACGCGTACCGCCTCGAGGGGGAGGGCGAGATCGACGACCTCGACCTCGAGAACTGGGCGGACACCTCCGTCACGGTCGTCGAGTGGGGCCGCGGGCGGGTCGAGCACCTCGTCGACTCGTGGCTGGACATCGAGCTGGTCCGGGCGGGGGCGCCGGCAGCCGGGGCCGACCATGCCGCACCCGTGCTCGACTTCGACACCGAGGACGACGACGAGCCGCGCCTGCTGAGGATCCGCGCCTTCGGCCCGCGGTGGGCCCAGCACCCGCAGGTGGCGTGGCCCGCCGTCGACCGCCCCGCCTCCGCCGAGGTCACCCCTGGTGGCGCCGAGGTCACCTCTGGTGGCGCCGAGGTCACCTCTTCCCAGCGGGAGGCAGGCCGATGATCGTCCTCGCCATCGACACGTCAGCCATCGCATCGGCGGCGCTCATCCGCTGCCACGAGTCCTTCAGCGACGCGGCCGTCCTCGCCTCGTTCGCCACCGAGGACACCAAGTCCCACGCCGAAGTCCTCGCGCCCGGCATCCGCGCCCTCCTCGACGAGCAGTCTGTGAGCGGAGCGGACATCGCCCGGATCGTCGTCGGTGTCGGGCCGGGCCCCTTCACCGGCCTCCGCTCTGGGATCGCCACCGCCAGATCCCTGGCCTTCGCCTGGGACACGCCGCTCGAGGGCCTCATGAGCCTGGACGCCCTCGCGTGGGACGCCGTCGCGGAGGGCGCGCCGTCGGGCGAGTTCCTCGTCGCGACCGATGCGCGCCGCAAGGAGCTCTACTGGGCCCGGTACGCCGCCGAGGGCACGCTCATCGACGGCCCTCACGTGACCTCGCCCGGCGAGCTGCCGGCACTCCCCGTCTACGGGGCCGGGGCTGGGATCTACCCGGAGCGGCTCGCCTCCGCCGGCGCCCGGCGCGTGGCAGCGTTCGACGCCGCGCAGCCGACCGCCGCCTCGCTCGGCCTCGTCGCCGTGGCCCGGCTCGCGGCAGGCTCCCAGCTCCCCGACACGACCCCCTTGTACCTCCGCGAGTCCGACGCGCAGGTCCCCGGCCCCCGGAAGCGCGCCCTGTGAGCGGCGCGCGCGAGCTACCTGCCGGCGTCGTGCTCCGCGACATGACCGAAGCGGACGTGCCCGCCGTCCACGCCCTCGAGACCGCGCTGTTCCCCATCGACGCGTGGCCGAAGCAGATGTTCCGCGATGAGCTCGCGCAGCCCGAGACGCGGCGGTACTACGTCGCGCAGGGGCCCGCGGGAGAAATCGTGGCCTACGCGGGGCTCATGTGCGTCGAGCCCATCGCGGACGTGCAGACGATCGCCGTGGTGCCCGAGTTCGAGGGGCGGGGGATCGGCTCTGCACTCCTGACCGAGCTCATCGCCGAGGCACGACGGCGGGGCGCCGCCGACGTCCTGCTCGAGGTCCGGGCGGACAACCCTCGGGCCCAGGCGCTGTACCGGCGCTTTGGCTTCCGGCAGATCCACGTGCGCCGGCGGTACTACCGCGACGGCGTCGACGCACTCATCATGCAGCTGGCACTCGCGACGGGCGGGGCGGAAGGGGAACGCGAATGAACCGCGAGGAGCCGCTGGTCCTCGGCATCGAGTCCTCGTGCGACGAGACCGGCGTGGGGATTGTGCGGGGGACGCGCCTGTTGGCCAACACCGTCTCCTCCTCGATGGACGAGCACGTTCGGTTCGGCGGCGTGATCCCTGAGATCGCTTCCCGCGCGCACCTCGACGCGCTCGTCCCGACGCTGCACGAGGCGCTGGCGACCGCCGGTGTCACGCTCGACGAGATCGATGCCTTGGCCGTCACGTCAGGGCCAGGGCTCGCCGGGGCGCTCATGGTGGGCGTGTGCGGGGCGAAGGCCCTGGCTGTGGCGACGGGCAAGCCCCTCTTCGCCGTCAACCACCTCGTGGCACACGTGGGGGTGGGGCTGCTTGACGGAGGCGTATACGGGGGAGAGCTGCCGCCGGATCTGGGCGCGCTCCTGGTCTCCGGCGGCCACACCGAGGTGCTGCGCGTGCGAAACATCGCAGGGGACGTGGAGCTGCTCGGCTCGACGATCGACGACGCCGCCGGCGAGGCCTACGACAAGGTGGCCCGACTGCTCGGGCTCGGCTACCCCGGCGGCCCGGCGATCGACAGGATCGCCCGAGAGGGCAACCCCAAGGCCATCCGGTTCCCTCGCGGGCTCACGCAGCCCAAGTACATGGGGACGGCCGAGGACCCGGCCGCGCACCGCTACGACTGGTCCTTCTCCGGCCTGAAGACCGCGGTGGCGCGGTGCGTTGAGCAGTTCGAGGCGGCGGGGGAGCCGGTGCCGGTCGCGGACATCGCGGCGTCCTTCCAGGAGGCGGTCGTGGACGTCATCACCTCCAAGGCCGTCCTCGCGTGCCGTGAGCAGGGCATCGAGAACCTGCTGCTCGGCGGCGGCGTGGCGGCCAACACGCGGCTGCGGGAGCTCACTGCCGAGCGGTGCGCGGCAGCGGGGATCTCCCTGGCGGTCCCCGAATTCTCCCTGTGCACCGACAACGGCGCGATGGTGGCCGCCCTCGCCGCGCGGGTCATCATGGACGGCGGCCAGCCGAGCGACCTCGACTTCGCGCCCGAGTCCTCCCTGCCGGTGACCTCCGTGACCGTGTAGCGGCTTCCGCGGGGTGCTGGTTTCACAGTGCACAACTCGTGGGCGCCCGCGCGCCTTGGACGCCTTCTGGCCGTCCGGGTTGTGCAGTTTCTGACCTTGACCCCTCCCGAGTTGTCCACAATTGGCCACCGGGGCCTGCTCCCGCCTGGGATCACGGGGAGGATGTGGGCGTGGAGCATGTCGCTGAGTACCTGGCTGCTGTCGGCGGGAGTGCCCGGGCGGGCCAGCTGCTGCAGCACTTCCCTGCACGCAGTGTGGCTGCGGCCGTCGCGACCGGAGACGTCCTCCGGGTAGGGCAAGGGCTCTATGCGCTCGCTTCCGTTGCAGGGGCAGAGCAGTTGGCCCTTAAGGCCAGGGCCGTTCTCTTCGGCAGGTCGGCCGCGCTCGCCCACGGACTCGGAGTCCTGCATCCACCTGAGCTTGTCGAGGTGGCGGTTCCTCGCGGACGCCGGGCCCGGGCGGTCCCAGGCACAAGGGTCGTCACTCGGCTACTGCTCCCGTGTGATCTGGTCGCAAGGGGTGCTGTACAGGCCACATCCGTTGTCCGTACCGTGCTCGACTGCGCTGCAGGCCTCCCCTTCGCCGAAGGACTCGCCATCGCCGATTCAGCCCTTCGTCTGGGCAGAGCCACACCAAGCCAGCTGCGGGATGCAGCACGCGAATGGGTGGGCAGGAACCGGAGGGCTCAGCAGATGGTCCTCGCTGCGATGGACGGACGGGCGGCGAACGCCTTCGAGTCAGGGCTCCGGGCCGCGTGCCTCGAAGCAGGCGTGGTGATGGAACCTCAGGTGACGATCGGAACGGAAGGCGGCGAGTACCGGGTGGACCTCGCCAAACTGAAGCTGCTCGTCGCCGAAGCAGACAGCTTCGAGTGGCACGGCGGACGTGAAAGCCTGCACCGGGACTGCACCCGCTACAACGAACTCGTCCGTGAAGGCTGCACCGTCCTGCGTTTCAGCTGGGAGCACGTGATGTTCGAGCGGGCATGGATCGGCGAGGTCGTATCAGCGGTCGACAGGCGTCTGAAACTGCACAAGTCGGAGTACAAGACAGGCGAGATCGTGCCTTCTGCGGCCTGACTTGTGCGGTTTCGGACATCACGCCCGTCGCCGCCACCTCAGCACACCCTCCACCGCCGCATAGACGCCAGCGGCGCCGGCGACCCAGAGGGCAGGCTGCGGGTGGGAGGTCAGGGCGAGCACGAGGGCTGCCAGCGCGAGCACCAGCACGATCCGCAGGGGCGAGCGGCGGCGGCCACTCCGGCCGCCCCGGCTGGCGGGGTTCACGCCCCGTAGCCCTCGCGCATGAGCCGCGCCTCCTCGAGCACCACCGCCCGCAGGTCGCCCCCGTGGTCCGCGGCGACCCGGCGCTGGCGCTGGTACCCGGCACCGCGCCGGATGATCCCCTCGATGTCGCGCAGCTCGGCTTCGCACCCGAGATCCCGCGCGATGGGGGCCAGCCGCTCCATGGTTTCGGTGAGGTGCTCGGTGACGAGCTTCTCGTTACCGGCGGCATCGAGGATGATGATGGCGTCCATGCCGTAGCGGGCGGCGCGCCACTTGTTCTCCTGCACGTGCCACGGCGGCATGGTGGGGATGGTTCCGCCGGCGTCGAGGGCCCTCGAGGCCTCCTCGACGAGGCACTGGGTCAGCGCCGCGATCGCGCCGACCTCCTCGAGCGTCGAGAGCCCGTCGCAGACCCGCATCTCGATGGTGCCCAGCCGGGGGACGGGACGGATGTCCCAGCGGATCTCGCTGATCGTGTCGATGACCCCGGTGGTGAGCATGTCCTGGACGTAGCCCTCGAACCCGGCCCAGTCGGTGAACTGGAACGGCAGGCCGGCGGTGGGAAGCTGCTGGAACATGAGCGCGCGCTGGGAGGCGTAGCCCGTGTCCTCGCCGCCCCAGAAGGGGCTCGAGGCCGAGAGGGCCTGGAAGTGGGGGAAGTAGTTCACGAGCGCGTCGAGCACGGGCATAGCCTTGTCCCGCCGGTCCAAGCCCACATGGACGTGCACCCCGTAGATCACCATCTGGCGGCCCCACCACTGCGTGCGGTCGATGAGCTTGGCGTACCGTTCCTTGTCGGTCACCGGCTGGAGGCGCGGGGGGCTGAAGGGGTGGCTTCCGGCGGAGAAGAGCTCGACGCCGATGCGGTCCGTCACCGTCCGTACCGCGGCGATGGATTCGGCGAGGTCCGCGGTGGCGTCGGCGACGGTGTGGTGGACGCCTGTGACGACCTCCACGGTGTTGAGCAGCAGCTCCTGGTGGATGCGGGGGCAGTCGTCGGAGAACAGCTCGGCGTGCTCGTGGCCTAGGCGGTCGAGGACCTGCGGGGCGACCGAGACGAGCTCGCCGCCGTGCTTGTCGACGAGGGCGAGCTCCCATTCCAGCCCGATGGTGGACTGCTCGGACTGCGCGAAGTCGATCTTCAGGTGTCTACCCCCGGGTCATGCCGGCGGGCCGCCGGCGGGCCGTACAAGTCCCCCCAGTCTACGGGTCGGGGTGGCCCCGTCCGGTGTCGCTGCGTCACATCACGCGGGCCAGGATCTCCTCGGTGCGCGCCGTGTCGGAGAGGCAGCCATAGCCGAGGCGGCGCTCGCGCCCCAGCCGGGAGGCGATGAACGCCTCGGCGACGCACGACGGCGCACCCTCCACGAGCAGGACGGCCTCCAGAGCTAGGGCGAGGGTCTCGGCCAGGGCCCGCGCCCACCGCTGGGCCTCCTCGGGCTCCCGTGCCGCGTCCGCCATGAGTGCGAGGGCGCGTTCGAGGTGGGCGTCGAGCTCTGGGTCTGCCCCACGCGGCCGTTCGAGCTCCTCGGCGAGGGCCTCGGCGGTTTCGGGCTCACGCGCGAGCGCCCGCAGGACGTCGAGCGCCACGACGTTCCCCGACCCTTCCCAGATGGCCATGACGGGCTGCTCCCGATACCGCAGCGCGAGCGGGAAATCCTCGGTGTACCCGTTGCCGCCGAGACACTCGAGCGCTTCGGCCGCGTGACCCGGACCGCGCTTGCACACCCAGTACTTGGCGACCGCGGTGGCGATCCGCGCGAAGGCCCTCTCCCGGCCGAGGTCACCCCCTGTGGCGCGGAGGTCACCCCCTGTGACGCCGACGTCACCCCCCGGGCGCGGCCACGCGGCGTCGTCCGCGGCGGCGAGCCGCATGCCGAGCGCCACCGCGCCCTCGTACTCGAGCGCGAGGTCGGCGAGCACGGCCGCCATGGCCGGCTGGTCGGCGAGGATCCGCCCGAACGCGCGCCGGTGCCGGGCGTGCCACACCGCCTCCGCGGCGGCCTGCCGCATGCCCGCGGCGGTTCCGAGGACGCAGTCCAGGCGGGTCTCCTGGACCATCGGGATGATCGCCCGCACGCCGCGGCCCGGCTCGCCGAGTCGCCACCCGAGGGTGTCCTCGAACTCGACCTCCGCGGAGGCGTTCGAGCGGTTCCCCAGCTTGTCCTTGAGCCGCACGAGCCGGAGCGGGTTCCGCGACCCGTCCTCGAGCACGCGCGGGACCAGGAAGCACGAGAGCCCGGCGTCCTCCTGGGCGAGGACCAGGAAGGCATCGCTCATGGGCGCCGAACAGAACCACTTGGCGCCCGTGATGCGGGCGGTGCCGTCGCCGGCGTCGACCGCGCGGGTGGTGTTGGCCCGCACGTCCGAGCCGCCCTGCCGCTCCGTCATCGCCATGCCGATGAGCACTCCGGGCTTCGCCGCGGGCGGGACGAGCCGGGGATCGTAGACGTCGCCCAGGAGCCGGGGGAGCCACTCGCGGGCGACGGCGGGTTCGCCCACCACCGCGGGCACCGCGGCGTGCGTCATGGAGACGGGGCACGCGTGCCCCGGCTCGGCCTGGGCGAAGAGCATGAACGCCGCCGCCCTCGCCGCGTGAGCGCCCGGGCGCGGGTCCGCCCACGACGACGTGTGCGCGCCGTGGGCGACCGCCGCGCCGAGGACGTGGTGGTAGGCCGGGTGGTAGTCGACCTCGTCCGCGCGCTCGCCGTTGCGGTCCAGGGACCGGAGCGTGGGCGGGTGGACGTTGGCGAGCCGCGCATGCTCGGCGAACTCGGCGGAGCCGGTCAGCCGGCCGATCCCCGCGAGCTCGGCGGAGGCCCAGCCAGCGCCGTGGCGGCGGACCGCGTCCACGAGCGCCGCGTTGGAGGAGAACTCGTCGACGTCCGTGCGCGGCGGAGGCTGGTTGGCGCTCGCGGGGATGGGCTCCATGGTCCCATTGCACACCCGGGCCCCTGCGGGGACCAGAGCGCGGAATATGAGAACAGTTCTCAATGTTGACGGGTGCGAGGCCCACGAACCTCACAGACCGACGAAAGGAACCACGATGAAGGTCCGCAACTCCCTCCATGCGCTGAAGAAGATCCCGGGCGCGCAGGTGGTGCGCCGCCGCGGCAGGACGTTCGTGATCAACAAGAAGAACCCCCGCGTCAAGGCGCGCCAGGGCTGACGCACCCGGACCGGCGCGGCACTAGCCTTGTGCCGTGCCGATCCTGAACAAAGACATGACGCTGTGCATCTCGCTCTCGGCCCGGCCGAGCAACAACGGGACGCGTTTCCACAACTACCTCTATGAGGCCCTGGGCCTGAACTGGATCTACAAGGCCTTCGCGCCTATGGACCTCGCCCAGGCGATCGCCGGGGTGCGTGGGCTGGGCATCCGCGGGTGCGCCGTGTCGATGCCGTACAAGGAGGACGTGATCGCGCTCGTGGACAGGATGGACGCCTCGGCGGCGGCCATCGACTCCGTGAACACGATCGTCAACGACTCCGGCGTCCTCACCGCCTACAACACGGACTACACGGCGATCGCCCAGCTGATCGAGCGCAACAAGCTCGACACGGAGTGGAGCGTCATCCTGCGCGGCTCGGGCGGCATGGCCAAGGCCACCGCCGCGGCGTTCCGCGACGCCGGCTTCCGGAAGGTGACCGTCGTGGCCCGCAACGAGGAAGCCGGCCGCAACCTCGCGGACCTCTACGGGTTCGCCTGGAAGCCCTCGGTCGAGGCGGCGCTCCAAGACGCAGCCGGCGGAGACGGCGCGGCGGACGTCCTCGTCAACGTCACGCCCATCGGGATGGCGGGCGGCCCCGACGCGGACTCGCTCGCGTTCCCGCAGGACGCCGTGGACGCCGCGCGCGTGGTGTTCGACGTCGTCGCGCTCCCGCCCGAGACCCCGCTCACTCGCGCAGGCCGCGCCGCGGGGAAGACCGTCATCTCCGGCGCGGAGGTCATGACGATCCAGGCCCTCGAGCAGTTCATCCTCTATACGGGGATCAAGCCGACGCCCGAGCAGGTCGCCGCGGCCGAGGAGTTCATGCGGGCCCAGTGACGTCGGGCCCACTGCCGTTGCGGGGTCCCGTCCCTGCCCGGACGGGACCTCGCAAGCCCCGGGACGGGACCCCGCAAGCCCCGGGCCGGGACCCCGCAACGGCTGATGGGGCGGAGCTCAGGCGGGTTCGACGACCGCCGCCACCCGCTGCTCGCCGATGCGCGTCAGGACCAGGGTCGCCTTCTTCGAGGCGCCCTTCTTCTGCCCGACCAGCAGCATCTTCCGCAGCTCCTCGGGCGTGACGGAGGTGCCGCGCTTCTTGATGTCCAGGACCCCGATGCCCTCCTCGCGCACCCAGGCGCGCAGGGCCTTGACGCTGTACGGCCGCACCTCGAGCACGCGGTAGGCGCGCGCGAACGGGGTCGCGACGAGGTCAGGCGCGCAGATGTACGCGATGTGCTCGTCGACGAGGTGGCCGCCGAGCCGTTCAGCCAGCTCCGCGACGAGGCCCGCGCGGATGACTGCGCCGTCGGGCTCGTAGAGGTAGCCCTCGAGCGGCCCGACGCGCGGCTCGGTGCCCTTGTCGAAGTCAGTCTCGGCGACGAGCTCGGACGCGCCCACCGCGGAGAGCACGAGGGCGGCGCGCCGCACGGTCGGGCGCCGGAGGGCGTTGAAGTACAGCGCCACCTCGGCCACGTCGCCGTCGACCGACACCCACTGCGCCTCGCAGCCGTCCGGGATGGACTCGTGCGGCACCCCCGGCCCGAGCTTGACGCCTACGGGCAGGCCGCGCGCAGCGAGGGACTCCACGAAGGACAGCGGTGGAGAGAACTCCTCCGGGTCCCAGATCCGCGTGGTGCCCGACGACGACGTCTCGCGCCGCGCCGGGTCCAGCCACACGCCGTCGAACGCCTCGAGCGGCACGGACTGGGCGTCCGCGTGCACCACGCGCGCCTTGGGGAACGGCATGAGGTTCATGGTCGCGCAGGCAGCAGTCGTCTCGTCGAGCTCGACGGCGGTCACCTCCAGGTCGAGCGAGGCCATCGCGAGCGCGTCGGCGCCCAGCCCGCAACCGAGGTCCGCGACATGCGACACGCCGGCGTCGACGAACCGCCGCGCGTGCCGGGCGGCCACCGACAGGCGCGTCGCCTGCTCCAGGCCGGCCCGCGTGAAGAGCATGTGGGCGGAGAACTCACCGAACTTGGCCTGCGCCTTGGCGCGCAGCCGTGCCTGGGACAGGACGGCCGAAACGAGCTCGGGGGAGTGCCCCTCCTTGCGCAGCCGGGAGGACAGTGCGAGCGCGTCGTCCTCCCTGTAGGGACCGAGGGAATTGAGGAGGGCCCAGCCCTCCGGCGTCAGCAGGGGCGCCAGCTGCTCCGGGGTGTGCTTGTCATGGGGCATCCTTCCAGCCTAAATGGGCGCCGCCCGGAGGTGCTCATTGGATAGGGTTGACGTATGGAGTCCACCCCAGCCGCTGACCCGTCGCCCGCGCGCCCGGATCGGGGGCGCAGCATCACGCGGCTCCGTCCCGCGGCCCGCACCCTCCTGATCGCAGGCATCGCAGTCGCCCTCGTCGCCGGGGTGCTGCTCGCCGTCGTCCTCGGCCTCGACGCCTTCAATGCCGCCGTGTACTCCATGGGCGGGGACAAGAACATCAACGACGCCACCGCGGAGGCGCAGGCCCTGCGGGACCAGTACGCGGGCGTGAAGGCCGCGTCCATCGTGGGGGTCATTGTGGGCCTCGTCCTCCTGATCGGCTCGCTCGTCGTCCTCTATCTCTCGCGCCCGGAGAACGGCGACGACGGCGAGGATCTGAGCTTCGACGAGCTCGCGGGGGAGTAGGGCCGGCCGTCGCTGAACGCCACGCTGGCACTCGCCTTGACCGAGTGCCAACCAGCTCACTAGAGTCGGCGGTAGCACTCGGCAGCGTCGAGTGCTAACCATGTCAGGCACGCTCCCGGCACCCGCGACGACGGTTGCTTGCCCGGCTCCCCAACCCGTGACCCGTTCATGAAAAGGAGAGATCCGTGTCGGTCTCCATCAAGCCCCTCGAGGATCGCATCGTCGTCAAGCCGCTCGAGGCCGAGCAGACCACGGCTTCCGGTCTTGTCATCCCGGACACCGCCAAGGAGAAGCCGCAGGAGGGCGAGGTCGTCGCTGTCGGCCCCGGCCGCGTTGACGACAACGGCAACCGCGTCCCCGTCGATGTCGCCGTCGGCGATGTCGTCCTCTACTCGAAGTACGGCGGCACCGAGGTCAAGACCGGCGGCGCCGAGTACCTCGTGCTCTCCGCCCGCGACGTCCTGGCGATCGTCGTCAAGTAACGCTCTGCGCTGCGCCCCGGCCGCTCCACGCGGCCGGGGTGCTGTGTTTGGCTCACTCAGGAACCACAGGAGTACTGCATGGCTAAGCAGCTCGCATTCAACGACGACGCCCGCAAGGCCCTCCAGGCCGGCGTCGACAAGCTCGCCAACACCGTCAAGGTGACGCTCGGCCCGCGCGGCCGCAACGTCGTCCTCGACAAGAAGTGGGGCGCGCCCACCATCACGAACGACGGCGTCACGATCGCCCGCGAGGTCGAGCTCGACGACCCGTACGAGAACCTCGGCGCCCAGCTCGCCAAGGAGGTCGCGACCAAGACCAACGACGTCGCCGGAGACGGCACGACGACGGCGACCGTCCTCGCCCAGGCCCTGGTCAGCGAGGGCCTGCGCAACGTGGCCGCCGGTGCCGCCCCGGGCGAGGTCAAGCGCGGCATCGAGGCAGCGGTCGAGGCCGTGGCAGGACGCCTCGGCGACAACGCCCGCGAGGTCTCCGGGCGCCACGTCGCGAACGTCGCGGCCATCTCGGCCCAGTCGGAGGAGATCGGCGAGCTCCTCGCCGAGGCCTTCGAGAAGGTCGGCCAGGACGGCGTCATCACCATCGAGGAGTCCTCGACCACCCAGACCGAGCTCGTGCTCACCGAGGGCATGCAGTTCGACAAGGGCTACCTCTCGCCGTACTTCGTCACCGACGCGGAGCGCCAGGAGGCCGTCCTCGAGGACGCGCTCATCCTCATCCACCAGGGCAAGATCTCCTCGCTCACGGAGTTCCTGCCGGTCCTCGAGAAGGTCCTCTCCGCTTCCAAGCCGCTGTTCGTGATCGCGGAGGACGTGGAGGGCGAGGCCCTCTCGACGCTGATCGTCAACCGCATCCGCGGCACCCTGAGCGTCGTGGCCGTCAAGGCCCCGGGCTTCGGCGACCGCCGCAAGGCCATGCTCCAGGACATCGCGACCCTCACGGGCGCCCAGGTGGTCTCCCCGGAGGTCGGCCTGAGCCTGGACCAGGTTGGCCTCGAGCAGCTCGGCACGGCCCGCCGCATCACGGTGACCAAGGACAACACGACGATCGTCGACGGCGCCGGCTCGGCGTCCGACGTCGAGGCCCGCGTCGCGCAGCTGCGCGCCGAGCTGGCACGCACCGACTCCGACTGGGACCGCGAGAAGCTCCAGGAGCGCCTCGCGAAGCTCGCGGGCGGCATCGGCGTGATCAAGGTCGGCGCGGCCACCGAGGTCGAGCTCAAGGAGAAGAAGCACCGCATCGAGGACGCTGTGTCCTCGACCCGCGCGGCCCTCGAGGAGGGCATCGTGGCCGGTGGCGGCTCCGCGCTCGTCCACGCCGTGCGGGTCCTCGACGAGGACGAGGCTGTCACGGCGCTCACGGGCGACGCCGCGGCAGGCGTCAACATCGTGCGCCGCGCGCTCGTCCAGCCGCTGCGCTGGATCGCCCAGAACGCCGGGTTCGACGGCTACGTCGTCGCCGCCCGCGTCCAGGAGGCGGAGGTCAACCACGGCTTCAACGCCAAGACGGGCGAGTACGAGGACCTCATCGCGGCCGGCGTCATCGACCCGGTCAAGGTGACCCGCTCGGCGCTGCGCAACGCGGCGTCCATCGCGGCCCTGGTCCTGACCACGGAGACCCTCGTGGCCGAGAAGCCTGCCGAGGATGACGACGAGCACGCCGGCCACAGCCACTGACGCTCGTTCCCGCCGCACGCACGACGGCGCGCGGTGACCACGGCGGGGGGCCTCCTTC
>NZ_BAAAQW010000003.1:617176-688118 GCF_039531875.1 Sinomonas flava | reverse complement strand
GACGACGGCGCTTCCCCGTCGACCAGTGTGCGCGATCCCTCAACCGGGCCAGCGCCTGCGGCGGCACTTCCGGCGTGAACGCCCGGTAGACCAGGAGGACCACGACGGCTGCCACGACGATGCCCGTCAGGTTGACCGCGAGCTGGAGGGCCGAACCCAGGGCCTTCTCGGGCTGGCCCAGCACGAGTGCAACGGCGACGTACCCGGCCGCGGGGACGGTCGTCACCGAGATGAACACGCCGACGAGGGCCGAGGACTTGTTCCCGACGAGGGAGACCATGCCGACAGCCCCGGCGATGACCGCGACGATGAACGAGTACGGGCCGGGCTTGTAGATGAACTCGACGGCCGAGTCGGGTGCCTCCACGATCGCGGGATTGAAGAGTCTGAGCGGGACGGACACGGCTGCCGCGACCGCCACCGTCAGCATCGCCGCCGGAAAGCCGACCAGGAGCGCGAGCGCCGCCTGCCTGGCGAGCACCCAGCGCCGCTCGACGAGGGCCACCGCGACGGCGGCGAGGGGCCCGAACTCGGGGCCGACCACCATGGCGCCCACGATCGCGATCGTGGAGTCGGTGACGATCCCGATCCCGGCGAGGTTCGTGGCCGCGACGAGGAACACGAGGAACTGCCACGTCAGGCGCGAGTCCGAACCCGTGCGCTGCTTGAGCTCCTCCCAGATCACGGCATCCGAGCCGTCGCCGGGGGCGTTCGCGGAGGCCTCGTCGGCGCGGGTGCCGAGGACGGCATCGGGCGTGAAGAGGGCCACGGAGCCGGCGTCGCGCACGCCGAGGGCCTCTAGGCCCTCGAGGAGCCGCTCGACCGCCTCCCGCGCCACCTGCACCTCGATCAGATCACCGGCGGGTTCGAGGGACGCGTCCGGGAGCACGGCGACCTCCGCCACCCCCCGGTGCTCGCGGGCCACGGCGACCACGGCCTCCGTCATCCCGGAGGGGACCTGTACCCGGATCATCATCATGGCCGAGACCCTACCGCCAGCCGACCGCCAGCCCTTCACACCGCGGGGCAATGGCTTTCACAAGCTACGCACAGCGCGGCCCGGATGAATGGACGCTGAAAGGCCGGGGTATGCCTCCGGGCCGCGATAGCATGAACGTTCTGCCCACGCCCTGAGGAGGCCCTCGACCGTGATGTCCGCGCGTCCTGAGACCGTCACCGCCACGTACCAGCCCCGGCACATGGCGGCCCCCCAGGGACCCGCGCAGCGGAAGTTCCGGCCCGAGATCCAGGGCCTGCGGGCGGTCGCCTTGGGCCTCGTGGTCGCCTACCACGTGTGGCTGGGCCGGGTCTCGGGAGGCGTCGACGTCTTCCTCCTCATCTCGGCCTTCCTCATGACCGGCCAGTTCGCGGACCGCAACCGCCGCGGCGTGCGGGTGCATCTGGGCCGGCACTGGATCCACACCTTCCGCCGGCTTCTCCCCGCTGCGGCCGTCACGATCGCCGGCACCGTGTTCGCCGCGCTCGTGTTCCTCCCGGGGACGCGCTGGGCGTCGATCCTCGAGCAGGCGTGGGCGTCGCTCGCGTACGTGGAGAACTTCGTCCTCCAGCGCGACGCCGTGGACTACTACGCAGGCAACCACGCTGCCGCGAGCCCCTTCCAGCACTTCTGGTCCCTGTCCATCCAGGGCCAGGTCTTCCTGCTGTTCCCGCTCCTCTTCGTGGGGATGGCCGCAGTGTGCCGGCGCCTCCGCCTCCACTACGAGCGCGTCCTCTTCTGGCTCTTCGCCGCGGTCTTCCTCGTCTCCCTGGGCTACTCGGTGTACTTCACCGCCGTCTCGCAGTCCGAGGCCTACTTCGACACCCTCGCGCGGCTGTGGGAGTTCGCCCTCGGCGCGCTTCTGGCCCTCGTGTCCCGCCGGATCACCCTCCCGCGGCGCGCGGCCGCCGTCGCCGGCTGGGCGGGCCTCGCGTCGATCGTGGCGTGCGGGCTCGTCCTGCAGGTCGACGGCGCGTTCCCCGGCTTCGCGGCACTGTGGCCAACGCTCGCCGCGGGCGCGGTCATCCTCGCGGGGGTCGACGGCGGCCCCGCGGGCGTCCACCGGATCCTCACGATGCGCCCGCTGCAGCGGCTCGGCGACATCTCCTACGGGCTCTACCTGTGGCACTGGCCGCTGCTGGTCATGGCCCTTGCGGTGTCCGGCAAGGACCGCATGGGCTGGCTGTCGGGCAGCGCGGTGGTGCTCGCGGCGGCCGTGCTCGGCTACCTCACCACGCGGTTCGTGGACCGCCCCTGGCGTGCCTGGCCGTGGCCGGAGTCGAGCCGCCGGCGCGGACTGGTCGCAGTCGCGGCGTGCGCCGCCGTCGTCGCTGTCCCCGTGGCGAGCGTCCAGGTGTCCCTCCAGGCGGCCAACTACAAGGCGCTCGCGAACGCCTCCCGGGACAACCCGGGTGCCGCCGCGCTCGTGCCCGGCTACGCGGGGCGTCCGGACCCGTCGGCGAGCCTGCTGCCGCTGGCCTCGACGGTGAGCCAGGACTGGGCGCACCTGCCCGAGCCGTGCTCCGCGGACCTCGGCCTGCCGTCCGAGCTCGCGCACGTGTGCACGCAGTCGAGCCCCGCCGATCCGGCGGCGATCACCAAGAACGTGCTGGTGCTGGGGAACTCCCACTCCCAGCAGTGGCTCGCGGCGTTCGAGCCGATCGCCGTGCAGCACAGCTGGCGGCTCTACCAGCTGGCCAAGGGCGGCTGCTTCTACGATCCGGAGGCCGTCGTGGACTGGGACGAGTGCAACGACTACAACAAGGTCGTCGCCGAGCACCTCGCGGCGAACCCGCCGGACGCGGTGGTGCTGGTCGGCACGGTGGCGGCGCCCTCGTCGCCGGAGGAGACGCTCACCCCCGGCCTCGAGCGGCTCGTCGAGGGCTTCCTCGCCCGGGGCATCCAGGTGGTGGCGATGCGGGACAACCCGCGCTTCACGTTCAACATGGCCGACTGCGTCTCCCAGCACGGCGCCGACGCCCTCGCCTGCCGGCCGCTGGCCTCGGCGGTGCTTGCGCAGCAGGACCCGCTCGTGCCGTTCGCCCAGATGTTCCAAGAGGGCTTCTTCCCCATCGACATGACCGACTACCTCTGCCCAGCAGGCGACTGCCGCGGCGCGATCGGGAACGTCTTCGTGTACCTGGACGACAACCACCTGACCAGCACGTACGCGGCGTCCATGTCGCCCATGCTCGAGCAGCGGCTGTTCGAAGCCACCGGCTGGTGACGCCCGGCGACGGGTGTGGGCTTGGTCACCGGCGCCCCGGGACGGAATACCTCGGGGCCCGGCGGAAGTTTAGGATAGAAGCAACCCGCAGCAGACCAGACCCGTAAGCACTGGCTGGTCATCAGCGCATCCCGTCTCACCATGCCCACCCGGCACACGGCCAAGGAGCACTCATGACCACGTCCCCCGAGCACGATCCCTTCGGCTTCCTCGGACTGACCTACGACGACGTCCTGCTGCTGCCCGGCCCCACGGACGTCATCCCGTCCGAGGCCGACACCTCCACGCGCCTCACGCGGCGCATCCGCCTGGGCATCCCGATCCTCTCCGCCGCCATGGACACCGTCACCGAGGCCCGCATGGCGATCAGCCTCGCCCGTCAGGGCGGCATCGGCATCCTGCACCGGAACCTGTCCATCCAGGACCAGGCGGACCAGGTGGACCAGGTCAAGCGCAGCGAGTCCGGCATGATCACCAAGCCCGTCACCGTGGGCCCCGAGGCGACGCTCAAGGAGCTCGACGACCTCTGCGCCCACTACCGCGTCTCCGGGCTGCCCGTCGTCGACGAGAACCGCAAGCTGCTGGGCATCATCACCAACCGCGACACGCGGTTCATTCCCGGCGACCAGTTCGCGACCCGCAAGGTGCACGAGGTCATGACGCCGATGCCGCTGATCACGGCCAAGGTCGGAGTGGCCCGCGAGGAGGTCATCGGCCTCCTCGGCAAGCACCGGATCGAGAAGCTGCCCCTCGTGGACGAGATGGGCATCCTCCAGGGCCTCATCACCGTGAAGGACTTCGAGAAGGCAGACCAGTACCCGAACGCCACGAAGGACGACTCCGGCCGCCTCCGCGTCGGCGCAGCGGTCGGCTTCTTCGGCGACGGCTACGAGCGGGCCATGGCGCTCGTCGAGGCGGGCGTGGACGTGCTCGTCGTCGACACCGCCAACGGCCACTCGCAGGGCGTGCTGGACATGATCGCGCGCCTCAAGAAGGACCCCGCGGCCGCCCACGTCGACGTGATCGGCGGCCAGGCCGCGACCCGCGAGGGCGCTCAGGCGCTCATCGATGCCGGCGCGGACGCGATCAAGGTCGGCGTGGGCCCCGGTTCGATCTGCACCACGCGCGTGGTCGCCGGCGTCGGCGTCCCGCAGATCACCGCGATCTACGAGTCGTCCAAGGCCGCGATCCCGGCGGGCGTGCCCCTCATCGCGGACGGCGGCCTCCAGCACTCGGGCGACATCGGCAAGGCCATCGTGGCCGGCGCGGACGCCGTGATGCTCGGCTCGCTCCTGGCCGGCACCGCCGAGGCCCCCGGCGACCTCGTGTTCATGAACGGCAAGCAGTTCAAGTCCTACCGCGGCATGGGCTCGCTCGGGGCGATGCAGACCCGCGGCAAGAACACGTCCTACTCGAAGGACCGCTACTTCCAGGCCGACGTGCCCAGCGACGAGAAGCTCATCCCCGAGGGCATCGAGGGCCAGGTGCCCTACCGCGGCCCGCTCTCCGCGGTCGCCCACCAGCTCATCGGCGGCCTGCGCCAGACCATGTTCTACGTGGGCGCCCACACCGTCGACGAGCTCAAGGCGAAGGGCAAGTTCGTGCGGATCACGGCGGCCGGCCTCAAGGAGAGCCACCCGCACGACATCATGATGACCGTCGAGGCCCCCAACTACCGCCGGTAGCCGCACCAGACGCACGACGGCGCCCCCTCCTGGGTGGGAGGGGGCGCCGTCGTGCGTGGGTCGGGTCAGGGTCAGGGGAGGGTGAGGCCGTTCCAGCCCCAGCCGACTTGGCTGCGGCTGAGCCAGCCGCCGGTGCCGTTGCCGGGGTAGAGGTAGAGGCCTCCGGAGGCGGTGTCGCGGGCGAGGAGGTCGTTCTTGCCGTCGCCGTTGAAGTCGCCGATGCCGAGGATGGCGTTCATGACGCCCCAGCCGGAGCCGACCTGGGTTCGGGTGCCGAAGCCTCCGGTTCCGGTGCCGGGGTAGAGCCAGAGGGCGCCGGTGGTGTCGCGGGCGAGGAGGTCAGTCTTGCCGTCGCCGTTGAAGTCCCCGGTGCTGGTGATGGCGTTCATGGTGTCCCAGCCCCAGCCGACCTGGGTGCGGGTGCCGAAGCCTCCGGTTCCGGTGCCGGGGTAGAGCCAGAGGGCGCCGGTAGTGTCGCGGGCGACGAGGTCGCTCCTGCCGTCGCCGTCGAAGTCGCCGACGCCGATGATGGCGTTCATGCCGTTCCAACCGGTACCGACCTGGACGCGGCTCTTGAAAGCGCCGGTGCCGTTGCCGGGGTAGAGCCAGAGGGTGCCGTTGGTGTCGCGGGCGACGAGGTCGCTGATGCCGTCGCCGTCGAGGTCGCGGGTGGCGGTGATCAAGGACAGGCCGGTCCAGGTGCCGGAGCTCAGGCGGGTAAGCCAGCCGCCGCTGCCGTTGCCGGGGTAGATGTAGCCGTTGCCGCTGGAGTCGATCGCCACGACGTCGTTCTTGCCGTCCTTGGTGTAGTCCTTCCACGGGACCACCGCGGGGACGTTGGGTGCGGGAACGGGGCCGTTGATCAGGGCCATGGTGGCCGTCGCGTCGGAGAGCCCTGCGCCGCAGCCGAGCGGGCAGCCGCCCGGCAGGGGGCGCGTCCCCTGCTTGAGCGTCGCCTTGACCTGGGCCGGGGTGAGCGAGGCGTTGGCCGACTTCAGGAGCGCCGCGAGGCCGGCGACGTGCGGGGCGGCCATCGAGGTCCCCTGGTAGAACACGTAGGCGGGGTCCGCGGGGACCGTCTTGCCCGTGTTGAGGGTCGAGAGGATCCCGCCGCCGGAGACGCGCACATCGCCGCCCGGCGCGGTGAGGTCCACGGCCGGGCCGTAGTTCGAGTAGTAGGCGAGGCCGCCGCTCGGGTTGCTCGCCGCGACGGCGACCACGTTCGAGCAGTTGGCGGGGCGTACGTTCGACGCATCCTGCGCCTCGTTCCCGGCGGCGACGACGACGGTCGTGCCCCGGTTCACCGCGGCGTCGATCGCGTTCTGGTAGGTGGCCCCGCACGTCCCGGCGCCGCCGAGGCTCATGTTGATGACGTCGGCGGGGAAGGGATTCGGCGGCACGCCGAACACGTCCCCTCCCGCCGCCCACACGATCGCGTCGGCGATGTCCGAGAGCATGCCCCCGCATTTGCCGAGCACGCGCACCGGCTCCACGCGCGCGTTCGGGGCAACCCCGGCAACCCCGGTCGAGTTGCCCGTCACCGCTGCGACCGTCCCCGCCACGTGGGTGCCGTGCCAGGAGGAGTTGGCCGCCTGGGTTCCGCCGCATTCCCCGGCCGCGTACCAGTCGCCCTCGTCCCGCGGGAAGGGATCGCGGCCGTCGCTGTCGCGGGCGGTGGCGGGATCCGAGATGAAGTCGTAGCCGGGGAGGACGTTCGCGTCGAGGTCCGGATGGGCGGTGATGCCCGTGTCGAGGACGGCCACGACGGCGCCGGTCCCGGTCGAGACGTCCCATGCGCCGGGGATGCGCATCCCGTTGGCAGCGGTGAAGTCCCACTGCTGCGGGTAGCCGGGGTCGTTGGGGGTGAGGCTCGCCGTCATGCGGGCGTCCGGCTCGACGTACTCGATCGCGCCCGAGGCCGCCAGGTCGGTCATGAACGCGGTGGCCTCGCCGTCGTCGAGCGTCCTGTCCACCGCGATGAGGGTCGCGCCCGTCGCGAGCGTGCGGACCTCGCGGGGACTGATCCCCAGCCGCTGGGCCGCGCGGCCCCAGGCCTTGGCCCGCTCGCTCGCGCTGGCACTCGGGGGGCCGGGCCTGTACTGGGCGATGAACTGCGAGTAGCGCTGCCCCGGGAGGGCGTTCTGGACGCTGGCCGCCGGCGCGGACGACGGCGGGGGCGTGCCTCCCGCGTCCGGCGCGGCCGTCGCCGGGGCGGCCGAGAGGGCGCTGGCTGCGGCGAGTGCTGCGGCCGCGATCGCGACCTGGATTCGACGTGCGATGTTCCCCATGGCTCTCCTCGTGGTGGTGGCCTCGGAACAGCAGACCACACTACGCACCCTGTCACATTCTGTAAATGGCTCTTCGCCTTCTGTCATCCTGCGCGGCCGCATGCCTCGACGCGGCGCGGGACGCGGCCGGGACCGGGGCTGGGCGGGCCGCTCACGTAAGCTAGGGCCGTGACTTACGAGATCGAGATCGGCCGCGGCAAGCGCGGGCGCCGTGCCTATTCCCTCGACGACATTGCGATCGTCGCGAACCGCCGGACCCGCGACCCCCAGGACGTGTCCGTCTCGTGGCAGATCGACGCGTACCGCTTCGAGATGCCGGTGATCGCCGCTCCGATGGACTCCGTCATGTCGCCGGCCTCCGCCATCACGATGGGCAAGCTCGGCGGCCTCGGCGTGCTCGACCTCGAGGGGCTGTGGACCCGCTACGAGGACCCGCAGCCTGTGCTCGAGGAGATCGCGGGCCTGAGGGGAGAGCCCGCGGGCTCGGCCGTCACGCGCCGCCTCCAGGAGATCTACACCCAGCCCGTGAACCCGGAGCTCATCACGGCGCGGCTGGCAGAGATCCGCGCTTCCGGCGTCACGGTCGCCGGCGCCCTCACGCCGTCGGGCACCGTCCAGCACTACAAGACCGTCCTCGCCGCCGGCGTCGACCTCTTCGTGATCCGCGGCACGACCGTCTCGGCGGAGCACGTCTCCAAGAACCAGGAGCCGCTGAACCTCAAGAAGTTCATCTATGAGCTCGACGTCCCCGTGATCGTCGGCGGCGCCGCCGGCTACACCCCGGCCCTGCACCTCATGCGCACCGGCGCCGCGGGTGTCCTGGTCGGCTTCGGGGGAGGCGCGACGACGACGACCCGCCGCGCGCTCGGCATCCACTCGCCGCTCGCCTCGGCGATCAGCGATGCCGCCGCCGCGCGGCGCGACTACATGGACGAGTCCGGCGGCCGCTACGTGCACGTGATCGCCGACGGCGGGATGGGCACCTCGGGCGACATCGTCAAGGCCATTGCGATGGGGGCGGACGCCGTCATGCTCGGCTCCGCGCTCGCCCGCGCCGAGGAGGCGCCCGGCCGCGGATGGCACTGGGGCGCGGAGGCGCACCACCTCGAGACGCCGCGCGGCGAGCGCGTCAACGTCGGCACGGTCGGGCCCATGGAGGAAGTCCTCTTCGGTCCCGGCCACCACACCGACGGCACGAGCAACCTCATCGGCATGCTCCGCCGCGCCATGGCCACCACGGGGTACTCGGACCTCAAGGAGTTCCAGCGGGTCGACGTCGTCGTCTCGCCGCACTCCGGGAGCTGATGGACCCGACCACGCGAACCAGGGGGCACCGACCATGACAGGACAGCTCAGCCCGGAATACCGCGACGCCTCGCTCGCCCGTCTGCGGGAGAGCGTCGAGCCCGGCAAGGAACTCGATGTCCTGATCGTCGGCGGCGGGATCGTCGGTGCCGGCGCCGCCCTCGACGCCGCGACCCGGGGGCTCGAGGTCGGGATCGTCGAGCAGCGCGACTGGTCCTCGGGGACGTCGTCGCGCTCGTCGAAGCTCATCCACGGCGGCCTGCGCTACCTCGAGATGCTCGACTTCGGGCTCGTGCAGGAGGCCCTCCAGGAGCGCAGCCTGCTGCTGACCCGCATCGCGCCGCACCTGGTCCGCCCGGTGCCGTTCCTGTACCCGCTCACGCACCGCTTCTGGGAGCGCCCCTACGTCGGCATGGGGATGCTCCTCTACGACACGCTCGGCCTCACGGGCGGCCGCTCGAACGGGGTCCCGGTCCACAAGCACCTGTTCCGGCGCGGCACCCTGCGCGCGGCTCCGAGCCTGCGCGACGACGTGATGATCGGCTCCGTGCGCTACTACGACGCGCAAGTCGACGACGCCCGCATGGTCGTGAACGTCGTGCGCACCGCGGCGCACTACGGCGCCCACGCCGCGAACCGGCTCGCCGTCGTCGACTTCCTCCACGAGGGCGAGCACGTGGTCGGGGCCCGCGTGAAGAACCAGGAGGACGGCACGGAGTTCGCCATCCGGGCCAAGCAGGTCATCAACGCCACCGGGGTGTGGACCGACGAGACGCAGGCCCTCGTGACCGACCGGGGCCAGCTCAAGGTCCGGGCGTCCAAGGGCATCCACCTCGTCGTCCCGCGCGACCGCTTTCAGTCCACCGTCGGGCTCATCCTGCGCACCGAGAAGTCGGTGCTGTTCGTCATCCCGTGGGGCCGCCACTGGATCATCGGCACCACCGACACCGACTGGAGGCTCGACAAGGCCCACCCGGCGGCGTCGAGCAAGGACATCGACTACCTCCTCGAGCGGGTGAACAAGGTCCTCAAGCGGCCCCTCACCCGGGAAGACGTCGAGGGCGTGTACGCGGGACTCCGGCCGCTCCTCGCCGGCGAGAACGACTCCACTGCAAAGCTCTCCCGCGAGCACGTCGTCGCCCATCCCGTGCCGGGCCTCGTCGTCGTAGCCGGCGGCAAGTTCACCACCTACCGGGTCATGGCCCGGGACGCGGTGGACGAGGCCACCCGAGCCATGGACGAGCGGGTCCCCGCCAGCTGCACCGACCGCATCCCGCTCCTCGGCGCGGACGGCTTCCGCGCCGTCTGGAACCGCCGCCAGCGGCTCGCCGACCGCTCCGGCGTCCACGTCGCGAGGGTCGAGCACCTCCTGAACCGTTACGGGTCGCTCGCGGGGGAGGTCCTGGACCTCATCAAGGCCCGGCCCGAGCTCGCCGAGCCGCTTCCGGGGGCCGACGACTACCTCGGCGCCGAGGTCGTGTACGCCACCACCCACGAGGGTGCCCGGCACGTCCACGACGTCCTGACCCGCCGCACGCGGATCGCCATCGAGGCCTGGGACCGGGGCGTCTCCGCCGTCCCGGTCGTCGCCGACCTCATGGCGCCGCTGCTCGGCTGGAGCCATGTCCAGCGGGACAACGAGGTGGCCCACTACCTCGCGCGAGTCCGCGCTGAACGACTGAGCCAGCAGCAGCCGGACGACGAGTCCGCCGACGCCGCCCGGATGGGGGTCGACGACATCCTCCCGGTAAAGTAGGCCCATGCCCCAAGGACCGTTCGACCGCTATGACGCCCAGCTCACCACGCCGGGCCTGGTCATCCTCGAAATGGTCGCGGAGGACCGGGTGGACGCGGCCCGCCAGCTGGCAGGCAGGCTGCACGCCGAAGGGCGGATCGACGACCTCGACGCGTTCCTGGCCGACGTCAGCGCGCGCGAGCACCAGCTCGCCACCGGCCTCCCGGGAGGGATCGGCCTGCCCCATGCCCGGAGCCAGCACGTCACCATGCCCTCCATCGCGGTCGGGGTGACGAAGTACGGGCACGCCCTCGACTTCGGTGCCCTCGACGGCCCCGCCAACGTGGTCCTCCTCATCGCCACGCCCGCCGCGTCCTTCTCCGCGCACCTGGAGGTCCTCGCGGACCTCGCCCGCTCGCTGTCCAAGGAGGGCTACCGCGAGTCCCTCCGGCGGGCGAACGACGCGGACATCATCTCCGAGCTGATCAACTCCTCGCTCGTCTTCGCCGACCACTAGGGGATCCCCCGGGCCGGGGCCATTTGGGTTTTCTACAGCTTGTCGGAGTACCGTTAATGGGTGCTCCGTACCGCCCTCAAGCCCAAGTGGATCGCGGCCCTTGTGGGAGCGCTCCTCGTCTCGTGGGTTTTTGTGGCCCTGAGCCAGTGGCAGTTCTCCCGTTCCGTGTCGGAGGCGCCGCCGGCCGTGTCGACGACGGAGGAGACGCGCCCGCTCACCGGCGTCCTCGACCCCGGGCAGTTCTTCCCCGCCACCGCCGCGGACCAGATGGTCACCGCGACCGGATCCTTCGACGCGTCCCGCCAGGTCCTCGTACGGGACCGGCTGCAGGACGGCCGCAAGGGATGGTGGGTCGTGAGCGCGTTCACGGTCGACGGCGCGCCCCAGGTCGGGGGCGAGGGCGGCACTGTCATCCCGGTGGCCCGCGGCTGGATTGCCTCCCCCGAGCAGGCGGGCCCGCCGCCGTCGGGCGCGGTGCGCCTCACCGGGAGGCTCCTGCCCTCGGAGGCTCCCAAACCGGTCCAGGATGCGTTCGACGGCGAGGTCGGCGCCCTCTCGGTGGCCCAGCTCATCAACCTGTGGGACGTGCCCAGCTACCCGGGCTTCGTGACCGCCACCGAGACCGTTGCGGCGTCCGACGGGCATCCTCTGCCCGTGCAGGGCAGCCTCGAGCCGCTCTCGGTGGCCGCCCAGCCGGTCGAGCAGCCGGTGAACTGGCTCAACATCTTCTACGCCGTCGAGTGGGTCGTGTTCGCAGGCTTCGCCCTCTTCCTGTGGTGGCGCCTCGTGCGGGACGACTACGAGCGGACCCAGGACGCCCTCGCCGATGCGCGGGCAGACGCAGAGTCGGAGGGAAGCCCCCAGCCGACCGAGACCGGAGGAACACCGTGATCGAACCCAAGCCCGCGACCGGCGGCACCACAGGGCAACGCCGCTTCGGCGGAACCGTCGCCCAGATCCGCTCGGCCCTGAAGTTCTACCGCGTGCTCGCCTACGCGACGGGCACGATGCTGCTCCTGCTGTGCGCCGAGATGATCGCCCGCTACGGCTTCGGGAAGTTCCTCTACGCCGGCGGCACCGACGCGTTCACCGGCGCGCCCTTCGGCTTCGGATTCGCGGACGCCGAGCCGGCCGGGGTCCTCGGCGGCCTGAACGTGTCGCTCGCGATCCTCATCGTCCACGGCTGGATGTACGTCGTGTACATCATCTCGAACTTCCGCCTCTGGTCGCTCATGCGCTGGCCGTTCGGCCGCTTCGTGCTCATGGCGCTCGGCGGCGTTGTGCCGTTCCTGAGCTTCTTCGTCGAGAAGCGCATGCACGCCGAGGCCGAGCGCGAGCTCGAGGCGCACCCGGACGCCGGCCAGCGCTACTGACGATCGCGGTGCGTCAGGCCCCCTGCGGGGATGAGACGCAGGCCACCGCGGCCACGGGCGGGCGCGGGTGTTCCGCTACCCTAGATAGGGTGACTACAGCTTCCCAGACCTCGGCGGAATCGCACCCGGTGCAGACCGCCCACAGGCCGGTGCTGGTGGTGGACTACGGGGCCCAGTACGCGCAGCTCATCGCGCGCCGCGTGCGCGAGGCCAACGTGTATTCGGAGATCGTCCCGCACACGCTGACCACCGAGCAGATCCTGGCCAAGAATCCCGCCGCCATCATCCTCTCCGGGGGACCCTCGAGCGTCTACGCCGAGGGCGCCCCGCGCGTCGGGGCAGACCTCTTCGAGGGCGGCGTGCCGGTCTTCGGCATCTGCTACGGGTTCCAGGCCATGGCCAACGCCCTCGGCGGCACCGTGGCGCAGACGGGGCTGCGCGAATACGGCTCGACCGTCGCGACCGCCGTCGGCGACCCGCATTCCCTCCTGGCCGGCATCCCGGCGGTCCAGAACACGTGGATGAGCCACGGAGACTCGGTGCACACCGCGCCTGAGGGCTTCGAGATCCTCGCCACCACCGCGGGGGCGCCCGTCGCCGCGTTCGTGAACCCCGAGAAGTCCCTCGGCGGTGTCCAGTGGCACCCCGAGGTCAAGCACTCCGAGTTCGGGCAGAAGGTCCTCGAGAACTTCCTCTTCGAGGTGGCCGGGCTCGAGCCCAACTGGACCACGGGCAACATCGTCGAGGAGCAGGTCGAGCGCATCCGCCAGCAGGTCGGCGACGCGCGCGTCATCTGCGGCCTGTCCGGCGGCGTCGACTCTGCCGTCGCCGCGGCGCTCGTCCAGCGCGCCGTCGGCGACCAGCTCACCTGCGTCTTCGTCGACCACGGCCTCCTTCGCGAGGGCGAGGCAGAGCAGGTCGAGCGCGACTTCGTCGCCGCTACGGGCGTCAACCTGTATGTCGCGAACGAGCAGGAGCGCTTCCTGTCCGCTCTCTCGGGCGTCACCGATCCGGAGCAGAAGCGCAAGATCATCGGGCGCGAGTTCATCCGTGCCTTCGAGGAGGCCGAGCGGGCGATCATCGCCGAGGCCAAGGCCTCGGGCGAGCAGATCAAGTTCCTCGTCCAGGGCACGCTCTACCCCGACGTCGTCGAGTCCGGCGGGGGCGAGGGCGCGGCCAACATCAAGAGCCACCACAACGTCGGCGGGCTCCCCGAGGACCTCCGCTTCGAGCTCGTCGAGCCGCTGCGGACCCTCTTCAAGGACGAGGTCCGTGCCGTGGGCCGCCAGCTGGGCCTGCCCGAGGAGATCGTCGGCCGCCAGCCGTTCCCGGGGCCGGGCCTCGGCATCCGCATCGTCGGAGAGGTCACGGCGGAGCGGCTCGAACTCCTCCGCAAGGCCGACGCGATCGGCCGCGCCGAGCTCACGGCCGCCGGCCTCGACAACGAGGTCTGGCAGATGCCCGTGGTCCTCCTCGCCGACGTCCGCAGCGTGGGCGTCCAGGGCGATGGCCGCACCTACGGCCACCCGATCGTGCTGCGCCCCGTCTCGAGCGAGGACGCCATGACGGCCGACTGGTCCCGGCTCCCCTTCGACCTGCTCGCGCGGATCTCGAACCGCATCACCAACGAGGTGGACGGGGTCAACCGGGTCGTGCTGGACGTCACGAGCAAGCCCCCGGGAACCATCGAATGGGAATAGGCCCCTTGGGCCGCGCGCGGCCGGCACTCCGCTTCTGGAGTGCCGGCCGTCGGTCTGTGCGCTGGCCTTCCGCCGGTTTCCGACCACGGCAGCGGCCCTGTTTCCGCAACCCTCAGCGTTGCACCGCCCGGGAGCGGGTCTTGACAGGCTAACCTCGAAGCTATGCCGAGATGGTCCACAGGCAAGCGAGCCAGCGCCCTCGCTGGCGCGGAGGAGAGCCCAGACGTGTCCGAGACGACGAATCCGGAGGCCGATGCCCGCCTCGAGGCGTGGCTGTCTGCGCTGCCCGGCGTCACCGGCCCGGACACGATGCTCTCCTACTACCCGGGCGCCGACGGAAGCATCGACCTGACGCACGCGCACGCCTCGGGGCTCGCGCAGCTCCTGGCCGGCCGCCGGACCCGACTCTCCACGCTGCTGCGGGACCGGCAGGAGTACACCCGTGCCGCCCGCGCGGCCCGCAACCTGCGGGCGAAATCGTACGAACTCGCCAACGAGCGCGGAGTGGACGCCGGCCACCTCGCCGCCGGCCTCGCGAGCTGGACGTCTGCGGTCGGCGGGCGCCCCCGCCGGGTCAGCGCACCCGTGCTGCTCGCCGCCGTCGCGCTCACCGTCCGGCCAGAGCAGGACGACTTCGAGCTCAAGCTCACCGAGCAGGCACGCCTCAACCCCGCCCTCGTGCGCCACCTCCGCTCGGTGCACCGGATGGAAGTCGACGTGGCGGCGATCGAGCGCTCGGCCTACAGCACCGCACGCCTCGACCCGCAGCCTGTCATCGAGCGCGTCCGTGCGCTCCTCCATCCCATCGCCGGCGCCCAGGTCGACCCGCGGCTCCTCGTCTCGACGTTCGCCGACCTCGAGGAGTCCCTCGAAGACCCGTCGATCACCTCGGCACACCCCGTCCTGGCTGCGCTCGCCTCCACGAATGGCTCGCTCCATCCTGCCCCGGAGCCGCTCGATGTGGACCGCTTCCCGGGACTGGACGAGCGGGACCCGGCGGACGAGTTCCTCGTCCTCGACGCCGACGAGGACCAGCAGCTCGTCGTCGACGCGGTCAGGGACGGGCAGTCGCTCGTGGTGGAGGCACCGCCCGGGACGGGGCAGACCCAGACCGCCGTGAACGCCCTCGCGGCCCTGGTCGATGCCGGCCGGTCCGTGCTGGTGGTGGCCGAACGGCGCGCGAGCCTCGCCGAGCTGCACCGCGCGTGCGAATCCCTCGGGCTCGGCTCCCTCGTGCTGCAGCTCGGGGCAACGATCACGGCAGGCCAGCTGCGCCAGCAGATCGTCCGCGCGATCGTGCGCAACGAGAAGTCGGAGAAGCCGCGGCTCGAGAACATCCACCGAGTGCTGCGCGAGCGCCGGCACCAGCTGGTCGACCACGTCGCGTCGCTCCACAACGTGCGCGAGCGCTGGGGCTGCTCGCCCTACCAGGCCATGCAGTCCCTCGCAGCCCTCACGTCCCTCCATCCCGCTCCCGCCACGACCGTGCGGCTCAAGCGCAGCGTGCTGGACAGCATCAAGGACCGGGCCGAGCTCAGCGAAAGGCTCCGCAGGGCCGCCGAGCTCGGAAGCTTCAGCCCCGATGCTGCGGAGAGCCCCTGGCACGGCGCCCGGCTGCTGACCCGGCGCGAGACGGACGACGCGCGGGAGCTCGCCGGCCGCCTGGCGGAGGACGTTCCCGCTCTGGGAGAGCGCATGGCTGCCGTGGCGGACCATGCGTCGATCCGGCTCGAGACGACGGTCGGCGGCTGGGGCGAGCAGCTCGAGCTCCTGGTCGCGGTCCGGGAGAGTCTGGACAAGTTCACCCCGGACATCTTCGACAGGCCGGTCAACGACCTGATCGCCGCCACGGCACCCTCCGCCTGGCGCAGGGAACGCGGCATCGAGGTGACCGCGATGCAGCGCTCGCGCCTCCGTCGGGTGGCGAAGGAGTACGTCCGTCCGGGCGTCCACCTGGCCGACCTCCACAGCTCGCTCATCCTCGTGCAGGCCCAACGGGAGCGCTGGGCCGCGTACGCGACGTCGCAGCGGCACCCCTCGGTGCCCTCCGGCCTCGCGGAGCTCCGGGAGGCGTACGTCGCCGCTGCCAAGGGCCTCGACCGCCTCGGCGCCGTGCTCCGCCCCACGGCGGGCGGTGGGCGCCTCCTCGAGGCCCCGGTCGAGCAGCTGAAGTCCCGGCTCACCGCCCTGGCCGAGGACTCGCCGACCCTCCAGTCGCTCCCGGAGCGGACCCTGCTCGAGGACCAGCTCCGCGAACGCGGACTCGGGGACCTGCTCGCCGACCTGTCCGAACGTGAGGCACCGGCATCCGTCGTCGCCGCCGAGCTCGAGCTGGCGTGGTGGCAGTCGGTCCTCGAGGCCATGATCAGCGGCGACGACTATCTGGCCATGTCCGACGGCGAGCAGCTCCGCAGGGCCGAGTCCGAGTTCCGGCGCGCCGACCGCGCCCACATCGCCAGCGGCAGCGCCAAGCTCAGGTGGAGGCTCGCCCGCGAGTGGGCAGACGCGATCGATCGCCACCCGCGGGAGGCAGACGCACTGAGGTCCCTGCTCAAGGACGGGCGCATCAGCCTTGCCGCACTCGAGCGCCAGTCGCCCCGGCTCCTGCGGCCGCTGGTCCCGGTCTGGACCTGCAGCCCCTATGCCCTCTCGGCCGCGCTGCCGGCCGACCACCGCTTCGACGCAGTCGTGATCCTCGACGCGGACTCCATGCCGCTCCGGGCGGCCCTCCCGGCCGTGGGGCGGGCTACCCAGGTGGTGGCCTTCGGCGACGCGCAGGTGGCCAATCCCCGTCCGTTCTCCGTGGGCGTCGAGCAGCAGCCCGGCCAGGCGCCGACGGCCCCGGTCGAGAGCGCCCTCGGAGCGCTCAAGCGCGTGCTTCCGCGGGGCGCCCTGCGCACGGTGTACCGCGGCGTCGACGAGGACCTCGGGCTCCAGCTCAGCCACCGCTTCTACAACGGTGCCCTCCGCGCGCTCCCGGATGGGCCGAGCGTGACGGGCCTCGACCGTCCGTTCGTGCTCGAGTACCTTCCCGACGGCACGGGGCTGCCCAGCGGGGAGGACGGCGGCGTCGAGTCCGTGGCGGCGGAAGTAAACAGGGTCGTCGACCTCGTCTTCGAGCACGCTTACCACCGCCCGGGAGTCTCGTTGGGCGTGGTCACGGCGAGCGCCCACCATGCTGCCCGGATCGGGGAGGCAATCCGCCTCCAGATGGCCAACCACCCCGATCTGGGGGACTTCTTCAGCGGGGGAGACGAGCCGTTCCGGGTCGTGCATGTCGACCGTGCCGGGGGGCTTGTCCGGGACCACGTCATCTTCTCGCTCGGGTTCGGCCGGACGCCCCATGGCCGGGCGATGCACCACTTCGGTCCCCTCAGCGAGCCGGGAGGCCGCCGCCGCTTCGCCCTCGCCATGAGCCGTGCGCGGCACAGCATGCACGTGCTGAGCTGCTTCCAGCCCTCCGAATTGGATGTCACCCGCCTCAGCGAGGGCGCAGTGGACTTCTACGAGTTGCTCGACCGCGAGATCGCGGGCACCACGGACCTCGGGACGAGGGCAACCCGCGCCGCAGCGAGCGCTGAGGCGCTCGGTGCGGACCCCCTCGTGACCGACCTCGGTGACCGCCTTGCGTCCCGCGGGGCCAGGGTCTGGCACCACTACGACGGTGCGGTCGACATGGCGGCGGCCATAGACCCGCTCCTGACCATGGGCCGCGACGACCACGAGGCGAGCATCCCCGTCGCCGTGGAGTCCGACGGGACAGAGCGCTACCGGCGCATGAGCGTGCGCGAGCGCACCCGGCAGAGGCCGGAACTGTTCGAGCGGCTCGGCTGGAAGCACATGACGCTGTGGACGATCGAGGTGTTCACGGACCCGAGCAGCTGTGCGGACATGATCGCGGCGGACCTCGGCCTCGAGACCCACGCCGACGAGGGCGGTTCCGCCGGTTTCCTCCTCGGGACGCCCGCCGACATCGCCTCGCGCGTCGACAGTGCCATCGAAGCGCGCACCGGCAGCGACGCCTTTGGTGCTCGCGAAGGGGAGCCCACCCCGTCCGAGGCCCACACGCGAGGCAGCCACGCCGCCGACGACACCGACCAGGCCGCGCCGCTGCACGGGGTCCAGCACGGGGCCCAGCGAGAGGAGGCCAGCGGCATGGACGCTGAAGCCAGCGAGCCGAGGCCGGACGAGCGCGAGGCCCCTGGGGAGTCCGGGAGGCCGGAGGAATCCGACGCCTCCGCCGACGCAGCGCCCGAAGCCGCCGAAGCCGCCGAGGCCGTCTCGGCCGACTCCGGAGCGGTACCCGAGGACGGTGCGCTGTCCGAGGATGAGGTCCCCGACGAGGTTGAGGCGCCGCTGCGGAGGCCCCGCGGCCAGCGCCGGGTCAGTGTTCCCGGGACGGGACCGACCTCCGCGGACGAGGACGAGACACCGGCCGAGTCCGGCCGGCGACGCGCCGACTGGTCTGCGTACCGTGAACGCGACCGCGACAGGTGGCTCAAGGAACAGCGGCCCCCACACTGGGGGTGAACTCGCGCTGGGCCTGAGGAAATCTCCGGATGCCGCCGGGCCTGTCACCTCGGGCCGGCCTCGAAGAGCACGAAGAAGACCTTCCCGCGCGTCGACGCCCCCGCGATGCGGAGGGCCTGCTCGGGCGAGGCCGCGACGACCAGGAGGCCCTCCCCCTCCCGTTGTCCCAGCCACGCCCCGGCCGCGCTTCCCGGAGCTCCGGCCCCCGTGGACAGTACCGGGACGCGCGCGGCGAGAGTCGTCCCCGCGGCGGCCTGCCCACCGGTGTCAGGGCTGAGCACGAGGTCGACGAGCTGGCCGGGGCTCAGGAGGCCTATGGAGGCGGGATCTGCGATGCGAACGGGCACTGCCGCGGTGCCCGGTGGAGTTCCCGTCAGCAGCCCCGGGCCCACGAGCGAGGCGTCGGTGATCGGCTCGCCGCGCCGCACCGGGCCAGCCATCCGCTGCCCCGAAAGCCGCGAAGGGTCCGGCTCGGCGCGCTGGGGCACGGAATCGGCCGGGAGGCGCGAGAGCGTGAGGTCAGCGGGGGAGAGGGTCGCGCCCGAGGCCAGGTCACGCGCTGCGACCGCCACGGGGACCATCGCGGCGGAGGCAGGGGTCAGCTGGTAGACGGTGGCGCCGGCCGCAAGGCACAGGAATGCCGCGGCGAGGGTCCGCCGCCGCCGGTCGACGAAGCGTCGCAGCGGACCGCGGTCGGCAGCGGCCCACGGCGTGGGTCGTGTCCTGGCCGAGCCGCGGACAGGCGCGTGGGCCCGGGGAGCGTGTGAGTGCGGAGCGCGGCCGCTACCGGAGGGGGCGGGTCGGGTCATGCACCGACGTTAGGAGCGCAGCGCTGCCCGAGGCGACCGCCCGCCGTCGTATGTGGACGACACGCCGGCCGCGGATCCTGTGGAGGAGAAGTGCGTCAGCTCGCGGCGGCGGCCGGTGCCTTGTCGGACGAGCCCGAGGACTTCTCCGAGGAGCCGGAGGAGGCCGGAACGCTGCTGCTGCCGCTGCGGGAGTCCGTGCGGTAGAAGCCGCCGCCCTTGAAGACCACACCCACACTGTTGAACTTCTTGCGGAGGGTGCCGCCGCACTCGGGGCAGACGGTCAGCGAGGCATCGCTGAACGACTGGACAGTCTCGAATGCGTGATTGCAGTCTTTGCAGGCGTAGGCGTACGTAGGCACTAGAACTCCTTCATGGGCACGGCGGAGGCCATGGACCACCGCTGCGGCGTCGTCGCGCTCATTGGCAGTCGTAGGCCTCGACTGCCAATTCTAACAGCCGGGGCGCTTGGACTATTCCGGGCGCAGTGGCTCAGGAAGGCTTCGGCCACAGAGCCCGCAGCGCCGAGGGTGTCACCGCAGAGGCGACCCTGCGGTCGAGCGCCTCGACGGGAACGGCGCCGGCCGGGAGCACCTCGCTGTCGAAGACCACGGCCGCCGTCGGCGGACGCAGGCCGAGTCCCTCGAGCCGTGCGAGGAACCGGTCGTAGTACCCGCCGCCCTGCCCGAGGCGCCGGCCTTCCGCGTCGAGAGCGGTCGCCGGGAGGAGCACGGCGGCGAGCGGCAAGCGCGCGCCGTCGCCCGCGGCGAGTTCCTCGGTCGTGAGCACCGGCCCCACAGGCTCCTGCACGGGCGCGAACCGGCTCCGTGCGAACAGGATGCCCGGCTGCCACTGGACCCACGCGAGCTGCCGTTCCGGCAGGCACACGGGCAGGAAGACGCGCAGCCCCGCGCTGTGGAGCCGCTCCAGGAGCGGCGCGGTGGGCGGCTCCGCCCCAACCCCGAGGTACGCCGTCAGCGTTCCCCCCTCGGGGACGTGGGCGAGAGCCCATTCGAGCCCGTGCGCCGCGAGCGATTCGCCAGCGGCGGCACGGCGTTCCGGATCCGCTGCGCGGCGCTCGGCCCAGATGGCTGAGCGCAGGGCGGACTTCTCCTCTGCGGCCTGCATGCCCCGACTCTAATCGAGAGTCGTATAGAGTGTCAGCGTGTCTACAAGCTCTGCCGTGAAGAAAGCCGTCATCCCCGTGGCCGGCCTCGGCACCCGCTTCCTGCCGGTGACGAAGGCGATGCCGAAGGAGATGCTGCCTGTCGTCGACAAGCCCGCGATCCAGTACGTGGTCGAGGAGGCTGTCGGAGTCGGCATCGAGGACATCCTGATGATCACGGGGCGCAACAAGCGTGCCCTCGAGGATCACTTCGACCGTGTGCCCTCGCTCGAGGCGACACTCGAGGCCAAGGGCGACAGCAAGAAGCTCGCGGCGATCCAGCAGTCGAACAACCTCGGCGACATCCACTACGTCCGCCAGGGCGACCCGAAGGGACTCGGCCACGCGGTGCTGTGCGCCGAACGCCACGTCGGCAAGGAGCCCTTCGCGGTGCTGCTCGGCGACGACCTCATCGACGAGCGCGACGAACTCCTCGCAGAGATGATCCGCGTCCAGCAGGCCACCGGTGGGTCCGTCGTGGCCCTCATGGAGGTTCCCCAGGACCAGGTCTCGGCGTACGGGTGCGCCGACGTCGAGCAGGTCGAGGGCGAGGACTACGTCCGCGTCCACGGCCTCGTCGAGAAGCCCGCGCCGGAGGACGCTCCGAGCAATCTCGCAATCATCGGCCGCTACGTGCTGCACCCCGCCGTCTTCGAGGTGCTCCACCACACGGAGCCCGGGCGCGGCGGGGAGATCCAGCTCACGGACGCACTCCAGACCCTCGCCCGGCGCGAGGGCGAGGGCGGTGGCGTGTACGGGGTGGTGTTCCGCGGGCGGCGCTACGACACCGGAGACAAGCTCTCCTACCTCAAGGCCGTGGTGACCCTGGCGTGCGGGCGGGACGAATTCGGCTCGGAACTGCGCTCGTGGCTCAAGGGATTCGTGGCGGACGGGGCGGACCAGCCCACCGCGACGTCCTGACCGGCCGATGTGGGGTTCGGGCCTGTGGCCCGTGACGCTCCGCAGCGGCGACCTCGCACTCAGGCCCCTGCGTCAGGCAGACAGGTCGGAGTGGATGGCGCTGCGGGGCCGCAACAAGGAGTGGCTCGCGCCGTGGGAGGCGTCGAATCCGCAGCCTGAGGGGGGCCTGCCGACCTTCCGTGAGATGGTCCGCTCCCTGACCCATCAGGCCCGCGAAGGTTCTGCCCTTCCCTTCGTCATCACACTGGACGAGCCGCGTGCCCGGCGAGCTCCCATCGTCGGCCAGCTGACCGTGTCCTCGATCGTGTGGGGCTCGGCGCTCACCGCGACGCTGGGCTACTGGGTCGACAAGGGCCACGCAGGGCGGGGAATCGCGCCGACCTCCGTGGCGCTCGCCACGGACTACTGCTTCGATGAGCTCGGGCTGCACCGCATGGAGATCAACATCCGGCCCGAGAACGCGGCCAGCCTCCGGGTCGTGGAGAAGCTGGGGTTCCGCTACGAGGGACTCCGTCCGCGGTTCCTCCACATCAACGGCGCCTGGGCCGACCACGAATCCTTCGCCCTGACGGTCGAGGAAGTCCCGCCGGGCGGCCTCCTCGGCCGGTGGCTGGCCTCCCGCGGCTGACCGACGCACGACGGCGCGTGCCCCCCGTCACGCCGGATCGCGGCGGCACGCCCCGGGGCGCCCCCGGCCGACTGCGGTTCTCGCGACACACCGAAGGTAATCCGGCACCGGCCCCGAGGATACTCCTACGGTTTCAGGTATGGATTTCGCCCTCAGCAGTTCGATGGTGCTCGGCGCGGCCGTGCTCCTGTGGCTGCTGTGGGTTGCCCCCTACCTCCTCAAGAGGCGCAGGCCGCCCCGCGCCGCCGCCGAGGCCGCCCTGCTGTCCGAGGCCGCGCCGGGGGGCCCTCGGGACGGGGGCGTGGCCGGCGCAGCTTCCTCCCTGGGCCTTGACCCCGCTGTCCGGTCGGCGGGGTCGGAGCGGCCCGCTAAGCTCCAGGACCACGATGCCGGGACTCCCGCCTCCGCCGCGGCGAGCAGGCCAGCTCCGCGCCCGTTCCGGATCCGGTGGGGACGGGTCGTCCTCGCCGGCATCGGCCTGGCGATGCTCCTGGCGTCGGTCGTCTGCCTGGGCCTCCTGGTCCTCGGCGTGCCGCTCTGGCTCCCGCTCGTGTTCGCTGCGGGCACGGCGGCCTCAGCGACCGTGCTGCGCTCCCTCGCCGTCCGCGACCGGCGCCGGCGCGTCGACGCCGCGTTCCGTGCCGCCATGAGGGAGCCCGGACCCGCACCGGCCCAGCGCCAGCGTCCGCCCGCTCCGAGCGAGGTGTTCGACGGGGGGGACACCCCCGCGCCCGCTGCGAAGGTCCTCACCCGGGAGGAGCTGCGCGCCGTCGCCCTCGAAGTGGCCCGTGCCTCGCAGGCGAGTGCGGACGCGGCGGCCAAGGCCAGCGGTGCCGACTCGGAGGAGACCTGGGAGCCTGTCGGCGTGCCCAAGCCGTCGTACCTGGACGCGGCCAAGGCGGAGCGTCCCGAGCCGGAGCCGCTCCCTGCCCAGGAGGATCCGAAGCCCGAGGGCCGTCCCGTCCTGAAGCCCAAGCCCGAGACCCCGGAGCCCGGCTCCGTGCCCGGCGTCCCGGCGCTTGCGCCCCGCCCCACCGGGCGGGCCGGCGCGCTGGGTAACCTCGACGACGTGCTGCGCCGACGCCGCGCCTGACTGTCCCGCTGCTGACCATCCCGCGCCCGAGCCGGGCTGAGTTCTGCACCCGGGCCGCGGGGCGGACTGGTTAGGGGCCGGGTGCGCGGGTAGCTTCGACACATGGCTCTCCTCCTCGTTGCCGGCGGAACCGGTGCCGCAGGGCATGCAGCGGCACGGGAGGCGCTCGCGCGCGGATGGCAGGTGAGGTCGCTCAGCAGGACTCGGCCTCCGCCGGCGAGGGCGCTCGACGGCGTCGAGTATGTGCGCGCGGACGCCGCCTCGGGTGCAGGCCTTGCGGCGGCCCTCGACGGCGTCGAGGTGGTCATTGACGCGCTCGAGGCGCGCCGCGGACGCGCGGTCAGGGACTATCCCCACACGGGCCGGAGGCTGCTCGACGGCGCAAGAGGATCAGGGGTGGACCGGGCCGTGTCGATCTCGATCATCGCCTGCGACCAGTTCCCCTTCCGCTACTACCGCTCCAAGGCAGCCAAGGAGCGTGTCTATGCCGAGCACCCGCTGCCCACGACCGTGGTGCGGTGCGGCCAGTTCCACGATCTCCTGGGCTCGGTGTTCGAGGCCGGTGACCGCTTCGGGTTCGTTCCCAGTCTCCGGCAGGCTCGGGTGCAGCCGATCGACCTCTCGGATGTGGCCCGGGCGCTCGTGGACGCCGCCGAGGCTCCGGCCGGCGGCTTCCTCCTGACCGCCGCATGCGGGCCCGAGGTGCGCTCACTGCGCTCCCTCGCCGAGGCCTGGTGCTCTGCGACAGGATCCACGTCGAGGATCCTCGAGCTGCCCGTTCCGGGCCGGATCGGCCGCTCCCTGGCCGAGGGCCGCAACCTCATGCCCGAGGCCGCGTTCGGGACCGTGACCTTCGAGCAGTGGCTTCGGCGGAGAGCCGTCGGGACCGCCAACTGGCCCGGTTGACGGGCCCCGTGCACGGCCTCGGGGTGGCGTCGCCCGATTTTGATTTTGGCCCCCTGCCCAGTAACGTAGTTCCCGCACCGAGGGGTCTTAGCTCAGTTGGTAGAGCGCTTCGTTCGCATCGAAGAGGTCAGGGGTTCAAATCCCCTAGGCTCCACATCTGTGATGTAGCGGGACATCCTTTACGGATGTGGCGAGACATCGTTGACACCCCCGGTCTTCGGACCGGGGGTGTTCTGTTTTTTGGGCTGGTAGCCCTTGGTGGGGTCGATGGTGAATTCGGCGAGGACCTCCCCGGTGCCGTGCTCGAGGGCGGTGACCTCGGCGTCGTGGACGAGCAGGATGATCCGCTTGTGCCTGTGGGCGCGGCCGATCCCGAGGTGTCTGAGGCGTCCGGCGTGGCGGAGGGTGGCCTTTCCGTCGGCGTCGACGCGGTCGGTGCGGACGCGGAAGTGTTCCCCCTGTGCGGTGATCGCGGGTCCGGCCTTGGGGGTCGCCTCGTAGGCCTGGGCCGGGGTCCGGCGGTTCAGGGCCCGGTGCGGGCGTTCGTGGTTGTAGATGTGGCGGAACTTCGCCAGCTGCTCGTTCAGGTCCGCGATCGTGTGGGCGTCGGGCTGGCCGCCGAGCCATTTCTTCAGGGTCTGGTGGAAGCGCTCGATTTTGCCCTGGGTCTGGGGGTGGCCGGGGGATCCGTTCTTCTGGGTGATGCCCAGTGAGGCGATGAGCGTCTCGAAGGCGTTCCTGCCGCCTTTCCCGCCGGAGAGGCGGGTGGTGTAGACCATGCCGTTGTCGGTCAGGGTCGAGGCCGGGAACCCGTATTCCTGTGCGGTGTCCAGGAAGGCCTCGACCACGGCCGGGCCGGTGACCCTTGGGTGGGCGGTGAGGTGGAGCAGGGCCCGGGAGTGGTCGTCGAGGAAGTCGATGACCTCCACGTCGCTGCCGTCGGCCAGGTGCCAGTGGGTGAAGTCGGACTGCCAGGTCTCGTTGGGCTGGGCAGCTTCGAAGCGGCGCAGCGAGGATTTCGGGCGCTTGCGCGGTTCGGGGGCGACGGTGCCTGCGGCGCGCAGGATGCGGTGGACCGTGGTGCTGGCAGGGACCGGGAGGCCTTCGCGGTCGAGGTGGGCGGCGATCGTCTCGGCGCCGGCGTCCAGCCCCTTCGTGGCGAGCTCGGACCGCAGGGCCAGGACGCGTTCGCGCACCTGGGCGGAGGTCGCCTGAGGGCTGGTGCGGGGGCGGCGGGAGCGGGCCTCGAGGCCGGCCTCGCCCTGCTCGGCGTACCGGGTGAGGAGCTCGTGGACCCACTGGCGGGTGACCCCGTAGCGGCGGGCGGCCTCGGCCTTGGACATGCCGCCCTCGCGGACCGCGAGGACGATGACCTTGTTCTTCGACATGGCCCATGCTCGACGAGCAGCGTGTCGCCGATGTCCCGCGACATGCCGTGGACCGTCAACGATGTCCCGCCACACCGGTCAACTGTCACCTGTAAACGATGTCCCGCCACATGCGTCAACGATGTCCTGACATCACACACCCTAGGCTCCACATCTGCCCGCAGAAGGCGCACCGAAAGGGCCTCAGCCTGTACGGCTGGGGCCCTTTCCGCTGTCCCTGTGCCTTCGCCGGGTTCGCTCCCGCGTCGCCGTTCAGCCCAGGAGGCCGAGCTCCCGGACGGCGTCGCGCTCGGCCTCGAGCTCGGCCACGGATGTGTCGATCCGCTCCCGCGAGAACGGCGGCACCTCGAGGCCCTGGACGATCTCCCACGCCCCACCGCTGCTGCGCACCGGGAACGAGCTGACGAGGCCTTCGGGAACGCCGTACGATCCGTCCGAGACGACCCCCGCCGACGTCCACCGGTCCGGCGTCCCGAGGACCCAATCTCGGACATGGTCGATGGCGGCGCTCGCCGCAGAGGCCGCCGACGATGACCCCCGCACCTCGATCACCTCGGCACCGCGCTTCGCGACCCGCGGGATGAAGTCGCCCTCGATCCACTCCTCATCGACGAGCGAGGGCACGGGCTGACCGCCGGCGGTGGCGTGGGTGAGGTCCGGGTACTGGCTCGCCGAGTGGTTCCCCCAGACAGTCACCCCCTCGATCTCCTCAGTGCGGCAGCCGAGCTTGATCGCGAGCTGGGCCAGGGCCCGGTTGTGGTCCAGCCTCGTCATCGCGGTGAAACGGTCGCTGGGGACGTCGGGCGCATGGGCCGCGGCGATGAGCGCGTTCGTGTTCGCCGGGTTGCCCACGACGAGGATGCGGACGGAGTCCGCCGCATGGTCGTTGATGGCGCGCCCCTGCGGGCCGAAGATGCCGCCGTTGGCGGCGAGGAGGTCTGCCCGTTCCATTCCCGCCGTGCGGGGCCGGGCACCGACCAGGAGCGCCACGTGGGCGCCGTCGAACGCCGCCGCTGCGCTGTCCGTGACATCGACGGAATCGAGCAGCGGGAACGCGCAGTCGGCGAGCTCGAGCGCCGTTCCCTCGGCCGCGCGCACGGCGGCCGGGATCTCCAGGAGCTTCAGCCGGATGCGGGTGTCGGGACCGAGCATTGCGCCGCTCGCAATCCGGAACAGCAGCGCGTAGCCGATCTGGCCGGCGGCGCCGGTGACGGTCACCGTCATGGCATGGGGTGGTGCGGCTGACTCGGGCATGGTCCTCCTCGCTCGCGGGCAGACGCGGCGCGGTGGGGCGCCGCACTGCCAGCCTAGCCGCCCCTGACGGCCCTCGGGAGGACGCCGACGGCGCTCACAGCCACTTCTTCCGCCTGAAGATGAGCCAGAGTACGAAGCCCGCCACCACCATGAGCCCGAGGGCCCACGGGTAGCCGACGGGCCACTCGAGCTCAGGCATGTTCTTGAAGTTCATCCCGTAGATGCCGGCCACGAGGCTCGGGGCGAAGAAGATCGCCGCCCACGAGGAGATCCTCTTGACCTGCTCGTTCTGTTCGGCGGCGGCCTCGTTCTGGCGGTTGGTGGTGAGCGTGCCGTCGAGCACGAGGGCGTTCTGGAGGATCTCGCGGAAGCCGTCGGCGCGGGAGATGAGCTGCTCGACGTGGTCGTGTACGTCCCGGAGCCTGCGTCGCAGCTCGACGTCCACCTCGTACTTGTCGAAGCCGCGCTCGAGCCCCTGCACGAGGGGGCGCAGGGGGTGGATCGCCCGCTGGAACTGGAGGACCTCGCGGGCAAGCTCGTAGATGCGCCGCGAGACCGTCGGATCGTTGGCGAAGAGCTGGTCCTCGATCTCGTCGATGTCGTTCTCGAGCCCCGCGACGACGGGCTTGTAGTCGTCGACCACCCGGTCCAGGAGCGCGTAGAGCACGGCCTCGGGCCCGCACCGCAGCAGGTCGGGCTCGGCCTCGAGCCGCTTGCGCACGAGCCCCACGCCCGCCGTCTCGGCGTGGCGGATCGTGACGACGTAGTTGGGGCCGGTGAAGACGTGCAGCTCGCCGAACTCGACCGTCTCCGTCTCGTCGACGTACCGCGCCGGCCTCAGGACCGTGAAGAGCATCTCGTCGTAGCGCTCCATCTTGGGCCGCTGATGCGCGTGGATCGCGTCCTCGACCGCGAGGTCGTGGAGGTTGAACTCGTGGGCGACCTGCGCCATCTCCTCCTGGGACGGCCGGTACAGCCCGATCCACGCCATGCTCCCGCCAATGGCCTCGAGCGTCTCGAAGGTCTGCTCGAGGTTCTCCGGGTGGGCCGCCCGCCGACCGTCGACGTAGACGGCGTTGTCGATGATCGTCACTGGGCCATTATGTCCTCGGGCCTACTCCGGCAGCGGCCCGCGACCCGGGATCTGCTCGAAGACGAGCGTGGTCTCGGTGTGTCCCACCACGGGATCGGTCGTGAGGTTGTCGAGGACCCAGTCACGCAGTTCCTCCGTGCTGCCCACCGCGATGTGCAGGAGGTAGTCCACCGCGCCGGAGGTGTGGAAGGTCGCGAGGACGCCCGGCAGGTGCGGCACGCGGGACGTGAAGGAGTCGATTTGGTCGCGGTCGTGGGCCCGGAGCCGCACGGAGATGAGCGCCTGCACGCTGCGGCCCACGGCGGCCAGGTCCACCTTGGCCTCGAAGCCCGTGATGATGCCGCGCTCGGACAGGGCCCGGGTGCGCATCAGCGCGGTCGACGGCGCGATCCCCACCCGCTCGGCGAGCTGCTTGTTCGTGATGCGCGCGTCCTCGACCAGTGCCGCCAGGATCCGCCGGTCCACCTCGTCGAGCGGTTCGCCGCCCGGCGCATGGGCCGATGCGGTCTGGGGTCGGGAAGTGCTCGGAGTCGTCAAGGGGTCTCCTCCTGAAGGGGCGCGACCCCCATGATATGCGAGCGGGGTCACGCCCTCCGTCCCGGCAGGTCAGCGCTCGGAGTGGTGCACAACCCAGGACGCGGCCGCCGTCGTGAGCGCGATCGCCGCGACCGAGAGCGCGAGCGCGCCCCAGCCCCAGACGTGGAACACGAGGCCGCCCGCCCAGCCCAGCACGCTCGAGCCGCCGTAGTAGCCCAGGTTGTACAGCGAGGCAGCCTGCGCCCTGCCCGAGGCGGCGATCGCCCCGGTCCACCCCGACGCGATGCCGTGCGCGGCGAAGAAGCCCGCCGTGAAGACCAGGAGCCCGGCCAAGACCACGGGCAGCCAGTCGGCGAGCATGACGACGGCGCCCGCCGCCATCGCGGCCGTGCTCGCGACCACCACGGTCCGCCGCCCGAAGCGCAGGCTCAGCCGGGCCGCGTACCCGGAGCTGAACGTGCCGGAGAGGTAGGCGAGGAAGGCGAGGCTCGCAAGGCTCGCGGGGAGCCAGAACGGCCCGGCCTCGAGGCGGAACCCGAGGTAGTTGTACACGGCCACGAACGACCCCATGAGCAGGAACGCCTGGGTGTAGAGCATGACGAGGCGGCCGCTGCGGAGCTGGGCGCCCAGCCTCCGGGCGACCGCGCCGGCGGCGCCCCGCAGTCCGCCCGGAGCCCGCGGCGCGGGGGAGAAGCCGCGGGACTTCGGCGCGAGGGCGACGAAGGCGACGGCGGCCCCGGCGCCGAGCACCGAGACGGCCAGCACCGCGAGGCGCCAGCCGAGGACATCGGCGAGCGGGCCGGCGACGAGGCGTCCCGCGAGCCCGCCCACGGTCGTGCCGGCGATGTACGTTCCGGCGGCCATCGCAGCGTGGCCGCGGCTCACCTCCTCGCTCAGGTACGCGACGGCGATCGCGGGCACCGAGCCCAGGGCGGCGCCCTCGAGGAACCGCAGCGTCAGGAGCGCCTCGAAGGTCGGGGCGAGCGGGCCGGCAAGGCCCATCACCGTCGCCGCCAGGATCCCCGCGCGCATGGCCGCGACGCGTCCGATCCGGTCCGCGACGAACGACCACGGGAGCACGGCGACCGCGAGGCCGATCGTGGCGAGCGAGACCGTGAGGGCCGCCCGCGCCGGGTCCACGGCGAGGTCGGCGGAGAGCCGGGGGAGGAGGGCCTGGGTCGAGTACAGCTGCGCGAAGGTCGCGACTCCGGCGCAGGCGAGGGCGGCGATGAGCCGGCGGTAGCCCGGGCTTCCCTTGGGGTGGCCGTCCCAGCGGGCTGCTGCCGGTGCGGTGCGGGGCGCTGAACTCATGCACTCCAGCCTAGGAACGGCCGGATGCATGCGTCCAATACACTGATTGCAGCAACGTATATCAGCCGTGCATGGTTATTGCGCACGGTCCAAACGGAGAGAGGCTGCCGTGGAGCCCGTTCGCCGGCCCGCGCCCCTCCATGGGGAGCTCGCCCGCCTCCTGCCGCTGCTGCCGGTCCTCGACGCCGTCGGGCAGACGCGCCATGTCACCGCAGCCGCTGAGCTGCTCGGCGTGCCCCAGCCGACGGTGAGCCGGGCGCTCGCGCGCGCGGCCGCCGTCGTGGGCGTGGAGCTGGTGCGGAAGGACGGCCGAGGCATCCGGCTGACGCCGGCCGCCGAGCAGCTCCTCCCCGCGGTCCGCACGGCCCTCCAGGAGGTGCAGCACGGACTCGACGCCCTCCACGAACGGCAGCTGCAGGCCCGCGGCGTCGTGCGGCTGAGCTTCCAGATGACGTTCGGAGAGTCCGCGGTGCCGGTGTTCGTCAGCGGATTCCGGGCGCGGCATCCGGATGTGCGCTTCGAGCTCGTCCAGGGCTCGCGGCAGCACTGCCTCGACGCGCTGGCCGAGGGGCGCGTGGACCTCTCGATCGTCTCACCCCGGCCGGAGCCGACGCGGGACATCGACAGCGCGACCCTCCACGTGCAGCCCGTCCGGCTCGCCGTCCCCGCGGGACACCGGCTCGCCGAGCGGCGCTCGGTCAGGATGGCCGAGGTCGCCGGGGAGCCGTTCGTGGCGCTCGAACGCGGCTTCGGCATGCGCAGCATCCTCGACCGCCTCGGACGCGAGGCCGGCTTCAAGCCCGACATCGCCTTCTCCGGACAGGACTCGCGCACGCTCCTCGGGCTCGTGTCCGCCGGCCTCGGCGTGGCCCTCGTGCCGCCGTCGAGCGCGGGTCACGGCGCCGTCTACGGGTCGACGCGCCACGGGAGCGGGCTCGGCTGGGCCGAGCTCGCGCTCGAGGACACGGGCGCCTTCCGCGAGATCGGCCTCGTGTGGCCCCGGGTCGTGGGGGAGCCGCCGCAGGTCCGAATGTTCCGCGAGCATGTCCTCGCGCTCGAGGCCGGCCTGCTCGCCGACGCCTTCGGCCGATAGCGCGGCGGGGTTCAGTGGCCGAAGGACTCCGGGTCCGCGGCCTCGGGTCCCGTGCCGTCGAGCGCATTGAACGCCGCGATCTCCTCGGCCGTGAGGTCGAACCCGAACACGTCCAGGTTCTGGGCCAGCCGCTCGGGGTGGGAGGACTTCGGGATTGCCACGAGGCCCTGCTGGGTGTGCCAGCGCAGGACCGCTTGGCCTGGCGTCACGCCGTGGGCCTCGGCGGCCGCGACGACCGCAGGCTCAGCGAGCAGGTCGTTGCCCCTGCCGATCGGCGTGTAGGACTCGGTGACCGTGCCGTGGCCGATGTTGAAGGCTCGCATGTCGTGCTTGACCCAGTAGGGGCTGATCTGGAGCTGGTCGACGTCGGGTGCCACGCCGGTGGCGTCGATGAGCCGCGCGGAATGGGCTGGGAAGAAGTTGGAGACGCCGATCGAGCGGACCTTCCCCTCGGCCCGCAGCTTGAGCAGGCCCTCCCAAGCCGCTAGGTACGTGTCCTGGGAGGGGTTCGGCCAGTGGATGAGGAACAGGTCGAGGTACTCGACCCCGAGCCGGCGCACGGCGTTCTCCCAGGCGGTGTGCACACCGTCGACGCTGTGCCACTCGCGGTTGAACTTGGTCGTGATGAAGACGTCCCCGCGCGCCAGCCCGGAGCGGCGCAGCCCCTCGCCCACGCCGGCCTCATTGCCGTAGTTCTCGGCAGTGTCGATGTGCCGGTATCCGAGGTCGAGCGCCTTGGCGACGACGTCCGCCGCCTGGGCGTCGTCAAGGGGCCAGGTGCCGAGGCCGATCTGCGGGATGGAGTGACCGGAGGCCAGCTGGACGAGCGGGGCAGTAGTCATGTGCCCAGCCTAGGACGGCATCCGGCTGGAGGGGACCTGCAGCGGCCCGAATGTCAGACCGCGAACCGTGCCACGACGTCGGCGGCGGTCTCCTCGCGTGCCCCGCGCCAGCCCGCGCCAGCCCACAGGTTCGTCCGCTCCGGACTGCCCGCGGCGACCGACGCCGCACGCAGTGGCCCGGTGAGGTGGTGGATGACCGGGTACGCCTCGGGAGCGTCCGGGAACCTGCGCATGAAGCCGTTCTCGAGCCCGCGCGCCCACTTGCCGGAGAACGCGCGCGTCGGAGCGGTCCGCTCGAACCGCGGGTCTGCCAGCGCGGCGCGGAGCACCGGATTCGTGCCGGCCTCCGGCGTGCGCAGGAAGGCCGTCCCGAGCTGGACGGCGGACGCGCCCGCGGCGCGGGCGGCAGCGGCGTCGTCGTGCGTGCCGATGCCGCCTGCGGCGACCAGGGGGAGTACGACGGCGGCGCGCACCGCCGCGACGAGCTCGGGCAGGGTGCCGGAGAACGGGGGCAGGTCCAGGAATGCCCCCGAGTGGCCGCCGGCGTCCGGGTGCTGGACGACGAGCGCGTCGACTCCCAGCTCCGCGGCCACGGTCGCCTCCTCGGGGGACGTCACGGTCTGGAGCACGAACGCCCCGGCCTTCCTCAGGGCAGCGACCACGTCCAGCCGGGGCGTGCCGAACGTGAACGACACCGCGGCGGGGACCCGCCCGAGGAGGAGCTCGAGCTTGGCCGGGTACGCGTCGTCGTCCTCCCACCGCGGCTCGGGCACCTCGGCGCCCACGGCCGCCGCCTCGGGGAGCAGCCGCTCGCGGTACGCGAGCACGGCGTCGCGGTCGATCTGCGCGGCGCCCGGAACGAAGAGGTTCACGCCGAAGGGCAGGGAGGGGTCCATGGCGTCCAGCTCCGCGGCGAGGGCGGCGGGGGACTTGTAGCCGCCGCCGAGGAAGCCGAGGCCTCCCGCGCGCCCGACGGCGGCAGCGAGCTCGGGGCGGCTCGGCCCACCGGCCATGGGCGCCGCCACGACGCCGGATCCGAACAGGTCCTCAGGCAGGATCGCACTCATGGCCACCACCCTAGGCCTCGGGGGCCTCAGCCCGCGCGGGGACGGTGCGGCGGGCACGTCAGTACGCTAGGCGGGTGAGCACCCAGAATGCCCCAGCCGGCCTCATGGTCGGGCTCGACATCGGCGGTACCAAGACGCGCGGCATCGCGGTGGTCGACGGCGAGGTCGTGGCCGATCGCGAGGTCGGCAGCGCCAACGTCCAGAACGTGAGCCGGGAAACGGCGGCCGCGAACCTCGCGGAGCTGTTTGCGGCGCTCGACGCCGCCGACGCCGCCCGCGTCTTCGCCGGCTCCGGAGGCATCGACACCGATGCGGACGCGGAAGCCCTCGCCGCGCTCATCCGCCCCCACGCACCCCGCGCCCGCGTCACGGTCGTCCACGACTCGCGCCTCCTGCTCGCCGCCGGCCGGACGCGCAGCGGGGTCGCGGTCATCGCCGGGACGGGATCGGCCGCGTGGGGCACCAATGACGACGGCGACGAGGCCCGCGCGGGCGGGTGGGGGTACCTGCTCGGCGACGAGGGGAGCGGCTACTGGCTGGCCCGGGAAGCGGTGCGGTACTCGCTGCACCGGATGAACCTCGGCTTCGCCCCGGACGAGCTCACACGGGCCCTCCTCGAAGGCACGGGGCTGTCCGAGGCGAGCCAGCTCATTGCCCACTTCCACGATCCGGAGACGGGCCGGCGCTACTGGGCCCAGCGCTCGCGGGTCGTCACCGAGGCCGCGGACGCCGGCCATGCCGGCGCGAGGTTCCTCGTGGACCAGGCCGCCCATGACCTCGCCCGCATGGCCGCCCAGGTGGCCCGCCAGCTCGGCATCAGCGGTCCCGTGATCCTGGGCAGCGGCCTCGGCATGCACGTGCGCCGGCTCCAGGACGGGTTCCGTGCCGCCCTGGCACAGGAGGGCATCGAGGACGTGAGGATCCTGGACCGCGACCCGATCTTCGGCACCATCGAGCTCGCAGCCCGCTCCCACCCGGCGTGAGCCGCCGCTGATAGGCTCGCACCAGCGCGCTCCAGGAGCGGGGCGCGGTGCATTGACCGGAGCATGACCCGAACGCGTTCCACACAATCGAGGTGCACGTGCCAGAGCCCATGATCGAGTTCCGCGAGGTGTCCAAGCGGTACGGCGACCGGACCGCCGTCGACCGCCTGAACCTGAGCGTGGACCGGGGCGGGATCACCGTGTTCGTGGGGCCGTCCGGGTGCGGCAAGACGACCTCGCTGCGCATGGTCAACCGCATGGTGACTCCCACCGAGGGAACTGTCCTCCTGGACGGGCGCGACGTCGGGGACGGGCCGGCGCCGGCGCTGCGGCGCTCGCTCGGGTACGTCATGCAGTCCGCCGGGCTCCTTCCCCACCGGACCGTCGCAGACAACATCGCCACCGTCCCGCGCCTCAACGGGGTGTCCCGCCAGGAGTCACGGGCCCGGGCGCTCGAGCTGCTCGAACTCGTGGGCCTTCCGGCGGACGCCGCCTCCCGCTGGCCCGCCCAGCTCTCCGGCGGCCAGCAGCAGCGAGTCGGCGTCGCGCGGGCGCTCGCCGCGGACCCGCCCGTGCTCCTCATGGACGAGCCGTTCAGCGCCGTCGACCCGCTCGTGCGCCACGACCTCCAGCGCGAGCTCCTCGGGCTGCAGCGCGAACTCGGGAAGACCATCCTGTTCGTGACCCATGACATCGACGAGGCGGTCATGCTCGGCGACCGGATCGCCGTCTTCGCCCAGGGCGGCCGGCTCGCCCAGTACGCCACGCCCGAGGCGCTCCTGCGGGAGCCTGCCGACGACTTCGTGGCCTCGTTCATCGGCCGTGACCGCGGGTTCCGGCACCTCGGCTTCTTCCCCGACGCCGGGCTCGAGACCGAGCGCGGCGAGTCGGTCACCGCCGCGCGTCTCGAGGCCGCGCGGCCTGCCGAGTGGGCTGTCGTGACGGACGACGGCGGGCATCCGCTCGGGTGGGCCGACCCGGCCCGGCCGGGGGTGCTCGTGACGGGCGGCTCGCTGCACAGGGAAGGGGACAGCCTGCGCACAGCGCTCGACGCCGCGCTGTCCTCGCCCTCCGGGCGGGGCGTGGTGGTCGACGCCGCCGGCAGGCTCGTGGGGACGGTGGCCCCGGAGGCAGTGCTCGCGGCCGCCCGCGCAGCCTCCCCGGCCCTCGCCGGCGAGAGTCCGGGGGAGGCCTGATGGAGTGGGCGTTCGCCAACGCCGACCGGATCCTGTCCCTGGCGGGGCAGCATCTCCTGCTCGCGGTGGTGCCGCTCGTGGCCGGCCTCGTCGTCGCCCTCCCGCTCGCGCGGTTCGTGGCGGTGCGGAGGCGGGGACGCGCCGTCGTGCTCGCCGCGAGCTCGGTGCTGTACACCGTCCCGTCGCTTGCACTGTTCATCATCCTGCCGGTCGTCCTCGGGACCCGGATCCTGGACCCCCTCAACGTGATCGTCGCCCTCACCGTCTACGCCGTGGCCCTCCTGGTGCGCGCGGCCCTCGACGCCCTGGACTCCGTGGCCGGGCAGTTCAGCGACGTCGCCGTCGCGCTCGGGCACACCGCCCTCAGCCGGTACCTCCGCGTCGACCTGCCCCTGTCGCTGCCGGTGCTCGTCGCGGGACTGCGCGCCGTGTCGGTGAGCAACGTCTCGCTCGTGTCCGTGGCCGCGCTCGTGGGGATGCCGAATCTCGGCATCCTGTTCACGGAGGGCCTCCAGCGGGACTTCCCCGAGGAGATCGCCGTGGGACTGATCGCCATCCTTGCCCTCGCGCTTGCGCTCGACCTCGTGCTGGTCCTCGTCGGGCGTCTCCTCGCACCGTGGGACCGGGCAGCGGCGGTGCGCGGATGAGCCTGCTCGAGGCCACGTGGGCCTGGCTCGCGGACCCCTCCCACTGGGCGGGCGACACGGGGATCCCGGCGCGGGTGGGGGAGCATCTCCTCTACACCCTCCTGGCCGTCGGCATCGCGGCTGCCATCGCCCTTCCGGCCGGGGCCTGGGTGGGGCACACAGGCAGGGGGCGGGTCGCGGTGGTCGCCGGGGCCGGCGCGCTCCGCGCCATCCCGTCCCTGGGCCTGCTCGTGCTCTTCGTGCTGCTCGCGGGGGCCGGGCTCATGCCGCCCATCTGGGCCCTGGTCGTCCTCGCCGTGCCACCGCTCCTGGCCGGAGCCTCGGCGGGCATCGCCGCGGTCGACCGTGCCGTCGTGGACGCCGCCCGCGCCCAGGGCATGCGGGAGGACCAGATCCTCTTCGGGGTCGAACTCCCGCTCGCCCTGCCGGTCATCTTCGGCGGCCTGCGCGCCGCCGTCCTCCAAGTCGTCGCGACCGCCACGATCGTCGCCTACATCAACCTCGGCGGACTCGGCCGGTACATCTTCGACGGGCTCGCCCTCTCCGACTACCCCCGCATGCTCGCCGGATCCGCGCTCGTCTCCGTGCTCGCGGTCGCCGTCGACCTCGCCCTCGGGGCGCTCCACCGCGCCCTGTCCGCCCGGCACCGCCCGGGCGAACCCCTCCCGCGCGGCGCCAGCCCGGCGTCGCGCGCCACACTCGCAGCAGCCGCGCCTCCCGTGGCCGCCGAAGAGGAAGGAACACGATGATGAAGTCTCCCACCCGCCGCAACGCCCTCACGGCGCTCGCGGCGAGCGCCGCGCTGGCGATCACGCTCTCCGCCTGCGGCGCCTCCTCCAACCCGCTGTCGACCCAGTCCGGCGGTGCGAGCGGCGGGTCCGGCAAGGCCCTCGTGATCGGGTCGGCCGACTTCACCGAGAGCCAGATCCTCGCCGAGGTCTACGCCGGCGCCCTCAACGCCGCCGGCGTCCAGGCCACGACCAAGCCGAACATCGGCGCCCGCGAGGTCTACTTCAAGGCGGTCCAGGACGGCTCGGTCGACGTCGTGCCGGACTACACGGGCAACCTCCTCCTCTACGTGGACAAGAGCGCGACCCAGATCACCGCGGAGGACATCGCCAAGGCGCTCCCCGGCAAGCTGCCCGAAGGCCTCGCGGTCCTCAACGCCGCCAAGGCCGAGGACAAGGACGCGATGGTCGTCACCCGCGCCACGGCCGCCAAGTACCAGCTCAAGAGCATCGAGGACATGGCCAAGGTCTGCTCGGAGCTCACGCTCGGCGCCCCCGCGACGTTCGCCGAGCGCGCCTACGGCCTGCCGGGGCTCAAGGACAAGTACAGCTGCGTGCCGAAGAAGCTCGAGCCGTTCAGCGACGGCGGCGGCCCGCTGACCGTCAGGGCACTCCTGTCCGACCAGGTCCAGGTCGCAGACATCTACACGACCACACCCGCAATCGCGGACAACGACCTCGTGGTGCTCGACGATCCTAAGAACAACTTCATCGCGCAGCAGGTGGTGCCGCTCGTCAGGAACGCCTCGATGTCCGACGCCGCGAAGAAGGCCCTCAACGCCGTCTCCGAGAAGCTCACGACGCAGGACCTCATGAACCTCAACCGCGCCGTGGGCGGAGCCCAGAAGCAGAGCCCCGCCGACGCCGCGAAGGCGTGGCTGAAGGACAAGGGCCTCGCCTCCTGACCCGCGGATCTGCAGGGCAGCAGGGTGTGAGCAGCGTCGCAGGGCGCGGCTCGCACCCTGTGGCATATTTGGACAATGGCCCAGTTCTTGCAGTCGACCAAGCTCCACAACGTGCTCTACGACATCAGGGGGCCGATCCTGGAGGCTGCCCAGCAGATGGAGGCAGAGGGCCACAGGATCCTCAAGCTGAACATCGGAAACCCGGCGCCGTTCGGCTTCGAGGCCCCGGACGCGATCCTCGTCGACATGATCCGCCACCTGCCGCATGCTCAGGGCTACAGCGATTCCCGCGGCATCTTCTCGGCACGCACGGCGGTCTCGCAGTACTACCAGACCCGGGGAATCCAGAACATCCACGTCGACGACATCTACCTCGGCAACGGGGTGTCGGAGCTGATCACGATGTCCCTCATGGCCCTCCTCGAGCAGGGCGACGAGATCCTCGTGCCGACCCCGGACTACCCCCTGTGGACGGCGTCGGTCTCCCTCGCCGGGGGGCGCGCGGTCCACTACCTCTGCGACGAGGAGCAGGACTGGGAGCCCGACCTCGAGGACCTCGAAGCGAAGATCAGCCCCCGCACCAAGGGCATCGTCGTGATCAACCCGAACAACCCGACCGGTGCCCTGTACTCGGACGCGACGCTGCGCCGCATCGTCGAGCTCGCCGAGAAGCACGGGCTCATCATCTTCGCGGACGAGATCTACGAGAAGATCCTCTACGACGGCGCAACCCACACGAACCTGGCGGCCTTCACCGGCGAGGACGTGCTGTGCCTGACCTTCTCGGGCCTGTCCAAGGCGTACCGCGTGTGCGGCTACCGGGCAGGATGGATGGCGATCTCGGGCCCCAAGAAGGACGCCGCGGACTACCTCGAGGGCATCAACCTGCTCGCGAACATGCGCCTGTGCGCGAACGTCCCCGCGCAGCACGCCATCCAGACCGCGCTCGGCGGCTACCAGAGCATCAACGACCTCATCCTCCCGGGAGGCCGCCTGCTCGAGCAGCGCAACAAGGCGTACGAGATGCTCAACGCCATCCCCGGCGTCTCCACGAAGCAGGCCAAAGGCGCCCTCTACCTGTTCCCGCGGCTCGACCCGGAGGTGTATCCGATCCGGGACGACGAGAAGTTCGTCCTCGACCTCCTGCGCGAGCAGAAGATCCTCGTCTCCCACGGCCGCGCGTTCAACTGGACCGCGCCGGACCACTTCCGCATGGTGACGCTACCGGCCGTGGCGGACATCGAAGAGGCCATCACCCGTATGGCAGACTTCCTCGGCAGGTACAAGGGCAACTGAGGAAGGCCGCGCGGTGCGGGGAAGGACGGCGTGATGGGATCCAAGGGCTTCGCCAAGGATGTCGGCGATCTGCTCCGTGTCGGCAGGAACTTCCATCTGGGCGACGTCGACCCGGCCGCCACCCCCGGCTTCTCAGGCGACAAGGCCGAGGGCAAGGTCCACCTCGCCCGGCGGGACATCGTGCTGGCGGAGTACCAGGAGCGGCTGTACGCCGCTGGACGCGACGGCGATGCCCCGTCGGTCCTGCTGATCCTCCAGGCCATGGACACCGCGGGCAAGGGCGGGATCGTCAGCCACGTCGTGGGCGGCGTGGACGTCCAGGGAGTCCATCTCAAGGCCTTTAAGGCGCCCACCGACGAGGAGAAGCAGCACGACTTCCTCTGGAGGGTCGAGCGCGAGCTGCCGGGACCCGGGATGCTAGGCGTCTTCGACCGCTCGCACTACGAGGACGTCCTCATCCATCGGGTCCACGGGTGGGCAGACGCAGCCACGATCCATCGACGGTACCGGGAGATCCGCGACTTCGAGCAGGCCGTCGCCGCGCGCGGGACGACCATCGTGAAGGTCATGCTGCACATCTCCAAGGAGGAGCAGAAGCGACGGCTCCTCGCCCGGCTCGAGGACCCGGTCAAGCGCTGGAAGTACAACCCCGGCGACGTCGACGAACGCCAGCACTGGGATGCCTACATGGACGCGTACCAGAAGGCGATCGACATGACCTCCACGCCGTGGGCTCCCTGGCACGTCGTCCCGGCCGACCGGAAGTGGTACGCGCGCATCGCCGTCCTCGAGCTCCTCATTGACGCGTTCAAGAGCATCACCCCGGACTGGCCGGAGCCCTCGTACAGCCTGGAGCGGGAGAGGGCACGCGTCCTCGCCAGCTGAGCCCGCCCTCGGGGACGTAGTGCCCTGTCCGCGGGGTCCGTGACGCCGCAGACTGTCGCCATGACGGACAGCAGCGCGGCAGGAGGTTCCACGCGGACGAGGGGTCCCGGGCGTGTTCTCGCGGTGGTCCTCTCGCTCATCGGAGTGCTCGTCGTGGCCTCGGTGGCCCTCATCCTCTCCCGGGGAGCACCGCAGCCGATCGACCGGTCCACGCCCGCCGGGGTCGTGCAGAAGTATGCACAGGCCTACCTCGCCGGCGACACGGCAACGGCCCTGTCCACGCTCTCGGACGATGCCCGGAAGCAGTGCGCCTCCTATCCCGGCAGCTATCAGCAGAGCCCCCAGTACCTGGAGAACGTGCGCGTGGAACTGCGCTCGACCACGGAACGCGAATCGACGGCCACCGTACGGGTGGCGCTCGTCCAGACAGCGGAGGGAGGACCGTTCGGCCCCTCCGACTACTCGACGCCCGGCGACTTCCAGCTCGTCAAGACGAACGGCCAGTGGGAAATCGTGTCGGCACCGCCGATGATCGCAGCCTGCCCGCCGTTCATCAAGAGCGTCGCGCCATGAGCTCCGCCCTTCCTGCCGTCCGGCGGCTCATCCTCTACGTGCTCCTCTTCGCCCTCGTCGTGATCGCCGCGAGCGGACTCAGCGGCCTGGTCACCCGGACCCTCCCGTCGGGGCAGGTCCTCGCCGGGGAGGCCACAGCGGGACTCGCGCAATCTCTCGCCTTCACCGTGATCGGTGTGCCGCTCGCGGCGCTGCTGTGGTGGTTCGTCTGGAGGCGCCTCGCGGACCCCGAGGAGCGGCGCTCAACCGCGTGGGACCTGTACGTCGCAGGCCTCTACAGCGTCGCGCTGGTCGTCGCATCGACCCAGCTGCTCGCACTCCTGGCGGGGCTCGTCGAGGGGCGGACCGAGGGCTGGAACGGCTTCCTGGCCACGGCTGTGGTGTGGGCGGGGGTGCTGGCGTGGCACCGGTGGATGTGGCGGAGCACGGTGAAGGGCCCCCTCCTGCTCGCGGACGTGCCCGCCGTCGTCGGCGCGGGCTACGGCCTCGCGCTCGGTGCGGCCATGGCCGGAACCGCGCTCACACGGCTCATCAGGGCAGCAGTCCAGTCCCTCTCGGGCGACCAAATGGCGGTGCTCGCCACACAGGGCGAGAGCAGGACGTGGTGGGGCGGGGTCCTGGCAGCGGCGGTCTGGGCCGCGGGCGGGGCCTTGGTGTGGCTCTGGCACTGGATCGTCGAGGGCGGGCGCAGGCTCCGTACAGGCTTCAGCGACGTGGTCCTCGTCCTCGTCGGCATCTTCGCGGCGGGCGTCGCGGCCCTGGGTGGTGCTGGAACGGTGCTCTTCGTCGTCCTTCGCCTCCTGTTCGACCGTGACGAGGCGGCCGCCCCGGTGCTGTCCCTGCTGGATCCGCTGCCGGCGGCGCTGGCAGCCGGGACCATCGGCTGGCTCGTCTGGGCCTACCACCGCCCGCTCGTGGCCGCCCGCTCGATCGCCGCCCAGCAGGCCGCCCGGCTCGTCACCGCCGGCATTGCCCTCGTGGGTGCCGCGTCGGGCGTCGGCGTGATCATCAACGCCCTCCTCTCCCTGGTGAGGGCACCGCTGGCCGGCACCGGCGCCCGTACGCTCCTGCTGGGAGGAATCGCGTCACTGGCCGTGGGCGGGCTGGTCTGGTGGTTCGTCTGGAAGCCCACCCACGTGCTCTCCGAACCGCTGGCGGGCCAGCCGCCCGGACGGCGCATCTACCTCGTGGTCGTCTTCGGCGTGAGCGCCGTCGCTGCCCTCGTCACCTTGCTGGTGATCGGCTTCCAGGTCTTCCGGTCATGGCTCGCCGGGGGCGGCGGACTGGCCCTGATCGCCGACATCAGGGTTCCGCTCGGCATCCTGGTCGCCACCGCGCTCGCGGCGAGCTACCACTACGCGGTGTGGCGGCACGACCGCGCAGAGCTCCCCGCCCACGCCGCGAGGCCCTCGATCGGCAAGGCCATCCTGGTCACCGCGCTGGACCCCGAGCCGTTCTCGCGCGCCATCACCGAGGCGACCGGGGCGACCGTCACCATCTGGCGGAGCGTCGACGGGCTCCCCAGCAAACAGGCGCCGCCCCCTGCGCAGCGCGAGGCGCCGAGCACCGAGGCGGTGGCCAAGGCCCTCGAAGGGATCCGCTCCCGCAGGGCGCTCGTCCTCGTGGGTCCTGGGGACCGGGTGGAGGCCCTGCCGCTGGAGGGATAGGTGCCTTTCGCCGAGCGCGAGGCCGCCGCGCACGGCGCGTGTGGCCACCGTGCAGGACGGCCGGTCAGCCTTCCTCCTGCGGGCGGCGTGCGGCATCGAGGCGGCGTCGCGCCCCCTCGAGCCATTCCTCACAGCGGTTGGCGAGCGCCTCGCCGCGTTCCCACAGCGCCAACGACTCCTCGAGGCTCACTCCGCCGGCCTCGAGCCGGGACACGACGGCGACGAGCTGCTCGCGGGCCTCCTCGTAGGACAGGCTGTCGAGCCCCTCCGCTGCGCGGGCCGAGCCCGCCGGCGACGCGCCGTTCTGCTGTGGTCCGGATGCTTCAGCCATCGCGGGGGTCCTCCTTGGGGGTGGTCGGTGACGGGGTGGCGTTCGAGCGCGGGGCATGGGGGACTGCCGTGGGCTGTGTTCCCTCGGAGCGCGCCGCGAGTTCGCCCCGGGCAAGCCGGAGCCGCAGGGCGGTGCCGGCGGGCGCCTCGTCCGGATCGAAGACCACTGCTCCGGGGTGCGCCTCGGTTCCCGCCACGCCGGCGGCGAGCTGCACGACGGCGTACCCGCGGTCGAGCGTCTGCTGCGGGGAGAGGGCGCGCATCTGGGCACGAAGGTGCGCCACGCCGTCGGACGCGCGTGCGACGGCGGTACTCACCGCTGCGAGCGAGCGGCCGCGGAGGCGCTGGAGCTCGTCGTGCCGGCCCTCGACCATGGTGTCCGGGCACGAGAGCACCGGGCGGCTGCGGATCGAGGCGAGCCGGTCGGACTCCCGCTCCACCAGGAGCCTGACCTGCCGCTCGAAGCGCTCTCTGCATTGCCGCACCCGAGCGAGCTCTTCGGTCACGTCCGGCACGATGCGCTTGGCCGCGTCCGTCGGCGTCGAGGCGCGCAGGTCGGCGACGTCGTCCAGGATCGGCCGGTCGGCTTCGTGCCCGATCGCGCTGACAACCGGGGTCACCGCCTCGGCGACGGCCCGCACGAGCGATTCGTTGCTGAAGGGGAGGAGGTCCTCAAGGGAGCCGCCGCCGCGGGCGATCACGATGACGTCCACCTCAGCCAGAGCGTCGAGTTCGCGGAGCGCGCCGAGGACCTCCGACACGGCGCTCGCACCCTGGACCGCGACCTCGCGGATCTCGAACTGGACGGCCGGCCAGCGCAGCGCGGCATTTCGCAGCACGTCCTTCTTTGCGTCAGAGTCCCGGCCCGTGATGAGTCCGATGCGGTGCGGGAGCATCGGGAGGGGCCTCTTGCGGTGGTCGGCGAAGAGCCCCTCCGACCCGAGGGCCTGCCGCAGCCGCTCGATGCGCGCCAGCAGGTCTCCGAGGCCCACCGGGCGCATGTCGCGCACGGCCATGGTGAGCCGGCCCGTCTTGAGCCACATTTCGGGCTTGACCAGGGCCACCACGCGGGAGCCGCGCTCGATCGGTTCGCGGAGCCTCGCCATCACCGTCCCCCATGCGGACGCGGGGAGCGAGATCTCCGCGTCGACGTCACGGAGCGTCAGGTACGCCGTCTGACCCCTGCGGTTCAGCTCGATCACCTGGCCCTCGATCCACACCTGCGGCGAACGCTCGATGTGCTCCTTGAGCTTGCGGGAGAGCACGTGCAGGGGCCACGGGTTCTCCGGCGTCGTGTCCGCGGCCCGCGCGGGCAGCGTCGAGAGGTCCGGTTCTTCCATCCCTGCCACCATAGCCAACCAGTATCACGCGGCGCCGACAGTCCTCGCATGCGGAACCCGTTCGGCCGCCGCCGATAGGATGGGCGCGTTGCCGACCCCGGGAAGTCCATGCGTACCGTGCTCTCTGCCCTCTCCGTGCTGCTCGCCGTCGTCCTCACCGCGGCTGCCGTGCCGTCGCTCTGGATCGAGCGGAACGTCGTGGACGAGGACGGCTTCGTGCGGCTCCTGGCCCCGTTGAGCCGCGACGCTGACTTCCAGGCAGCGCTGGGCAAGTCGCTGACGACGACCGCGGTCTCGGCCTCGGGCGTGCCCGCTCCGCTGAGGCCCGCGGCCACCGAGCTCGCCGAGAAGACCCTCGAGGGCCTGACATCCGACCCAGCCTTCCCTGCCGCGTGGGAGTCGACCCTCCGGGAGAGCCACAGGCTGAACTTCAGTCCCGCCACCGCGTCGACGTCCGCCTTCACCCTCGAGCTCCGCCCCCTGGCCGACGTCGTCCTGGACCGCCTCGGCGCCGGCCTCGGTGTCGGCTTCTCGGATGCACCCAGCATCACGGTGCCCGTCGGGAATGCCCAGCAGCGCGCAGCGCTCACCTTCGCCCAGGACGCGGCGGCCCTGGCGCTGCCGCTTTCGGCCGGCGCCGTGCTCGCGCTCCTGCTCGGCCTGCTCTTCGCGCGTCGGCGCGGGACCGCCCTCGCCTGGGCCGGCGGCGGGCTCGTCGTGGTAGCAGCCCTCCTCGGCGCCGGAACGTTCCTCATGGCCTCAGTGGCCAGCTCGCAGGGCTCCCAGGGAAGCGTGGCCGGCGTGTTCGCCCAGCGCGCAGGGCAGCTCCTGGCGGACGCGTTCGGGCCCTGGATCCTCGGCGTTGCTGGCGCCGGCGCGGTCTTCCTCATCGTGGGTCTGGTGCTGGCAGCACGTCAGCGGAGGCTCCCGGCGCCGCAGTAGCCGGACCGGCGCCGGTAGCATAGTGGCATGACCTCAACCCCCGTTGCCCTTTCTATGCCCACGGTCCCGCGGCGCCGCCGCTCGCCCGAGGACGTGGCTGCCGTGGCTCGGGTCGAGGGTGAGAAGAAGGTCCTGCTCGCCGCCCCCCGTGGCTACTGCGCCGGGGTCGACCGCGCCGTCATCGCGGTCGAGAAGGCGTTGGAGCATTACGGCGCCCCCGTGTACGTGCGCAAGCAGATCGTCCACAACCGGCACGTCGTCGAGACGCTCGAGGAGCGCGGGGCCGTCTTCGTCGAGGAGACCGACGAGGTGCCGGAAGGCGCACTGGTCGTCTTCTCGGCCCACGGAGTGAGCCCGGCCGTGGTCCAGTCCGCCGCGGACCGCGGCCTCCGCACCATCGATGCAACGTGCCCGCTCGTGACAAAGGTGCACCGCGAGGCCGTCCGGTTCGCGAAGGGCGACTACGAGATCCTGCTCATCGGCCATGTGGGCCACGAGGAGGTCGAGGGGACATACGGCGAGGCCCCGGACCACACCCAGATCGTCAACTCTCCGGAGGAAGCCGACACCATCCAGGTCCGCGACCCCGACAAGCTCATCTGGCTCTCCCAGACCACGTTGTCCGTCGACGAGACGATGGAGACCGTCCGGAGGCTCCGGGAGCGTTTCCCGAACCTGCAGGATCCGCCCAGCGACGACATCTGCTACGCGACGTCCAACCGGCAGGCGGCCATCAAGAAGATCGCGCCGCAGGCCGATCTGGTGATCGTCGTGGGGTCCGCGAACTCCTCGAACTCCGTGCGTCTCGTCGAGGTTGCGCTCGAGTACGGTGCCAAGGCCGCGTACCGTGTGGACTTCGCGAACGAGGTGGACGAGTCATGGTTCGAGGGCGTCGCGACTGTCGGCGTAACGTCGGGCGCGTCGGTGCCCGAGGTCCTCGTCCAGGACGTCCTCCGGCTCGCGGCCGACTACGGCTATGGCACCGTCGAGGAGGTCGTGACCGCCGAAGAGGACATCCTCTTCTCCCTGCCCAAGGAGCTTCGCACCACGCTCAAGGAAGCCGGCGACTCGAGCCGGGGCCTTGGCGGCAGGGGCCAGCGCCCCCAGAGTTAAGGCCTACCCGACGCCGAGGTCACCCCGTGTGGCGCCGAGGTCGCCCCGTGTGGCGCCGAGGTCGCCCCGTGTGGCGCCGAGGTCGCCCAGTGTGGCGCCGAGGTCACCCCGTGTGGCGTCGAGGTCGCCGGGTGTGGCGCCGAGGATCCGTAGGGGGTGTGGCCCGTGGTGGGGTCACCCTTAGGGGCGTCCCCCTGCCGGGAAGTGCCGTTCTGCGCGAGAAGTGCCCGAAACGGGCACTTCTCGCGCAGAACGGCACTTCTCAACGCCAGATGGCTTCTCAACGCGTGATTGTTGGGGCCGAAGCCCTTCTCGCCGCCGCGGCACCTGGCCTCGGTACGGGCACCTGGCCTCGGCGTTGCCGGCCCGAGGTGGCGGTCTCCGGCATCTGGCCAGGCAAGGCTGCCGCACCGCAGGGCCGCGTCGAGCGGTCTCCGCCCGTCCCCGCTCGCGCGCCGGGCAGCGTCTAGCGGGCAGCGTCGGTCTACCCCGCGGGATCCTGGCGCCGATCAGGCCGATCAGGCCGAGTGCCGGTGGCCGGCCCCGTGCTGGCCGTCGCGCGCATCTCGGGAGTCGTCGCCCAGATCGACCGAGCCACCTCCCAGCGTCCCGGGTAGTGGCGCGATCCCGTTGTCCCGCCACATCTGCTCGTCCAGGAGCTCACTCGCACTGAGCACGCGGGGCGTCGTCTCGACCGGGGGCAGCTCCGGAAGCGTCTCGCGGGCACTGAGGTCCAGGGCGCTGATGCGCCGGGCCGTGGGCAGCACACGCGACTCCAGCGCCCCGATGAACGCGTTGTACCGCTCGACGGACCCCTTGAGCGATGCGCCGAGCCGCGCGACATGGCCGCCCATCGTGCTCAGCCGCCCGTACAGCTGCTGGGACAGGTCGAACAGCTCGCGGGCGTTCTCCGTGAGGAGCTCCTGCCGCCACCCGAACGCCACGCCCTTGAGCAGGGCCATGAGCGTGGCCGGAGAGGCCAGCGCGACGTTCCGGGTGAACGCGTAGTCGAGGAGGCCCGCGTCGGCGCGCAGTGCCTCTGCGAGGAATGACTCGGCCGGCAGGAAGCACACGACAAGCTCAGGGCTCGCGCCGACCGCTTCCCAGTACTTCTTGCTCCCCAGCACGTCCACGTGCGCGCGCAGGGCCTTGGCGTGCTCCGCGAGGTGCTTCTCGCGTGCCGCGATCCCCGCCGGGCTCGCGTCCTGTGCGTGCTCCTGCGCCCGCAGGTACGCACCCAGCGGGACCTTGGCATCGACGACGATCTGCTTGCCGCCCGGCAGCGACACGACGAGGTCGGGACGGACAGCACCCGCCTCCCCGGACGTCGCGACCTGCTCCGCGAAGTCCACGCGGTCGAGCATCCCTGCGGCCTCGACGACACGACGCAGCTGGACCTCGCCCCACGTGCCGCGAGAGGCGTTGTTGGCCAGCGCCGCGGTGAGCGCATGGGCCGACTTCAGGATTGCCGCATCGGAGTCCCGCGCCTCCTGCAGCTGCTGCGCGAGCTGACCGAACTGCTCGACGCGGTCACGCTCGAGCAGGGCCACGGCGCGCTGGACGGCGCCGAGCTTCTCGGCCACCGGGGCCAGCGCGTGGAGCACCGTGTTCTCCTGCTCGTCCAGCGACGTCAGGGCGGCGTTCTGGCGCGCGAGCAGGTCGCGTTCGGCGCTCGCGGCGGCGAGCTGGGCCTCCACCGACGAGAGGCGGGACTGCAGCGCGGGGAGGTCCCCGCCGTCGTGCGCTGCGCGCCTCCGCGCCCACACCGCGCCAGCCACCCACCCCACGAGGAGAGCGAGCAGCGCCACAAGAACCACCACGAGAGTCTGCGTTCCGTCCATGCGCCCACACTCGCACGGGCCAGCGACATTTCTCGCCGGATCCGCGCCGGTATGATGGATGACCGTGGCTCTCACTATAGGAATCGTCGGTCTCCCCAACGTCGGCAAGTCGACGCTCTTCAACGCGCTGACCCGCAACCAGGTCCTTGCGGCGAACTACCCGTTCGCCACCATCGAGCCGAACGTCGGCGTGGTGAGCCTCCCCGACCCCCGTCTGGACAAGCTCGCCGAGATCTTCGGCAGCGCGCGCATCCTCCCCGCCACTGTCTCCTTCGTGGACATTGCCGGAATCGTCAAGGGCGCCTCGGAGGGCGAGGGGCTCGGCAACCAGTTCCTCGCGAACATCCGCGAGGCGCAGGCCATCGCCCAGGTGATCAGGGTCTTCGACGACCCCGACGTGGTGCACGTGGACGGCAAGGTGGACCCGCGCTCCGACATGGAGACCATCAACACCGAGCTGATCCTCGCCGACCTCCAGACCATCGAGAAGGCCCTTCCGCGCGTCGAGAAGGAAGTCAAGATCAAGAAGCGCGACGCCGCGGAGCTCGCCGCGATCGAGGCCGCGAAGAAGGTCCTCGAGCGCGGGGACACCATCTTCTCGTCCATCGCATCCGACAAGCTCGACATGGACCACCTCAGGGAGCTCAACCTCCTCACGGCCAAGCCCTTCATCTACGTCTTCAACGCCGACGAGGGCATCCTCACGAGCCCCGAGAAGCAGGAGGAGCTGCGCGCCCTCGTGGCCCCCGCCGACGCGATCTTCCTCGACGCCAAGCTCGAGTCGGACCTCGTGGAGCTCTCCGAGGAGGAGGCCCGCGAGATGCTCGAGATGAACGGCCAGGAGGAATCCGGCCTCGACCAGCTCGCGCGTGTCGGCTTCCACACCCTCGGCCTCCAGACCTACCTCACGGCCGGGCCCAAGGAGACGCGCGCCTGGACCATCCACCGCGGAGACACGGCGCCGCAGGCCGCAGGCGTCATCCACACCGACTTCCAGCGCGGCTTCATCAAGGCAGAGGTGGTCCACTTCGAGGACCTGGTCGAGGCCGGCTCCATGGCCGAGGCCAAGTCCCGCGGCAAGGTCCGCATCGAGGGCAAGGACTACGTCATGGCCGACGGCGACGTGGTCGAGTTCCGCTTCAACGTCTAGCCGGGAGAAGGGCCGTCACGCCTCGCAGACGAAGGTGACGGTCCGGATCCGCTCCTCGCGGAGGTTCGCGACCCGATTGCGCGTCATGTCTCCGAAGTTCGCTGCCGAGGAAGGTCGCGAACGTCACCGGCGGCCGCCCCGACTCCGCAAGGCGCGCGGCCATCACCTCGAACCATGCGAGGCCTTCGGCCGAGGAGCCGGTCGGGTCGACGATAGTGGACCCGGCGCCCTCGAGGAATGCCGCCATTTCGTCAGGGGAGGCGAGGAAGCTGGTCGCGCTGTCCCGGGCGACATTCATGCCCACGTGCACGGTGAGGCCCACATCGAAATGTGCATCCGGGAAGTCGAGGGCCGTCGCGTCCCCCACGAGGAAGGCGGTCTCCCCGCCCAGGGCGGGCCATCTCGAGCGTCGCGGTCCGGCCGCGGATGTGGAACTCTGCCTGGACGGACACCGGCGGGCACGAGTTGTTCTCCCCGACGTCACTCCAGGGCCATTCGCCTCAAGGGCCCCGCAACCTCGCCGGGCTAGGCTGGGCAGCGACCGGCCGCGTGGATCCAGCCGTGCCAGCGCGGCAGCCGATGCGGAAGGGCGGTACCCCTCACGTGACGACGACAGAGCCAACCACGCACCTCACCGAGCAGGGGATGGATGATCTCGAGCGCTGGTGGCGGGCGGCGAACTACCTCTCCGTCGGCCAGATCTACCTCCGTGACAACCCGCTGCTCAGGCGGCCCCTCGAGTCCGCGGACGTCAAGAAGCGCCTCCTCGGCCACTGGGGCACCACCACAGGCCTGAACTTCATCTACGCCCACCTCAACCGTGCCATCATCGCCCGTGACCAGGCGATGCTGTTCGTGACCGGACCCGGACACGGCGGCCCCGCAAACGTCGCCAATGCCTACCTTGAGGGCACCTACTCGGAGATCTACACGCGCTTCGGAGACGACGAGGACAGCCTCCGGGAGCTCTTCCGCCAGTTCTCCTATCCTGGCGGCATCCCGAGCCACGCCGCCCCCGAGACGCCCGGCTCGATCAGCGAGGGCGGGGAGCTCGGCTACTCGCTCGCGCACGCCTTCGGCGCCGCCTTCGACAACCCGGACCTCGTCGTCGCCTGCGTCGTGGGAGACGGCGAGGCCGAGACCGGCCCCCTGGCCGGCAGCTGGCAGTCGACCGCCTTCCTCGATGCCGTCCGCGACGGCGCCGTCCTGCCGATCCTCCACCTCAACGGCTACAAGATCGCCAACCCCACGGTCTTGGCCCGGCGCCCGGAGTCGCAGCTGCGCTCCTACCTGGAGGGCCTCGGATGGGCGCCGCGGTTCGTCACCGTCGACGACCCGCAGGACCACAACGGCGCACACCGCGACTTCGCCGCCGCGCTCGATGGCAGCCTCGACGAGATCCGCGCCATCCAGGAGCGGGCACGCGCGGCGGGGGAGCGGCCTGCCCACGAGCCTGCTGCGCCGTGGCCCCTCATCGTGTTCCGCTCCCCGAAGGGCTGGACAGGCCCGGCGGTCGTGGACGGCAAGCCGGTCGAGGGGACCTGGCGCGCACACCAGGTCCCCCTCAGCGGCATCCACGAGAACCCCGAGCATCTCGCCCAGCTCGAGCAGTGGCTGCGCTCCTACCGGCCGGAGGAGCTCTTCACGCACGACGGCGCCCGCTCGCCCGAGCTGGGCAGCCTCGCCCCGCGCGGTGACCGCCGCATGAGTGCCACGCCCTTCGCGAACGGGGGGCGTCTGCTCAACGACCTGCGGCTCCCCGACCCCGAGGCGCACATGATCCCAGTGGAGGCGCCCGGCGTCGTGCGTGCTGGGGCGATGCACAACCTCGGCGAGTGGATGCGCGAGGTGATCCGGGCCAATCCGACGAACTTCCGGCTCTTCGGCCCGGACGAGACGGCGTCCAACCGCCTCCAGGCGGTGTTCGAGGCGACGGACAAGGTGTGGCAGGAGCGCATCGAGGGCGTCGACGAGCACCTTGCCCGGACGGGACGCGTCATGGAGGTGCTGAGCGAGCACCTGTGCCAGGGCTGGCTCGAGGGCTATCTCCTCACGGGACGGCACGGGGTCCTGAACTCGTACGAGGCGTTCGTGCACATCGTGGACTCGATGTTCAACCAGCACGCGAAGTGGCTCAAGGTGCACCGCGAGCTGCCCTGGCGCCTGCCGGTCGCCTCCCTCACATACCTGCTCTCGAGCCACGTGTGGCAGCAGGACCACAACGGCTTCTCGCACCAGGACCCGGGATTCATCGACCACGTGGTCAACAAGAAGGCGGACGTGATCCGGGTCTACCTTCCCGTGGATGCGAACACCCTCGTGTCCACGATGGACCACTGCCTGCGCAGCCGTGACTACGTCAACGTGGTCGTGGCAGGGAAGGCGGCGTCGCTTCAATGGCTGGGGCCCGAGGAGGCGCAGCTTCACTGTGCCCGCGGCATCGGGATCTGGGACTTCGCCGGGAGCGAGGTCGAGGGGGAGGAGCCCGACGTCGTGCTGGGCTGCGCCGGAGACGTCCCGACGGCGGAGGCCGTCGCCGCGGCGCAGATGCTGCGCCGGGACCTGCCCGGACTCAAGATCCGGGTGGTGAACGCCGTCGACCTCATGCGCCTCCAGGACGAGCGGGAGCACCCCCACGGCCTCCCGGACCGCGAGTTCGATGCCCTCTTCACCACCGACAAGCCGGTGGTGTTCGCGTACCACGGCTATCCGTGGCTCATCCATCGGCTCACCTACCGCCGGGCCAACCACGGGAACCTGCACGTGCGCGGCTACATCGAGGAGGGCACGACGACGACACCGTTCGACATGGCGATGCTCAACCGGATCGACCGCTTCCACCTCGCCATCGACGTGATCGACAGGGTCCCGGGGCTCGCGGCCAAGCACGCCGCCCTGCGGCAGCGGTACGAGGACGAGCTTGTCCGCGTCCGCGCGTACACGAGGGAGTTCGGGGAGGACCCGGAAGGCATCCGGGACTGGGTGCTCGAGGAGGGCTGACCGTCCCCGCGCGACGCGATAGATTGCAGGTTCATAACGACAGGAGCCGAAGAGTAACCTCCGCGGAGGTCGCGATGACGGTCCCGTCTAGGCTGTGTGGCACGTGGGTGTCAATGAAGAAGGAGTCGGAATGCGGCGTGGGCGTATCTCCAGGGCTGTAGGAATTGCCGTGCTGGCGGTACTCTCACTCGGCGCGTGCGCGACCCAGAACAGCCCCGCCCCGGGAGCGTCCACAGGGCAGGCGAGCGCCAAGCAGGGCGGCAAGATCACTGTCGTCGAGGTCAACGCCTTCAACTCCTTCAACCCGAACACCGCGACCGGCAACGCCGAGATCAACTCCAAGGTCAGCTATCCGACCCACTCGGGCTTCTACTACATCGACAACAAGCTCAATGTGGTGCGGAACGAGAAGTTCGGCAAGATGGAGAAGGTCTCCGACGACCCGCTGACCGTCAAGTACACCGTGAACGACGGCGTCAAGTGGTCGGATGGCACCCCCGTCACCGCCCATGACCTCTTCCTCCAGTGGGCCGCCTTCTCCGCCTACTACTCCGACGCGGATCCCTCGGCGAAGACCGGCACGAGCTACTTCTCGTTCGCCGGGGACCCGACCGGGCTGAACGCCACGGAGGTTCCCACGATCTCCGACAACGACCGGACCCTGACGCTGAAGTACACCAAGCCGTTCGCCGACTGGGAGATCGCGCTCGGTGGTCCCGCCATCGACGTGCCCGCGCACGTCATCGCAAAGAAGGCCGGGCTGGCCGACGCCAAGGCCCTCACCGATCTCATGAGGGGCATGAAGAAGGGCGACCCGGCCAAGCCGCAGCCCGCGAACGAGACGCTCAAGAAGGCGGCGGAGTTCTACAACACCGGCTTCGACACGAAGACGCTCCCCGCGGATACCTCGCTGTTCCTCTCCAACGGGCCGTACATCGTCAAGGAGATCGTGCCCGACCAGTCCATGACGCTCATCCGCAACAGGGACTATGCGTGGGGCCCGACGCCGAACGCCGATTCGATCGTGGTCCGCTACATCGGCTCTGCGCCGGCGCAGGTCCAGGCCCTGAAGAACGGGGAGGCGGACATCATCGCCCCGCAGGCCTCTGCGGACACGATCGACCAGCTCAAGAGCGTGCCCGGGGCCACGGTGCTCCAGGACAAGCAGCTCGCCTACGAGCACCTCGACCTCAACTTCTCCGGCCCGTTTGCCGACAAGGACGTCCGGACGGCGTTCCTCCTCACGGTCCCGCGCCAGGACATCGTGGACAAGATCGTCAAGAAGCTCGACCCCGAGGCGAAGCCGCTCGACTCGCAGTTCTTCGTCCCCGCCCAGGCGGCCTACGCGAACTCGGTGAAGGACAACGGCTCCTCCGCGTACGACAATGTCGACATCGACAAGGCCAAGCAGCTCCTCTCCGGCAAGCAGCCCGAGATCCGCATCATGTACAACAAGGACAGCCCGAACCGCGTGGACATGTTCACGCTCATCAAGGAGTCCGCCGAGAAGGCCGGCTTCAAGATCGTGGACGGTGGGCTCGGCCGTTCTGACTGGAGCAAGGCGCTGGGCAAGGGCACCTACGACGCGAGCATCTTCGCCTGGTCCAACCCTGGCGTGGGCGTGCAAGGCGTACCGGCGATCTTCAAGGCGGGCAACGACCTGAACTACAACAAGTTCTCGAACGAGGAAGCCGACAAGCTCATGGATGAGCTGATCGGGACCACGGACAAGGGCAAGCAGAACGAGATCATGACCAAGCTCGACAAGATCGTCTGGGACTCCTCGTACGGACTGCCGCTGTTCCAGAACCCCGGAGTCCAGGCCTACAGCGACAAGGTCGACGGCGTCGTGTACAACCCGATGAAGACCGGCGTGTGGTGGAACTTCTGGGAGTGGTCGGTCAAGTAGCGAACGGACAGGGCACCACGCCGCCATGCTGACGTACATTGTGCGGCGGCTCGCAACGGCCGCGCTGATCCTCCTCGGCGCCTCGTTCGTGGTCTACAACCTGACCGCGCTCTCGGGCGACCCGCTCGAGGAGTTCCGCGGGAGCGGGGCGCCCAACGCCAAGCAGCTCATGGACGCGCGCGCGGAGCTCCTGGACCTCGGCACTCCTGCTCCCGTGCGCTACTTCACGTGGCTCGGCGGCGCGGCCCGCTGCCTCCTTCCGGTCGCCGGGGGGTGCGATCTGGGGAAGAACGTCGCGGGCCAGCCGGTCACCGAGGCGCTCGGCGTAGCGCTGGTCCAGACGCTCACCCTGGTCACGGCCGCGGCGGTCCTTGCGATCCTCGTCGGCGTCGCCCTCGGTGTTGTGACGGCCCTGCGGCAGCACGGCGTGCTGGACTACGGGGTCACATTCATGGCCTTCCTCTTCTTCTCCCTGCCGATCTTCTGGGTCGCGGTGCTGCTCAAGGAGTACGGCGCGATCGGGTTCAACGACTTCCTCGCCGATCCCGAGATCCCGTGGCAGGTGTCCGCCGGCCTCGGCGTGCTGGCGGCCCTGGGCGTGGGCGGCGTGGCCGGCGGCCGGCCAAGTCATCGGCTCGCTGCGGGCGGCGCCGCTTTCGTGCTCACGGCGGGCCTGCTCGCGCTGGCCTCGGCCACGCGGTGGTTCGCCCGCCCCGGACTGGGCCTCGTCGTCCTCCTCGTAGCCGGCACCGGGTTCGCGTTCGCCGCCGCGGCACTGGCCGCCGGGCCGAGGAACCGGCGGGCTCTCGTGGCCGGGCTCGCGGCCGTCGCGGTCGGGCTTGCGGTGTATTTCCCGATCCAGGGGCCGCTGAACGGCGCTACGCCGGGCATGATCCTGGTCCTCGGGGTCGTGACCGTGCTCGTCGGCACCGGCCTCGGGTGGCTCGCCGGCGGCTACGACCGGCGGCAGAACATGCGGGTCGCCGGTGCCACCGCGTTGGCGATGGGCGCGATGATCGCCCTCGACCGCTACATGCAGGCGTGGCCCTCCTATGTCGCGGACAGCACCGTGCGCGGCAGGCCGATCGCGACCATCGGTGCGTCGACGCCCAACCTCGGCGGCGACTTCTGGACGGCCGGCATCGACTCGTTCACCCATCTGGTCCTCCCCACGATCGCGCTCGTCCTCGTCTCGCTGGCCGGCTATGCGCGCTTCACGCGGTCGTCGATGCTCGAGGTCATGACCATGGACTACATCCGCACCGCCCGCGCCAAGGGGATGGGGGAGCGCGACGTCGTCCTGCGCCACGCGCTGCGCAACGCACTCCTTCCGATCACCACGGTCGTGGCCTTCGACATCGGCGGCCTCATCGGCGGCGCCGTCATCACCGAGACTGTCTTCTCGGTGCGCGGAATGGGCGTGATGTTCCTCGAGGGCGTCACCCGGGTCGACCCGAACCCCGTCATGGCCGTCTTCGTCTGCACAGCGGCGACCGCCATGGTGTTCAACCTCCTCGCCGACCTCGCGTACTCGGCCCTCGACCCGCGGATCAGGGTGAGGTGACGTGTCCCAGCCAACCCAGCAGAGTGAGCTGCTCGCCGAGCAGGAGGCCCTGGCCCGTCCGAGGACCACAGGTGAGGGTCCCGTCGGGCCGAAGGGCCTCAGCCAGGGCCAGATCGTGAGGAAGCGGTTCCTCCGGCACGGCGGAGCGGTCGTCGGGGTCTCCATCCTTGCCGCGATCCTCGCGCTCGCGTTCACGTCGGTGGGATGGGGGCCCTTCGCAGGCTGGTGGAAGTACGGCCACACGGACATCACACCCCTGGTTCACGACGGCGCACCCACCCTCTCGCTCGCCCCGTTCCGTCTGGGGGAGCACCCCTTCGGCCAGGATCGGATCGGCCGGGACCTCTTCGCGATGACGATGCGCGGTGCCCAGCAGTCCATCACGGTCATGCTCGTCATCGGGCTCATCGCCGGCGCCATCGGCGTCGTGGTCGGGGCCGTGGCCGGGTACTTCCGCGGCTGGGCCGACGCCGTCCTCATGCGGCTGACGGACGTCGTGATCATCGTCCCGGCCCTCCTGCTCGCCGCCGTCCTGTCCGCAGTCGCCGGGCGCCGCGACGAGGGCACCTGGTTCGGGGCCGTCGCGGGGCAGCACGGCGTGCTCCTGCTCGGCGTCTTCCTCGGCTTCGTGCTGTGGGTCGGGCTGGCCCGCCTTGTGCGCGGGGAGTTCCTGACGCTGTGCGAACGCGAGTTCGTCGACGCCGCCCGACTGTCCGGTGCCTCGAGCATGCGCATCATCGTCCGGCACATCCTGCCGAACGCGATCGGCGTCGTGATCGTGAACGTCACGCTCACGATGAGCTCCGCGATCCTGCTCGAGACGGCGCTCAGCTACCTCGGGGTCGGCGTCAAAGCACCGGACACCTCCCTCGGCCTGCTCATCTCCCAGAACCAGGACGCCTTCTCCACGCGACCGTGGCTGTTCTGGTGGCCGGGCGCCTTCATCGTCCTGATCTGCCTGAGCATCAACGTCATCGGTGACGGCCTGCGCGACGCCTTCGACCCGCGCCAGCGGCCGTTCCGCGCCAGTGCTAGGAGCGGGCGGTGACGCCGCGCCCGGGAAGGCCACCCGGCGCCGTCGTTGGCGGATCACGCCCCGGGGGTGAGGAGGGTCGCGACGGCGAGCCCCGCCGTGACCGCCGTCTCGGCCCACGCGACGCGGCGGGTGACCGGGGTGGTGTCCGCGCGTCCGGAATGCGCGGCGCCCGAGGCGAGCGCCTCGGCCCAGCGACTGCGGACGACGGAGGCCGCCTGTCCCGAGTCGGTGTGGGCGAGGTCGCCGGGCCGGACCGAGCGCGCGGGACCGTACGTGCTCTCGGGAAGCCCGTCGACGTGCTCGGGCCTGGCGTGCCTGGCGCCCCAGATGCCCGGTGCGGGCGCCGCCCAGGCCGTGAAGCGGCCGGACCCGGTCACCAGCGTCAGGGCGTACTTCGTGTCCACATGGCCAAGGGCATCCCACGGGACGCCGATGCTGCGCAGCGGGTTGCGGAGTTCGACGCCGGCGTCGCTCACCACGACCGCAGGCCGCCAGAACAGCACCCACCCGGCCGCGGCGAGCAGCAGGAACGGCGCCGCGAACCGTGCCCCGGCCAGTCCCGCCGCGGACAGCGTCAGTGCGAGTCCGGTCGCGGCGAGGCCCCACGTCAGCCAGGCCAGAGCCCTGCTGCTGCGGGCGGCGAGGGTCTCGACGCGGCCCGTGTGCGCCAGTACGTCAGGCGTGAGCGCGGTCATGACCCCATGAAACAGGACGGCGCGCGCCGCCGCCACACCCCTAAGCCGCCGAGGACAGGAGGACGGCCGTGACGGACAGCCCGAGAGACTCGCGGGGCCCCGAGGCGGCGCCCGTCCTCGAGGTCCGCGGCCTGAGCGTGGACTTCGGCGTCGACCGCGCCTGGGTCGCCGCGGCCCAAGGCCTCGACTTCGAGGTGTGCGCGGGCGAGGTCCTCGCCATCGTCGGCGAGTCGGGGTCCGGCAAGTCCGCGAGCTCGATGGCCCTGCTGGGGCTCCTTCCCCCCAACAGCCGCGTCTCGGGCAGCGTCCGCCTCGCCGGGGAGGAGCTTTTCGGCCCGGACCGCAGGCGCCTGCGCGCGTCCCGCGGCAGGGATATCGCTATGGTCTTCCAGGAGCCCATGTCGGCGCTGAATCCCGTCAGCACGGTGGGGGTCCAGATCGTCGAGGCCGTCCGGCTCCACAGGCCACTGGCGCCGCCCCAGGCCCGCGCGAAGGCCCTGGCCCTGCTCGAAATGGTGGGCCTGGGGGAGACCGAGCGGGTGTTCCGGTCGTATCCCCATCAGCTCTCCGGCGGCCAGCTGCAACGCGTCCTGATCGCCCAGTCGCTCTCGTGCAGCCCGAAGCTGCTCATCGCCGACGAGCCGACCACGGCCCTGGATGTCACCGTCCAGGCGGAGATCCTGAGCCTCCTGCGGAGCCTGAAGGACAGCCTCGGCGCGGCGATCCTCCTCATCACCCACGACATGGGCGTGGTCGCCGACCTCGCCGACCGCGTCGCGGTGATGCGCGCGGGCCGGATCGTCGAGACCGGCACGGCCGCCCAGGTCTTCCGCTCGCCACGGCATGCGTACACCCGGGCGCTGCTGGAGGCGGTCCCGCGTCTGGGACAGGGCGGGCGCCGCGCGGACGACGTCGTAGACCCCACCGCCGCGCTCGCAGCCGCGGCGGGCGTGGGCCTCGAGCAGGCCGAGGCGGGCGGGCTCTCGGCGGGCGAACGCGACACCGTCCCGGCTCCCGCCGACGCCGAGGGCCGGCGGGCCCCCCGGGGGGTGCCCGTGCTCGAGCTGCGAGGTGCCGTCGTCGAGTACCCGGGCCGGGGACGTGGACGGGCCTTCCGGGCCGTGCACGGGGTCGACCTCGCGGTGCATCCCGGCGAGGTGGTGGGCCTGGTGGGGGAGTCCGGGTCGGGCAAGACCACGGTCGGACGCGCCGCGGTGGGACTGCTGGCCGTGACGGAGGGTTCGCTCACCGTCGTCGGCCAGGAGATCTCGGGCCTGCGACGGAACTCCCGCCGTCTGCGCGAGGTGCGGCGCTCGGTCGGGATGGTGTTCCAGGACCCGTCCTCCTCGCTCAACCCGAGGCTGCCGGTCGGCGAGTCGATCGGTGAGCCCCTGCTGCTGTCGGGGGCGGCCAAGGGCGCACTGCACGCGCGGGTCGAGGCGCTCCTAGACCAGGTCGAGCTGCCGCGCTCGTACCGGAACCGCTACCCGCATGAGCTCTCCGGCGGCCAGAGGCAGCGCGTGGGAATCGCGCGGGCGCTCGCGCTCGAGCCGAAGCTCATGGTGGCTGACGAGCCGACGTCGGCGCTGGACGTGTCCGTCCAGGCCAAGGTCCTGGACCTCTTCGCGGAACTGCAGCGCGAGCACGGCTTCGCGTGCCTGTTCGTGTCCCACGACCTCGCCGTGGTCGATGCCCTCGCGGACCACATCGCAGTGATGCAGGGCGGCCGGATCGTCGAGCAGGGCCCGCGCGAATCCGTCCTGCGCAACCCTCGGGAGCCCTACACCCAGCGGCTCCTCGCTGCCGTGCCGCTGCCCGATCCCGAGGCTCAGCGGGAGCGCCGCGAACTGCGCGAGCTTCTCGCCGGGCGGCCCCGGGACCAGGAGGAGCCCCAGATCCCCTAGGTCACGGTTTGGCAAAGGATTCTTTCACTTCTCGCGAATGTGGCTAGGCTGTACGAATGTGGGTCGGATCACGTCACCCTGTGTGGCGGGCTCACGGGCTCTCGCATCAGGCCGGGGTCCATTTCCGAGATCGTTAGGAGTTTGAGGGATGCGTCTATCACGCATGTCCAAGGCCTTGGGGGCCACGGCCGCTGTCGCCCTCGCGCTGAGCGCGTGCAGCGGCGGCGGGGGTACTTCTGGGGGCAGTGCCCAGTCGAGCGGCGATCCCAACAAGGTGATCACCGCCTACAGCAATGAGCCGCAGAACCCGCTGCTGCCGGCCAACACCAACGAGGTCTACGGCGGCCGCGTCGTCGACATGCTGTTCGCGGGTCTTCGTGCCTACGACCCCAACGGCAAGCCCGTCAACGACCTTGCCGAGAGCATCGACACGACTGACTCGCAGACCTGGACCATCAAGGTCAAGCAGGGCCAGAAGTTCACCAATGGTGAGGCGATCACGGCCAAGACCTTCGTGGACTCCTGGAACTTCGCGGCCCTGAGCACGAACCTCCAGAACAACAGCTTCTTCTTTGAGTCCATCGAGGGCTACAACGACGTCAGCGCCACCACCAAGAGCACCGGGGCGGACGGCAAGACCACGTCCACTCCAGCTCCGAAGGCGCAGACGATGTCAGGCCTGACCGCCAAGGACGACCAGACGATCCAGGTGAAGCTCGCCCAGCCCGAGTCCGACTGGTCCCTCCGCCTCGGCTACTCGGCGTTCTATCCGCTTCCGTCGGAAGCCCTCAAGGACCCCAAGAAGTTCGGCGAGAACCCGATCGGCAACGGCCCCTACAAGATGGCCAAGGAAACTGGATCCTGGGTCCATGACCAGTCCATCTCCCTGGTGAAGAACGCCGACTACAAGGGCCCGCGTGAAGCCAAGAACGGTGGCATCACGTTCAAGTTCTACACGGATCCGGGTCCGGCCTACACGGACCTCCAGGCCGACAACCTCGATGTCACGGACGTCCTCCCGTCCAACGCGCTCAAGACCTTCGCGAATGACTTCCAGGACCGGAACGCCAACAAGCCTGTGGCCGCCGACTCGACTCTGGACATCCCGGGCTACAACAAGAACTTCCAAGGCGAGGCCGGCAAGCTCCGCCGCCAGGCCCTCTCCTACGCGATCAACCGCGACGAGATCGCGAAGGTCGTCTTCAACGGCACTCGTCAGCCGGCCAAGGGCTTTGCTCCCCCGGTCATCGACGGGTTCACGCCTGACATCCCGGGCAACGAGGTGCTCAAGTACGACCCGACGAAGGCCAAGGACCTCTGGGCGCAGGCCGAGAAGATCCAGCCGTACGACGCCTCCAAGCCCCTCCAGATCGCCTCGAACACCGACGGCGGCAACAAGGAATGGGTCGACGCCGTCGCCAACAACTTCAAGAACAACCTCGGCATCCAGGCCGAGATCCAGCCGTTCGCGAAGTTCGCCGAGGTGCTCAACCTCCGCAAGTCCCAGCAGCTTCCGGGTCTGACCCGCGCGGGCTGGCAGGGCGACTACCCGTCGCTCTACAACTTCCTCGGCCCGGTCTGGGGTACGGACGCCTCGTCCAACTACGAGAAGTACTCGAACCCTGAGTTCGACAAGCTCCTCAAGGAAGGCCTCGCCGCGAAGTCCACGGACGATGCCAACAAGAAGTTCAACCAGGCGCAGGAAGTCCTGTTCAAGGACCTTCCGGGTCTGCCACTCTGGGATCAGAACAAGCCGATCGTGTGGAGCAACCACGTGATCAAGGCCGAGACCGGCTGGAACGGCCAGATCCTCTACTACAACATCCAGGCGAAGTGACGCCGCGCTAGCGTCCTCACCCTTCTGACCGAGGGCCCGGCCGGGTGCCGGGCCCTCGGCCTCTGTTACAACGGAAGGCACACCCATGAAAGTCCCTCTGATCTGGGACGCAGGAGGCAGACGGTGATCCGATACATCCTCCGCCGACTCCTCCAAGTCATCCCCGTCTTCATCGGGACAACCCTGCTCGTCTATTTCATGGTCTTCGCCCTCCCCGGAGACCCCATCGCCGCGCTGTTCGGCGACCGGCAGCCCCCGCAGGGCGTCATCGACGCGCTGCGGGCCCAGTACCATCTCGACCAGCCGTTCATCGTGCAGTACGGTATCTTCCTCAAGAACCTGTTCACCCTGGACCTGGGCGTGGACTTCACCCAGCAGCCCATCGCCGCGACGCTGGCCCGCATCTTCCCCGTCACGGCGATGCTCGCTGTCGAGGCACTGGCCATCCAGGCAGTCTTCGGCGTGCTGTTCGGCCTCTTCGCCGGCCTGCGCCGCGGCGGCATCTTCGACTCCACTGTTCTCGTGGCGTCGCTCGTCGTCATCGCCGTCCCGACCTTCGTGCTCGGCTTCGTGTTCCAGCTCGTGTTCGGCGTCTATCTTGGCTGGGCCAAGCCAACCGTCGGCTCCCAGGCCGACTGGGGCAACCTGATCCTTCCGGCGATCGTCCTGGGACTCGTTTCCTTCGCCTATGTCCTGCGCCTCACCCGTGCCTCCGTCATCGAGAACATGAACGCGGACTACGTGCGGACGGCAACGGCCAAGGGCCTCTCCCGCACTCGGGTGGTCCTCGCGCACGTCCTGCGCAACTCGATGATTCCGGTCGTGACCTATCTGGGCGCCAACCTCGGCGGCCTCATGGGCGGCGCGATCGTGACCGAGGGCATCTTCAACGTGCCCGGAGTCGGCAACAAGCTCTACCAGGCCGTGCTTCGCGGCGAGGGTCCGACCGTCGTGGCGATCGTGAGCGTTCTCGTGCTCGTGTTCGTCCTGGCGAACCTGCTCGTCGACCTCCTCTATGCATGGCTCGACCCGAGGATCCGCTATGAAGCCTGAACGCACGGAAGGCCACTATGTGGCGCCCTTCGAGGAACAGACCCTCGGAGCGACCGACACGCTGCGCGTCGAGGAGGCGCCCCTGAGCCTGTGGGCAGATGCCTGGCGGAAGCTGAGGCGGAGGCCGCTCTTCATCATCTCGGCGCTCATGATCCTCGCCCTCGTCTTCATCGCCCTCTTCCCGGGCGTCTTCACGCAGGTTCCCCCCAACAGCGAGTGCCTGCTCGAGAATTCGGAGGCCGGCCCGCGGGACGGCCACCCGTTCGGCTTCACTTTCCAAGGCTGCGATGTCTTCTCCCGGGTGATCCACGGGACCCAGGCCTCCCTCACGGTGGGCATCCTCGCGGTCCTCTGCGTGCTGGTGGTCGGGGTGACGTTCGGCGCGCTCGCAGGCTACTACGGCGGATGGCTCGACGCCGTCCTCGCCCGCCTCGGCGACATCTTCTTCGCCCTTCCGCTCGTGCTCGGCGCGCTCGTCATCACCCAGCTGCCGCTGTTCCGTGAGAACAAGAGCGTGTGGACGGTCGTCCTCGTGATCGCGATGCTGGGCTGGCCCCAGATGGCCAGGATCACGCGTGGCGCCGTCATCGAGGTCCGCAATGCAGACTTCGTCATGGCAGCGCGGTCCCTCGGCGTCTCGAGGTTCGGGTCGCTCCTACGGCACGTCCTGCCCAACGCGCTGGCGCCCGTGATCGTCCTCGCGACGCTCGAGCTCGGGGTGTTCATCGTGACGGAGGCAACGCTGTCCTTCCTCGGCATCGGCCTGCCCGAATCGGTCATGTCGTGGGGGCACGACATCGCCGCCGCCCAGACGTCCATCAGGACGAACCCGATGATCCTCATCTACCCGTCCATCGCCCTGTCGCTGTGCGTGCTGAGCTTCATCATGCTCGGCGACGCCGTCCGCGACGCCCTCGACCCGAAGAGCAGGACCCGATGACCGAGAAGACCACAGCGCCCTCGGGCCCGGAGATCACGGATGCGGGTGAGCCCGGCGGCCGACCGATCCTCGAGATCCGGGACCTGGAGATCACCTTCACGACAAGCAGCGGCGACTTCAAGGCCGTGCGGGACGCGCACCTGAAGATCATGCCGGGCGAGACGCTCGCGATCGTCGGCGAATCCGGCTCCGGCAAGTCGACGACGGCGCTTGCCGCCATCGGGCTCCTCCCGACCAACGGGCGGGTCACCGGGGGGCAGATCCTGCTCGACGGTGAGGATGTCGCGCACGCCCCCGAGAAGCGCCTGATCGAGCTCCGCGGCAACACGATCGGCATGGTCCCGCAGGACCCGATGTCCAACCTGAACCCGGTGTGGAAGATCGGCTACCAGGTGCGGGAGACGCTCAAGGCGAACGGACGCCCGGACGGTCCCGCCGACGTCGCGCGCGCCCTCGCGGATGCCGGCCTGCCGGACGCGGAACGCCGTGCGAAGCAGTTCCCGCACGAGTTCTCGGGCGGCATGCGCCAGCGGGCCCTCATCGCAATCGGCCTCGCGTGCGCCCCGAAGCTTCTGATCGCCGACGAGCCGACCTCGGCCCTCGACGTCACAGTCCAGCGCAAGATCCTCGACCACCTCGAGACCATGACGGCGGAGCGGGGAACCTCAGTGCTCCTCATCACCCATGACCTGGGCCTGGCCGCGGAGCGCGCGGACAAGGTCGTGGTCATGTACCAGGGCAGGGTCGTCGAGGCCGGGCCGTCGCTCGAACTGCTGCGGAACCCGCTCCACCCGTACACGCAGCGGCTCGTGGCCAAGGCCCCCTCGCTCGCGTCGCGGCGCATCCAGGTGGCCAAGGAGGCCGGGATCGAGCCGACCGAGCTCCTCACGGCCTCGGAGGAGGCCAAGGAACGCGCGGCCGAGAAGGCCGAGGCCGCCGCCGCGGAGGCCGTCGAGGCCGAGGCCGTCCCGGCAGAGGCCGCCCCGAGTGTCCCGACCGATGACGCGCTGATCGTCGAGGACCTGACCAAGGTGTTCAAGCTGCGCACGGGGCTCGGCCGCGGGACCGATTTCACCGCGGTCGACGGCGTGAGCTTCCGTGTGCAGCGCGGCACCACGACGGCGATCGTGGGGGAGTCGGGATCCGGCAAGTCGACCGTTGCCCAGATGGTGCTCCAGCTGCTGAAGCCGACCTCCGGCCGGATCGTGTTCGACGGGATCGACACCTCGACTCTGGACAGGAAGCAGCTCTTCGCGTTCCGCCGGCGCGTCCAGCCGATCTTCCAGGACCCGTACGGGTCGCTCGATCCGATGTACAACATCTACCGGACGATCGAGGAGCCCCTGCGTACCCACAAGATCGGGGACAGGGCTTCCCGTGAGCTCAAGGTCCGCGAGCTGCTCGACCAGGTAGCCCTGCCGCAGTCGGCGATGCAGCGCTACCCGAACGAGCTCTCGGGCGGCCAGCGCCAACGCGTGGCGATTGCGAGGGCGCTCGCGCTGGACCCCGAGGTGATCATCTGCGACGAGGCGGTCTCCGCGCTCGACGTTCTCGTCCAGGCCCAGGTGCTCAACCTCCTCGCGGACCTGCAGGAGCGACTCGGGCTGACGTACCTCTTCATCACCCACGACCTCGCGGTGGTCCGGCAGATCGCGGACAACGTGTGTGTCATGGAGAGGGGCACGCTGGTCGAGACCGGAACGACGGACTCCGTGTTCAACTCGCCGCAGCAGGAGTACACGAGGGCCCTGCTGGACGCGATCCCCGGGGGCAAGCTCCTCCTGCCCCCCGAGGTCGCCTGAGGCGGCGGCCACGGCAAGGAAGGCGAGGGCCCGGGCGCTGTGCGCGCCCGGGCCCCTGCGTCAGTCCAAGGCGAGGCCCTGTGCAGCCAGCGAGTCGGCGAAGATCGGCGTCAGCCGGGCCATGCCGGAGGCCTTGAGGTGGACCCCGTCGGCGAGCTCGTCGGCGAGGCCGTAGCGCGAGATCCAGTCCCCGCAGCCGACGAACGGAACTTCGAGGCGCGCCGCGATGCGGCCGAGGAGGGCGTCGACCTCGGTGCGGCGGCCGCCGCCGTCGGCAGCCGACTTCGACAGGGTTCCGACCATGAGCCGCTTCGAGTGGGGATAGGCGGTGCGCAGCTCGTCCAGGATCGCGACGGCACCCTTCGTGATCGCCGCATCGGAGGACCTGCGGGTCGCGTCGTTGCCGCCGCCCTGGACCACCACGAGTCCGGGATCGCCGTAGGGCAGGAGCCAGTCGCCGAGGCGGAGGGCGTCGTCGTAGTCGTGCACCGCGGCCGTGCCGACCGAGAAGCCCGTTCCGCCCTTTCCCGCGAAGTAGACGCTGTATCCGGCCTTCTCGAGGCCGCGCCGCACCCAGCTGTCCGTGGGTTCGGACTGGGAATCGCCGATCAGGACTGCGGTCCGGGCCAGATCCCCGAGGATCCTCTCGCGCCGGCCGGTGGCAGGGTCGGCGTACAGCGACCCGAGCGGGAGGAGGGCCGGCGGCGTGAGGCGACGGGCCGACGTCGTGCGCGGGGCGAGCACGAGCGGGGGCGTGGCGAAGGGCACACCGGCGGACGACGGGGGGGCGACGGCGGAGGCGGGCGTGGCGACGGCGGAGACGGGCGCGCCGGATGAGGCGAGCGCGACGGCGAGGGCTGCCGTGGCGACGCGGAGCCTGCCTGGTCCCATGGGTCCTCCGGTGCGGTGACAACGGGTGCGGTGCGAACGCCCGTTGTCCCATCATGCTGGGTCGCGGCGTCTGGTGCCACTCGGTCTTCCCAGGGCTCCCGCCCGGCGCCCGGAAGGGCGTTTGCTCCGGGAGGGGTAAAATGTAGTTGCTGGCCCTTAAGAGGGTCTGTTCCGTTGTGCCTCCGGCCGGGCCACCCCGAGCCGCATGAGGACGCGGACCGCCGCGACCCCACATCCGAAGTGAGCCTCACACGCATGACTGAAACTGTGTCCACCGCCTCTCGCACCGATCTCCGCAACGTCGCCATCGTGGCGCACGTCGACCACGGCAAGACCACCCTCGTCGACGCCATGCTCCGGCAGACCAACTCCTTCGCCGCCCACGGCGACGTCGAGGACCGCGTGATGGACTCGGGTGACCTCGAGCGTGAGAAGGGCATCACGATCCTCGCCAAGAACACGACCGTGCGCTATGCCGGTCCGTCCGCGGCCGAGGTCGGCGAGCCCGACGGCATCACGATCAACGTCATCGACACCCCGGGCCACGCCGACTTCGGCGGAGAGGTCGAGCGGGGCCTGTCCATGGTCGACGGCGTGGTGCTGCTCGTGGACGCCTCGGAGGGCCCGCTGCCCCAGACGCGCTTCGTGCTCCGCAAGGCACTCGCCGCGCACAAGCCCGTGATCCTCGTGGTGAACAAGACCGACCGGCCCGACGCGCGCATCGAGGAGGTCGTCCACGAGACGATGGATCTCCTCCTCGGCCTCGCCTCGGACCTCGCGGACGAGGTCCCGGACCTCGACCTCGACAAGGTCCTCGACGTCCCGGTGGTCTACGCTGCTGCCCGCGCCGGCGCCTCCTCCCTCGAGCAGCCCGCCGACGGCTCGATCCCGGACAACGACAACCTCGAGCCGCTCTTCGCGACCATCCTCAAGCACATCCCGGCGCCCACGTACGACCCCGAGGGTGTTCTCCAGGCGCACGTGACCAACCTGGATGCGTCGCCGTTCCTCGGCCGCCTCGCGCTCCTGCGCATCTACAACGGCACGCTCCGCAAGGGCCAGCAGGTCGCCTGGGCCCGCCACGACGGGACCATCAGGACCGTCAAGATCACCGAGCTGCTTGCCACCCGCGCCCTCGACCGGGTCCCGGCCGAGTCCGCCGGCCCCGGCGAGATCGTCGCGGTCGCCGGCATCGAGGAGATCACCATCGGCGAGACGCTCACCGACGCGGACAACCCGCAGCCGCTCCCGCTCATCACGGTCGACGACCCCGCGATCTCGATGACGGTGGGCATCAACACGTCCCCGCTGGCCGGCCGCGTCAAGGGCGCGAAGGTGACCGCACGCCAGGTCAAGGACCGCCTCGACAAGGAGCTGATCGGCAACGTCTCGATCCGCGTCCTGCCCACCGAGCGTCCGGACGCGTGGGAGGTGCAGGGCCGCGGCGAGCTCGCCCTGGCCATCCTCGTCGAGCAGATGCGCCGCGAGGGCTTCGAGCTCACGGTCGGCAAGCCGCAGGTCGTGACGAAGAAGGTCGACGGCCAGGTCCTCGAGCCCATGGAGCACATGACGATCGACGTCCCGGAGGAGTACCTCGGCGCGGTCACGCAGCTCCTCGCGGCCCGCAAGGGGCGCATGACCAACATGGCCAACCACGGCACGGGCTGGGTCCGCATGGAGTTCATCGTCCCCTCCCGCGGCCTCATCGGCTTCCGCACGAAGTTCCTCACGGACACCCGCGGCGCGGGCATCGCCTCCTCGATCTCCGAGGGCTACGAGCCGTGGGCCGGGGACATCGAGTACCGCACGAACGGTTCGCTCGTCGCGGACCGTGCCGGCGTCGCGACCCCGTTCGCGATGATCAACCTCCAGGAGCGCGGCACCTTCTTCATCCAGCCCACGGCCGAGGTCTACGAGGGCATGATCGTCGGCGAGAACTCGCGCGCCGACGACATGGAGGTGAACATCACCAAGGAGAAGAAGCTCACCAACATGCGCTCCTCCACCGCGGACAACTTCGAGGGGCTCACCCCGCCGCGGACGCTCACGCTCGAGGAATCCCTCGAGTTCGCCCGCGAGGACGAGTGCGTGGAGATCACCCCCGAGGACATCCGCATCCGCAAGGTGATCCTCGACGCCAACGAGCGACTCAAGGCCGCGCGCAACCGCTCGCGTTCCTGACTCACCCCGTCCGACGGCGGTCGGCGGCTCCTGCACGGAAGCCGCCGGCCGCCGCCGTGCGTGTCCCGGCGACCGCGGGGGAGTGGTTCCACTCGCCGCGGATCCGCTGGAGCAGCCGGTGGGCCGGATCCATGATCATGAGGTCCGACCAGAAGGCGCGGACCAGCGTGACGCCGGATCCGTCCTGCGTCCCCATCCGCGCCCACAGCCGGGGCAGGGGCGTCGGCGCGAAGGCCAGGGCCGCGCTCGCGTGGCCCATCCTGTCCCGCTGGTACGCCGACGAATCCGTCTGGATGCACGGGACGCTCCGCTGCACCGTCTCGCCCGAGGCCAGGTGCCGCTCGAGGACCGCCGTGAAGCGCACGGTCGCCCTGAACTCCCCGAAGGGCGCGAGATCCAGGGCCGCTAGCCCGACGTCGAGGCGGAGCGCGCCGTCGGCCGCGCGCACGCCCACCCGGTCGAAGCGGGCCTCCTGGAAGACCATCGGCGGGAGCCCGGAAGGCGCGAGCCTTCCCAGGGCACTGAGCAACGACATGGCGTGGACCTCCGGCGCAACCTCGATATTTCTATTCGATGGATAAAATGTAGCGCAGTGTGGTCTTCGGCACAACGCTTCCTGCTAGGGCTTCTCCCGCTGGCCCCGGGGCGGCGGGGGAGGCGGCACCGGCTTCGCCGCAACGACGTCGGCCAGGCGCACGACGGCGTCGCCCCGGCGGGTGCGGATCGTCGCCGTCGTCTCGCCGCAGTCCACGAGATCGCCGAGGGCGTCCGTGAAGCCGTCCTCGATCCTGCTGCGGACGACGACGCGCGTGCCGGCTGGGAGCGAGCGAAGCAGGTCGATGGGGGAGTCGGGCACGCTCCATCGTAGGCAGGGCGGGCGCGGCCGGCGGCCCGCTCGCTGCCCGGGCGGCCGAGTGCTACGGCCTGTGTCCGGTGGAGTAGCGTGCGGGAGCCGGGGGATAATAGGCTCGACCGGCCGCGGACATGCCGCAGGAAGACGCCAGCAGTGCGGCCGGAACAGAGAGAGGGTGCACCGTGACATACGTGATCGCGCAGCCGTGCGTGGATGTGAAGGACAAGGCCTGCGTCGAGGAGTGTCCTGTCGACTGCATCTACGAAGGCGAGCGGTCCCTGTACATTCACCCGGACGAGTGCGTCGACTGCGGTGCCTGCGAGCCGGTGTGCCCCGTCGAGGCCATCTACTACGAGGACGACGTGCCCGACGAGTGGAGTGACTACTACAAGGCCAACGTCGAGTTCTTCGACGACCTCGGCTCCCCGGGCGGCGCCGCCAAGCTCGGCAACACGGGCAAGGACCATCCGCTCGTCGCGGCCCTTCCCCCGCAGAACCAAGACCACTGACCGTGCGGAACGAGCCGGGCGCCGACAGCGCGGCACGAACGGCCTCCTCGATTCGACATCCCTCCAGCTTCGGCCTGGACCTCCCCGACTACCCCTGGGAGGCCATGCGGCCCTACGCGGCCACGGCGGCCGAGCATCCGGGCGGGGCGGTCAACCTCTCCATCGGGACACCGGTGGACCCGACGCCCGAGGTCATCCAGGAGGCGCTGCGCGCCGCGGCGGACGCGCCGGGCTACCCGACCGTGCACGGCACGCTGGCGCTGCGCGAGGCGGTCGTCGAATGGTTCGCGCGGCGGCGCGGTGTCACCGGGCTCGACGAGCAGGCGGTCATGCCGACGGTCGGCTCGAAGGAACTCGTGGCCTGGCTTCCGTTCCTGCTCGGCCTCGGCGAGGGCGACGTCGTCGTCCGGCCGTCCGTGGCCTACCCGACGTACGACATCGGGGCGCGGCTCGCAGGGGCCACGGCCGTGGCGGCCGACAGCCTCGACGAGCTCGATGCCGGCACGCTCGCACGCGTCCGCCTCGTCTGGGTCAACTCCCCGGGCAACCCGACGGGTGCGGTGCGGAGCGCGGACGAGCTGCGTGCCGTCGTCGACCGCGCCCGGTCCCTGGGCGCCGTCGTCGCCTCCGACGAGTGCTACGCCGAGCTCGGGTGGGGGGCCTGGGATGCGCAGCGCGGCGGCGAGGCCGTCCCGTCAGTGCTCGATCCCCGCGTGAGCGGCGGGGACCTGATGGGCCTCCTGAGCGTCTACTCGCTCAGCAAGCAGTCGAATCTGGCAGGGTACCGCGCGGCCTTCGTCGCGGGAGCGCCCGAGCTGATGCCGAACCTGGTCAACAGCCGCAAGCACGCGGGCATGATCATGCCCTTCCCGGTGCAGGAAGCGATGCGGGTGGCGCTCGGCGACGACGCGCACGTCCTCGCCCAGAAGGACCTCTACCGGGCCCGGCGCGAGCGGCTCCTGCCCGCGCTCGAGGCGTTCGGCCTCACCCTGTCCCACTCCGAGGCGGGCCTGTACCTGTGGTGCACCGCCGGTGAAGACACCTGGACAACCGTCGGCCGCCTCGCGGAACTGGGCATCGTCGTCGGGCCTGGCGTGTTCTACGGCGCAGCGGGCTCGGGCTTCGTCCGCGTGGCCCTCACGGGAAGCGACGAGCGCATCGACGCCGCCGTGGAACGCCTCTCCGCGCGCTAGTCCAGCAAGTGTGCGGCACCTCACAGGAGGCCGGGTATCGATTAGTGCCTGCCGGGATCTGGGAGTAGCTTAGGAACGTTGCGAGCTACCTCTTGAAGGGGAACCATGACTGAGATGAACGGCGCACTGCTGCGCCACGAGGGCGGAGATCTCGAGCTGCCCCGCATTCGCGCCGTTGAGGGCAATGACGGCTATGACGTCTCCAAGCTCCTCAAGGAGACCGGCGCCGTCACCTTCGACCCCGGGTTCATGAACACCGCGGCCACCACGTCCTCGATCACCTTCATCGACGGCGATGAGGGGATCCTCCGGTACCGGGGCTACCCCATCGAGCAGCTGGCGCAGCACTCGAGCTTCCTCGAGGTCTCCTACCTCCTCATCTACGGGAACCTCCCGACCTCCGCCGAGCTCGACGCCTTCGACCAGCGGATCCGCCGGCACACCCTCCTGCACGAGGAGCTCAAGAGCTTCTTCGCCGGCTTCCCGCGCGATGCCCACCCGATGCCCGTCCTGTCCTCGGCCGTCTCCGCGCTGTCGACGTTCTACCAGGACTCGCTCGACCCGTTCAACGAGGAGCAGGTGGAGCTCTCCACCATCCGGCTCATGGCAAAGCTCCCGGTCATCGCCGCGTACGCCCACAAGAAGTCGATCGGGCAGGCGCTGCTGTACCCGGACAACTCCATGAACCTCGTGGAGAACTTCCTCCGCCTCTCCTTCGGTCTCCCGGCGGAGCCCTATGAGCTCGACCCGCTCGTGGTCAAGGCCCTCGACACGCTCCTCGTGCTGCATGCGGACCACGAGCAGAACTGCTCGACGTCCACGGTCCGCCTCGTCGGCTCCGCGAACGCGAACATGTTCGCGTCCGTGTCCGCGGGCATCAACGCGCTCTTCGGCCCGCTGCACGGCGGCGCCAACGAGGCCGTGCTGAACATGCTCCGCCGCATCCAGGCCGAGGGCATCAAGCCCGAGGACTTCATGGAGAAGGTCAAGAACAAGGAAGACGGCGTCCGCCTCATGGGCTTCGGCCACCGGGTCTACAAGAACTACGACCCGCGCGCGAAGATCATCAAGGCGACGGCCCACGAGGTCCTCGGCAAGCTCGGCGGCAACGACGAGCTCCTCGAGATCGCCATGCGCCTCGAGGAGAAGGCTCTCGCGGACGACTACTTCATCCAGCGGAAGCTCTACCCGAACGTGGACTTCTACACGGGCCTCATCTACAAGGCGATGGGCTTCCCGGAGAAGATGTTCACGGTGCTCTTCGCGATCGGCCGCCTCCCCGGCTGGATCGCCCAGTGGCGCGAGATGATCAAGGACCCGCAGACCAAGATCGGGCGCCCGCGCCAGCTCTATGTCGGCGAGGCCAAGCGGGACTACCCCTCCCGCTGACCCACCCCACCCGTTTCGGGTACAGATCCCCACGGGATTTCGGCTTCTCGGGTACGACGACGGCCGGTG